>JAUVYN010000001.1 GCA_030603065.1 Pseudomonas sp.
CGGCATGCTGGAATTGACCGACGAGTTCGGTAGCTCCTGCCCACAGGCGGCCAGTCCGTTTGGCGAAGCCAGCACCAATGAAGATTGCCTTTACCTGAACGTGTACCGTCCTACCGAACCCGGCGACTACCCGGTGATGGTGTGGATTCACGGTGGCGCCTTCATCTACGGCTCCGGAGGCCCGAGCTACGAGCCCTCCCGACTGGTTCAGGAAGGTGTCGTGGTTGTCACCCTCAACTACCGACTGGGTGCGCTGGGCTTCCTCCCACACACCGCTCTGGGTGATGCCAACTTCGGCCTGCAGGATCAGCAATTGGCGCTCACGTGGGTGCGGGACAATATTGCGGCGTTCGACGGTGATCCGGACAATGTCACCATCTTCGGCGAATCGGCGGGTGGGCACAGCGTCCTGAGCCAGCTCGCCTCTCCCGGTGCAGCGGGGCTGTTCCACAAGGCCATCGTTCAGAGCGGGTCGTATAACGGAGACCAGGTACCCCTGGTATTTGGGCAGGCCTTTTTCGGAGGGCCCGTCATCGCGGAAACCGAGTGTGCCGGTGTTGCCAACGACGCGCTACTCGAATGCCTGCGCAAGCTGCCTGTAGCGGAACTGCTGGCAGCCCCAGCAAGAGCCAATGTCTCCACCTTCATACCGGTTACCGGCCAGGGCACCTCGCTGCCGGTATCGATCAACACGGCCCTGAGCAGTGGCGAAAACCTCAATGAAGTTCCCGTGCTGATGGGCAGCAACCTGAACGAGGGAACCCTGTTCAGCCTGCTCGAACTGGCGGCGGCCGAAGAGGGTGCCCTGCCCTTCGTTGCGTCCGATGCGCATTATCAGGCTGCCGTCGCCAAGCTACTTTCAGAAGACGTTCGCGGGCTGGATGCCGCAGCGATTGCTGATTACTATCTGGTGCGGCAACCGGCGGTGCCTGTTCCGGAGCTGGAAACGCTGCGCCGCTTCAACGCCTATTCCGCAATCGGTACCGACTGGCGCTTCAACTGCCCGAACAACCGGCAGTGGGAGCTACTGAACAACCGGGCCGACACCTGGGGTTACTGGTTCACCGACGTGAACGCACCGAGCATTCTGGGCGAACTGGAATCGCCGTTCCCGCTGGGCGCTTCGCACTCGTTCGAAATCCAATACGTGCTCAGTTCCACGGAAACGCTGGAAGAGCGTGGTGCCACCGAACAGCAGCTGGCCCTCGCCGACCGCATGGCCCGCTACTGGACGAACTTTGCCAAGTATGGTGACAACCCGGCGATTGGTCCGAATGGTACGGATGGAGCGTCGGAAGCCGTGGAATGGCCGCGATTCACTGCGAACGGCCAGATTCTGCGACTGGATACACCCACACCGGCTGCGGTGAACGTAGCCGACTTCCGCACCGTTCACCAGTGCGCTTACTGGGACAACCCGCCACTTCGGACACCTGCGCTGTAACCTCCTGGGCGGCGGTTCTCCGTCGCCCTACTCCCCTTTGGGCAGAATCGACAGAAAGTTCTCCCGCGCCACCTTCCTTGCAACATCCTCCGACAACGCGTCAAGAAACGGATCGAACGCCTGCAGGTTCCTTCCCTGATTACCGAACCGTCCCACCACGTCCGAACCGATCATGAAGCGGTCCGGATACTTTTCTACCAATGCCACCCAATCGGGGTCCGGTTTGCCCTCGTCGTCCAGCAGGTAAGGCTCGAGCACGGTCCACGACAGATCGATATACAGGTTCTGGTAGACGCCCAGCATCCGCTGAAGAGTTGGAAGGATAAAGTCCATCTTCTCCTGATGACGGTGAATCTCCTTACTGGTCCCGGCGTGCGCCCAGATGAAGCGAACCTTCGGATGCCTGCGAAGCGGCTCTTCGAACTCCTGCAGATACAACGGGTTGCGTTCGCGTTTTGAAGTAATGTTGCTGTGAACCATCACCGGCAGATCGAACTCTTCGGCAAGGAAATATACCCTCAGCATGGCTTCACTGTTCGCTCTTGGCGCGTCGCCATGGGTAAGCGCGGTAAGGTCATCATGCCGCGTGAAGACTTCGCCGATACCCTGCCATAGGCCTGGGTACATCTCGAGCATCCGGCGAATGTGGGCATCGGCATTCTTGTCATTGGGGTTGAAGCCGGACAGGAAAGGGTGAAAGCGCTTGCGCTGGGAGTCGGATAGCCCGAGAAGCGCGTTGGCGAGGATCGCATCGGTGGCGCTGTACCAATAGGCCCCGGCATCATCGCCAGCGTAATAGCGAGGCCGCTTGGGCTCGTTTTCGTGCCATTTCTTGGCTACAGGAATACCGGCGATCATGGCATGGTCGATGCGGGCTTCGTCCATCGCTTCCAGCAACTCCTCCATCCCGGCGCTTTCCTGAAAAAAGTCGACATAGTGCAGATGGGCATCGGTGTACCGGTATTCCCGCGCCTGAGCAAGGCTGGTGAGCACCAATAGTCCAAGGAAAGACAGTGATATCGCTGTAACAGGTCGAGTGATAGCCAAGCGGGCCTCCGTGCAAATGAACGCAACGCAAAGCAGACCGCGAATAGCGCGCGCGGTTCAGATACCTGCCGTGCCGTAAGTGCGGTGCCGCACCGGTCCCGGACGACAATCACTACTGTGATTGCCTCAAGCCCCCATCGATGAATAATCCAGACTCTGCGCACAACCCGCGTCCGAACCCGATGCTCTCTGGCTTCGCGCAGTTTGGTCGGAGATGAACATGACGCCCTGCGTGAAAAGGCTTAACCCAAACGGGTGAGCGCAGCTTTCACCACGGGTCATCTACTGTACCAAGGTGGAGCGGTCCAGGCGGCTTTGCGAACGATAACAACAAGGATGACTATGCATGAACGAAAAGAATTCCCTTTTTGAAATCCCTTTGGTGAAAACGCTGGCGGTCGCCATCATGGCTGCCACCCTCAGTGCCTGCCTGTCCGGAGGCGGTGGTGGTTCGTCCAGTGCTCCCCCTCCTACTGGCGATCCGACGACGGAGGATCCGGCAGATGGCGATGACGGTTCATCACCCTCACCCGACCCCGAGACGCCTGTCGATCCTCTGGCAGTCGACACGGCTCAGGGTGAAGTGATCGGTATCGAGTTGATGGGCATGCGGGTCTTTCGTGGCATACCCTATGCCGGGCAACCACAGCGGTTCGCCGCGCCGGAGCCGCCTGCCGTGCGCACCGAGCCACTTCAGCTGAGCACCGCCTTCGGCTTGCCCTGTGCCCAGCCCGGCGGCACCTTCGGTCAGTTGAATTACAATGAAGATTGCCTGAACCTGAACATCTATGCCCCTACCGCACCTGGGACTTATCCGGTAATGGTCTGGATACATGGCGGGTCACTTACCACGGGGTCAGGCGGTGCGTCCTATGAGCCTGCGCAACTGGTCGAAAAAGGCGTCGTCGTGGTGACCATCAATTATCGACTTGGCGCGCTCGGCTTCCTTCCACATGTCAGCCTGGCCGACGCTGAGGGAGCCTACGGCAACTATGGCCTCATGGATCAGCAGGAATCGCTTCGCTGGATCCAGGACAATATCAGTGGTTTTGGCGGCGATCCAACTAACGTCACCATCTTCGGCGAATCAGCGGGTGGACACAGTGTGCTGAGCCTGGTCGCATCACCCGCATCCAGCGGACTGTTCCACAAGGCCATCTCGCAAAGTGGCTCCTACAATTCGGCACAGCTATCGCTTGCTGCTGGCCAGGCGACCTTTGGTAATCCCTTCGTTGTCGCCACCGGTTGCGCGAACGCCCTGGACGTCGGTCGCTGCCTTCGCGAGCTGCCAGTCCGCACGATTATCGAGAATCAGGCAGGCAGTTATCTCCCCGTTCACGGCGGTGGTATTCTGCCACGCTCGATAGATGCGGCGTTCACCGCCAACCTACCGAATGCGGTGCCCATGATCCTGGGCAGCAACCAGGATGAAGGCAGATTGTTTGTGGGAATCCAGCAACTCACGTCGCCAACGACCGAAGAAAATTATCTGGAGAGAGTCGAGGCACTGCTGATCACGGATCAAAATCCGTTTGAACGAGCCGCGATAGCGAACGCTTACCTGGGAAGGGTCGTCGAACAGGAAGTGGCTACTGCTGACTCAGCGACACGCTACCCACTCGCACTGGCGGCAATCCAGACCGATTGGCGCTTCAACTGTCCAAATGCCCGGCAGTGGGTACAGCTCGATCAGCGTGACGTGCCTGTCTGGGGGTACTGGTTCGTCGACCGTACAGCACCCAGCATAGTGCCCGCCGACCCAGGCTTCAGCTGGGGCGCGGCCCACGCCTTTGAAATCCAGTATGTTCTGGCAAATCGAACCACATTGGTGAACCGTGGAGCGACCGAAGCGCAGTTGGAACTGGCTGAACGCATGGCCACCTATTGGACCAACTTTGCCAAATATGGCGACCCTAATGAAACGGACGGGGCTGCCGAGGCCGTGAGATGGGACCCATACCGCGAGTCGCGCACAGTCATGGCATTGGACCCCGCTGCAGCCTATCAGACTCCGGCAAGCAGTTTCGGTCGCTATCACAACTGCGTGTACTGGGACGCGCCGCTCTAACCTGTTTGATCTGTCGTGCATAGGCCCTACGGGGCCTATGTCCGTTTCCTCTGAGCAGCCTTGCAGTCAGTAGCTCCGCAAAAAGGTCATCCCTCCCATGCTACGAAACCTCAGCTGGATACCGGGGTTTCAGCGTCCTTGCGGCGCTTGGAGCGATTGCCCATGCGCACGCCGATGTCGGTCAGGAAACGCATGTAGCCATCCTTGTCCTTGATTACTTCCTGCCAGAATGGCGAGTGATACATCGACATCGCCCCGTGAACCAGTGCCCAGGCGGCGCAATAGTGAAAGTACGCCGGCACGTCCTCGAGCTTGCCGTTGTCGATCCTTTGCTGAATGACGCCGGTCAGGTGGTTGAAATTCGAGGCGCGGATAGCGTGGAGCTGCTCCACCATCTCGGGCATCTGATTGGTTTTAACGACCTTCTCCTCCAACCGGTCAAAAAGCCGGTAACGATCAGGATCGCTCATACGAAAGGCGAAGTACTCGCGAGCCAGCGCCTCCTTGTCACGCTCGATGGTTTCGGAGTGCAGTAACTCGGCAAGATCGCGCTCGTAATCCAGCATCAGACGCAGATAGATCTCTGCCTTGGACTTGAAGTGCTTGTAGATGGTCCCTTTGCCGATACCCACCTCGTCGGCAATCATCTCTACCGTGACACTGTCTTCACCCTGCTCCAGAAACAACCGCAACGCCGTATCCAGAATTTCCTGCTCGCGCCGTCGGAACTCGCGAACCTTGCGTGATTCTTTCTGCATGACCCACCCGAATGTGACTAACTACCGGGCATTATGCCAATTTCATGACCCAATGCCCATTACTGGTTACGAGCTGACTCATTATTCGCAAACGATCGCGGATTGCCCGGTGAGAGCTGAAGCAGAAACTCTGGCTTCGAAAGCGAGCTCGTGAGCCAAGGCCGCGCGCTAGACGCACCGCTCAGAAACCGCGGCATCTGTAACAGCGGTTCACGATAAGCGTTCGTTAAAAGTATTCCAAATGGGTTTATAAAAGGCGGCCGTATCGCCTTGAAAGCCTGACGATCTGACCGATACTGGAGTTCAGAAGCGCCGTTTCCCCCGAACGGTACTTCTGCGAGCAGACCGACTGCTCTTGTAACACTCCTAATGGTCTTGGCCCGAATTCGCCCCAGAATTCGGGTTTTTTTTAGCCTTGTGTGTGGAGCGTGGGTGGTGGCTCAGGCAGCCAGAGGGAATAGACGGATAAAATTGTCAGAGGTTTGCTGGCAGAACTGCTCGAAGGTCATCCCCCGCAGCTCGGCAAGATGCCGGGCGACTTCACAAACGTATTGCGGCTCGTTGGACTTGCCTCGAAACGGAACGGGAGCGAGATAGGGAGAGTCTGTCTCGACCAGAATCCGATCGGCTGGCACCCGACGCGCGACTTCGCGCAGAGACTCTGCGTTGCGAAAGGTGACGATACCCGAGAATGAAATGTAGTAGCCCATGTCCAGCGCTGTGCGGGCCATGTCCCAGTCCTCGGTAAAGCAGTGCAGCACACCAGCCTGCGGCAGCGCAGCCTCACGTAGCAGTGCAAGGGTGTCCGCGCGGGCCTCTCGGGTATGGATGATCACCGGCTTTCCGGTAAGCTTAGCCGCTTCGAGGTGGCATGCAAACGAGGCCTGCTGCTGGCGCGCCATTTCTGGCTGGTAATGATAGTCCAGGCCGGTTTCACCTATCGCCACCACCCGCGGGTGGTCCAGATTTGCCAGCAGCCAGGTCAAATCTGCGGGCTCTTCACGGGCAAGATCGAGCGGGTGGATGCCAATGCTGCAATAGACGTCGTCGTAAAGCTCGGCGAGCTCACGAACGGTTGGCGCATTCGCCGTATCGACGCCGATGCACAGGAAACGGGAGACACCACGCTGCCTGGCCGCATCGAGTGCCGCATCCAGAGAGCCTTGATAGGGTGTCAGATCAAGACGATCGAGGTGACAGTGGGAATCGATCAGCATATTACATGGTATGGGTCGGACGGTCTGACTTGAGCGCCCCGGCCAGGTAGGTTTCGATCTTGCTGCGCGCGGTGTTGTCCTGGTCACTGAACTGAACGCCGATACCCGCCGCTCGGTTGCCCTGGGCTCCCTTGGGAGTCACCCAGATGACCTTGCCAGCCACCGGAATCTTCTCCGGCTCATCCATGAGATTGAGCAGCATGAAGACTTCATCGCCAGGCCGATAGCTCTTGTTGGTCGGGATGAACAGTCCACCGTGTTTGACGAAAGGCATATACGCCGCATAGAGCACGGACTTGTCCTTGATGGTCAAGGACAGGATACCGTTGCGCGGCCCCGGTGCCGTCGGATTGCTCATTGTCGCTGGATCCCTGTCGAGTACACGTTTGAGAGGTTAACGCCTTTCAAGCATCTGTTTCCACTGTATCAACAGCGATTCGATGAAAAGCGCACGGTTCAGGTTGGCTTTTCCAAGAATCTTGCCCCGGTGTTCGACCAGCCAGCTCTGCCAGGTGAGCAGTTCCGGCAACTCGACACGCTGCGCCATGTAGCCGAGTACCTTGTCCATATCCTGGCTGGCGGGCTCCTGAACCGCACCTAGACGAAGCTTGAGGAGATCCATGGTGAAACCACAGAACCAGTCGACCAGAAGCTCCAGCGGCACCGCTGACCACTTGTCCGCAACCTGGGATGGGCTGGTCTGATTCTTCAGCAACCCCTTGATCTGATCGACGACCAGCGCCCGCCAGCCGAGGGCGTCCTGGCGATGAAGGTTGAGGGCCATCAGGGGGGCACCTTCGGCCATATTGAGCAGCGCAGCGCGTTGCACGTCTTCGAGTTCGGGCAATTGCTCGGCGAGCCAGTCAGCGGCTTCCCTGGGGCCAGGACTGGGCAGCGCCTGGACCAGACACCGGCTACGAATGGTCGGCAGCAGGCGACTCGGCTGATCACTGACCAGCAAAAGGTGGGCATCGCCTGCCGGCTCCTCGAGGGATTTCAGCAGCGCGTTGGCGGCGTTCAGATTCATGGCTTCCGCCGGCTGCAACAGAATCACCTTGCGGCCACCCTGTTGGGCAGTCTGGGCAAGGAACTCACTCAACTGGCGAATGGCATCGACCCGGATTGCCTTGCCCTCCTCCTCCGGCGCCACTTCCAGATAATCCGGATGGCTGCCGGCCTGACGCAATGCACAGCTCCGGCAGCTGCCACAGGCCATTCCATGGGCGGGAGACAGGCACAACAACCGGGCAGCGAATGCATTGGCGAAGCGGCGCTTGCCTATACCCGTGATGCCGCACAACAGGTATGCGTGGGCGTGACGCGGTTGCTGGGCGAGCGCCGCCCAGGCCTCGCGGTGCCAGGGGCAGGGTTGGCTGGCCGGATCAGCCACGCCAGCGCTCCAGGACCCATGCGGCAATCGGCTCGAGGGCCTGCCGTACGCTTTCGAGGTCGCCACTCGCGTCAACCACACGGTACCGCTCCGGCACTGCGGCCGCGCGCTTGAGATAAGTATCGCGCACTGCTTCGAAGAATGCTGTCTGTTCGGATTCGAACCGATCCAGCGCGCTACGCGCGCGGGCGCGCTGCATGCCCAACTCGACCGGCACGTCCAGTACCAGGGTCAGGTCGGGACGCAACGCCCCCTGGGTCCAGTCTTCGAGCTGAGCAATACGCCGGGCGTCGATACCGCGACCGCCGCCCTGATAGGCATAGGTCGCATCGGTGAAGCGATCGCTGATAACCACCCGGCCGGAGGCCAGAGCAGGAATGATCAGCCGGTTGAGATGCTGCGCGCGGGCAGCGAAAACCAGCAGCAGCTCGGCATCACCATCCATCTGCTCCGAATGATGGGCAAGCAGCAACTCCCGAATGCCCTCCGCAATGGGGGTGCCGCCAGGTTCCCGAGTGAGCAGAGGATCGCAGCCGCCCGCCCTCAGCAGTTCGGCAAAAATCTTGAGATTGGTCGACTTCCCGGCGCCCTCAGGCCCCTCGAAGGTGATGAAGCATCCGTTCAAGGCTGCGCCTCCTCGGGCTGCGGATCGGCCTCGGCCGACGGTTCCCGGCGTATCGGCGCGGGGCTGGATCGATAGTTCTTCGCGCGCTGTTCGATCTGATAATGACGAACCGCGCGATTATGGTCCTGCAAGTTGTCCGAGAATACGTGTGATCCATCTCCCCTGGCGACGAAATACAGGCTTGTGCCAGGCTTGGGATTTACTGCAGCCAGTAGCGCTTCCCGACCAGGCATGGCAATGGGAGTCGGCGGCAATCCGTCAATGACGTAGGTATTGTACGGCGTTGGCTGGCGCAGATGCTCGCGCCTGATGCGACCTTGATAGGCATCGCCCATGCCATAGATCACCGTAGGATCAGTCTGCAGCCGCATGCCGATCTGCAGGCGTCGTGTGAAAACGCCTGCGATTTCGTCCCTTTCGTGCGGCACCCCGGTTTCGCGCTCTATGATCGAGGCCAGAATCAGCGCCTCGTAGGGTGTGCTGATCGGCAGGTCTTCCGCGCGCTGCTCCCATACTCGTGCAAGTACATCCTGCATTCGCTGATAGGCGCGCAGGAGAATGTCTCGATCACTCATTCCCAGGGTGTACTGATAGGTATCAGGGAAGAACAGTCCTTCCGGATGATCCTCCTCAAGGCCGAGCTCTGCCATGACCTGGTCGATCGGCATATCCGCAGGAAGCGTTTGCTGCAGCCGTTCAGCGCGTGCAAGCGCCTGGCGGAACTGGTTGAAGTTCCAACCGTCGACCAGGGTTACCGTCCGTTGTAGAACCTCGCCGCGATGCAGCATGCCCAGCACATCCCTGGCGGTCATACCCGGCCGCAAGCTGTACTCGCCTACCTGCAACACTGTCGGCGGCATACGCCACTGCCAGTATCTGCGCAGCCAGCCGGAGCGTACCAGTACCCCCCGTTGCTCCATGTCGGAGAGCACCCTGGCAGGGCTGCTGCCAGGAGGTACATCAAGCGTGTCCGCGACCTCGATGCGCAACTCCTGATCCAGTGTTGCCTGCATCACCAGGTAGCCGCCCGCCAGCACGGCCGCCGCAGCTAGGCCTGCAAAAACAATGAGTAAAAGAATGAATCTTATAAAACGCTTCACGTAAATACCTGCGCTGCGATAGCTTGTACCGCTCGAGTTTGAGCCCCGACTCCCCAGCGTTTATTCTCCAGGGCCACGACAGGCCACACCCCGAACATGCTGTTACAGCAGAACACCTCACTGCTCGCGTGAAGCTCTTCAAGACTCAAGTCCCGCTGCACAACCCGAAGGCCTCCTGCAGCGAGACGGTCTATCAGAAAGTCACGCATAACACCCTGCACCCCACTCTCATCAAGGCTCGGCGTGACCCAGGTTCCATCCAGATGCACAAAGATGTTGCTCATGGTGCACTCGATTACCCTGCCCTGCCAATCGCGCATCAGCCCTTCAGCAAAGGCATCGCCCTGCCATTCAGCACGGGCCAGCACCTGCTCGAGCCGGTTAAGATGCTTGATGCCAGCGAGCAGTGGCTGGAGTCCCAGACGAGTCGTACAGGGAAACAGGCTGATCCCGTCGAGGGCGCGCTCCGGCGGATAGCTGGGCGCCGGTGCAGCGAGCAGAATGCGGGTGAACCGGGGATCAGTCGGCAGCGCATAACCACGCTGCGAGAGGCCACGGGTCAGGATCAGCTTGAGGACGCCGTCGCCTGCGGATCGAGCCATCTGCTCCGCTTCGGCGCGAATTAACGGGATGTCCGCATGCATGCGCAAGCGGAGCGCGCCGAGCTCGAGCCGAGCGAAGTGATAATCCCCCAACGGCAGCCTGCCTTCGACCACGCGCATGGTCTCGAACAGGCCGTCGCCGTAGGCCAGCCCCCGATCCTGAACAGCCAGTTGGCTGGTCGCTATACCGTTGACCAGGCAGGCTGTGGGCGTCGCGGCTGGCATGAGATTCAGGTCATCCGTGACGACGGAAGACCAGACTGCCGTTGGTGCCACCGAACCCGAAGGAGTTCGATACCACGACCTCCAGGGGGCGCTGCTGAGCCTGGTTCGCGACGTAGTCCAGGTCGCATCCCTCGTCGGGATTGTCCAGATTGATGGTGGGCGGCGCTACCTGATCGCGAAGAGCGAGGACACTGAAAATAGCCTCGACAGCACCAGCCGCGCCGAGCAGGTGACCGGTCATGGACTTGGTCGAACTGATCGCCAGCCGGCCAGCATGATCTCCGAATACGGACTTGACCGCCCGGGTCTCTGCGAGGTCGCCGGCCATGGTCGATGTTCCATGGGCGTTGATGTATCCCACGGCATCGGGATTGACGCCTGCATCGCGCAGCGCGTTGCGCATGCACTGTGCTCCACCGCGACCGTCTTCCGGAGGAGCTGTCATGTGAAACGCATCGCCGCTCATACCGAAACCGATCAACTCGGCATAGATCTTCGCGCCGCGTGCCTTGGCCTGTTCGTACTCCTCGAGCAGCATCGCGCCGGCACCATCGGACAGCACGAAGCCATCACGATCACGGTCCCACGGGCGGCTCGCCGCCTGCGGATCCTCATTGCGTGTCGAAAGCGCCCGGGCGGCACTGAAACCGCCGAGACCGAGGCCACTGGTAGCCATCTCCGAGCCACCGGCAATCATCACATCGGCCTCGCCGTAAGCGATGTTGCGTGCTGCCATCCCAATGCTGTGAGTGCCAGTAGTGCACGCGGTGGTCAGTGCGTAGTTCGGGCCCTGTAAACCGTACTGGATCGAAAGATAGCCAGCGACCATGTTGATGATGGAGCCAGGAACGAAGAACGGCGAAATACGCCGCGGGCCGCTGTTCAGCAGCAGTTCGTGATTTTTCTCGATATTGGTCAGCCCGCCGATTCCCGACCCCATCGAAACGCCGATACGGTCTCGATTCTCGTCAGTGACTTCAAGACCTGAATCGCGAAGTGCCTGTATGCAGGCTGCGACGCCATATTGGATGAACAGATCGAGCTTGCGGGCCTCTTTCGGCGCCATATAGGGCTCGATATCGAAGTCGCGAATCGATCCGCCGAAGCGAGTGCCGAACGCACTGACGTCCATATGCTCGATAGGGCCGATGCCGCTCTTGCCTGCCAGAGCTGCATCCCAACTACTATCCACGGTGTTACCCAGGGGTGACAGCATGCCCAGGCCGGTTACCACGACGCGTCTGCGCGACACAGGAAACTCCTTATTTCTGCTCTCGAATATGCCGGCGCGGCCCATGGCCGCCTGAAAACCCGCGTATTGTCCGCATAAAGCCGCCCGCCGGCAACTCGAAAGCGCAACGACGCTTTACGGTTCGACATCTACAGAAAAGAAAAAAGCCGCAGTCTCGACTCGAGCTGCGGCTTTTTTTGAACCTGACGACAGGCGAGGCGCTTACTTCTGATGCGCGTTCACGTAGTCGATAGCTTCCTGAACGGTGGTGATCTTCTCGGCTTCTTCATCCGGAATCTCGGTCTCGAACTCTTCTTCGAGAGCCATCACCAGCTCGACGGTGTCGAGGGAGTCAGCGCCAAGATCTTCAACGAAAGAAGCGCTATTGGTCACTTCTTCTTCCTTCACACCGAGCTGCTCGGCAACGATTTTCTTGACGCGTTCTTCGATGGTACTCATACCTTGTTCTCACTCCTATTTGCAGTTCCGAGAAGCCGGACTGCGGGTAGTTTATAGAAACAATTTGCGTTCTTTCAAGCGCGAATAGTATCTACCTCAAACGGCGGGACCTGGGTCCCACTCCGATGTCACGCAAAAGCTTGGGCGAAGCATAGCCGCATAGTCCGAGCGTGACTACCTGTTCAACTCATGAACATGCCGCCATTTACCGGAATTACTGCGCCGGTAATATAGCCTGCCGGTTCGCTCGCCAGGAAACCGACTACCGCCGCGATCTCTTCAGCCTGCCCGAGACGCCCCAGGGGGATCTGCTCGAGCATAACGGCACGCTGACTATCGGTCAGCGCGCGGGTCATGTCGGTATCGATGAAACCCGGCGCCACGGCGTTGACCGTGATCGCCCGGGAGCCGACTTCGCGGGCCAGGGCCCGAGTGAAGCCTTCCATCCCCGCCTTGGCCGCGGCGTAATTGGACTGGCCGGCATTACCCATGCCGGCAACCACCGAACTGATGTTGATGATACGCCCCCAGCGGGCTTTGGTCATACCCCGCAGCACGGCCTTGGACAGACGGTACACCGAACCGAGATTGGTATTGATGATGTCGTCCCATTCGTCGTCCTTCATGCGCATCAGGAGGTTATCACCCGTGATGCCGGCATTGTTGACGAGCACCGCCGGCGCACCGAAGCGACTGGTCACCTCGTCCAGGACTGCCGAAACCGATGCCGAATCACGCACGTCAAGCTTGAGGCCGGCGCCCTTGAAACCCGCTTCGGCCAGGCGATCGGAAATCGCCTGGGCACCGCTTTCGGAGGTGGCCGTCCCAACCACGATTGCGCCCTGCGCGGCCAGCTGATGCGCAATGGCGTGGCCGATGCCCCGACTCGCCCCGGTGACCAATGCTACTTTTCCTTCCAGACTCATGGCTCAGCCTCCCTGATTCAGTTGCTCGAGCGCAGCGGCAAACCCGGCAGCGCCTTCGAGTGAATGCGTATTTACGCCCTTGGCACAACGCTTGTTCAGTCCGGACAGCACCTTGCCGGGACCACATTCCACCAGTTCGGTCACACCCTGTTCTGCAAGATATTCGATGCTCTGCACCCAGCGTACCGGGCTATAGAGCTGCTCGACCAGCAACGCCCGCAGCGCAGCAAGGTCGGAAGCCGGACGCGCGGTAACGTTCTGCACCAGAGTGATCTGCGGAGCGCTCCAGTCGAGTCCGGCAAAATCTTCGGCCAATTGCTCGGCAGCAGGTTTCATCAGGGTGCAGTGGGACGGCACGCTGACCGGCAGCGCGATCGCACGCTTGGCACCCGCGGACTTGCAGGCTTCGATTGCACGATCGACCGCGGCCGCCTTTCCGGCGATCACGACCTGACCCGGCGCGTTGAAGTTCACCGCACTGACTACTTCTCCTTGCGCAACTTGGGCGCAGAGCTCGATGATCTGCTCGTCACCCAGGCCAAGTATCGCAGCCATGGCACCCTCTCCCGCCGGAACCGCCTGCTGCATCAACTGACCGCGGCGCTCGACCAGACGCGCGGCATCGGCAAAACCCAGCACTCCCGCAGCAACCAGTGCCGAGTACTCGCCGAGACTGTGTCCAGCAACGAACGCCGGACGCGCGCCCCCCTGCGCGCACCAGAGGCGCCAGAGCGCCACGGATGCCGCGAGAATGGCCGGTTGAGTACGATCGGTGCGATTGAGATCCGCTTCCGGCCCATCCTGGCAAAGTTTCCACAGATCGTACCCGAGGGCTGCAGAGGCTTCAGCAAAGGTATCGAGCACTTCGGGATATTGCGCAGCCAGGTCGGCGAGCATGCCAACCGTTTGGGACCCCTGGCCAGGAAATACGAACGCGAGGTTTGTTGTCATTCAGCCTTCCTCGTAGCTTTATTTATCGAAATACCAAGATTTTCGAGCGAAACCTGTGCCGGTTTGATGTCAGGTATCGCGGCGGGGTCACAGGCGCAAAGCCTGATGTGCGGCCAGCCGACTGGCAATACGCTCAGGCAGTCGGGCCTGGGCGGCCTGAGCAGCATAGGCGATCGCTGCCTCGAAAGCCGCTTGATCTGCCCCGCCATGGCTTTTCACCACCACTCCATTCAGACCCAGCAGACTGGCGCCGTTGTACCGTCTTGGATCATGGCGATCACGCACGGGTTTCAGTGCCCGACGCAACAGAGGCGCCATGAGCCGCAGCAGATGGTTGCTCGCAAGTGCACGACGGGTTTCTTCCTGTAAATAGCTGGCCAACCCCTCGCTGGCCTTGAGCACCACATTGCCAACGAAGCCGTCGCACACCACTACATCAGCCTGATCCTTGAACAGACCGTCGCCCTCTATGTGGCCGATGTAATTGAGATCTGCACATTGACGCAGCAACTCGGACACTTCCCGAACCCGGACACTCCCCTTGTGAACCTCACTGCCTATGTTCAACAACCCTATCCGAGGCCGCTGCATACCAGTCAGCTCGCTGACCGCTTCGGCCCCCATTATGGCGAACTCGAAAAGCTGTCGGGCGCTGCTGTCGACGTTGGCGCCCAGATCCAGCACATGGCAACCTTTGCCATAAACTGGCAGCGCGGCCATGATTGCCGGACGCTGGATGCCATCCAGAGTGCCCAGGATCGACCTGGAAAGCACCATCAGTGCACCAGTACTACCGGCGCTCAAACAACCGTCAGCAGTGCCATCCCTTACCTGCTCGATGGCCAGGCGCATGGAAGCATCACGCTTGCCACGCAGGACGGCAGCCGGCGAATCGTCGGGGAGAATGGTTTCGGAACAGGGAACGACGCGGACACGAGAGACCGGGAGCGCATGCTCCTGAACAAGAGACTCCAGCGGATCGGCAGATCCGACCAGAACAACCTCGAGCTCGGGGAGAGCAGCGAGACTGCGGGCAACGGCGGGGATAATGCAGCGGGGACCGAAGTCCCCGCCCATCACATCAATCGCAAGGCGGACTGACGTGGACAAGACTTATTCGTCGTTGTCCTTGTTTACCACCTGACGGCCGCGGTAGAAACCATCCGGGGAGACGTGGTGACGAAGGTGAGTCTCGCCAGTGGTCTTGTCCACGGACAGCGCAGGTGCGGACAGGGCATCGTGGGAACGACGCATGTCGCGCGCGGAACGGGACTTTTTGTTCTGCTGTACAGCCATGACTTTAAGCTCCTAAGCTCAGGTATCGCGTTTCAACTTGGCCAGCACGCTGAAAGGATTGGGCTTCTCGGCCTCTTCCTCCGGCTCCGCTTCGTCGGGCTCGTATCCGGGCGGATGCTGACAGGTGTCCATCGGATGCATGGGAACGGCCGGCAGAGCCAGCAAGAGTTCGTCTTCGATCAGCGCGTGCAGATCGAGCTTGTCTTCATCCAGAATTACGGGTTCGTAGTAACCGGGCAGGTTTTTGGCCGCCTCGTCACTACCCACAAACGCCACATCACATTCGCTATCGAGCTGCACCATCACCTGCTCCAGGCAGCGCTGACAAATCAGCGCAACCTCGACCTGATAATGACCGTGCATGGTGCTCAGGCCCTGCTCATCCCGGGCGAACGACAGTTCGACCTGGACATCGCCAGCCGGCGCATCCAGCAGGGCGCTCAGGCGGGGCATTCTGTCAGCCGGCACGGTCCCGTTGAGGACGATGTTGCGGTCTATCAGACGCCGTGGTTCGATGTGTGCGGGTATGGGTCCAGACATAAGCGCGCAATTCTAGGGAGGCGAGCCCTCGCTGTCAAAAGCTATTTGAGAAAAATACCCTGACGCCGGCTGCCATTCGACGAAACACTATAGAATGTAGCAAAACCCTCTGCTCGCCACAGCATATAAGGAAAGATCATGCGTAACATCGTCCTCGCCTCCGGATCAGCCTACCGGCGGGAGCTTCTGGCGCGACTGGGCCTTCCCTTCGACTACGCAGCGCCAGACATAGATGAAACCGCGCATCCAGGCGAAGCGGCCAGAGCGCTGACCGAACGCCTTTCACTGAGCAAGGCCAGAGCCCTTGCCAAACGCTTTCCGGACCACTTGATCATCGGCTCAGACCAGGTACTCACGCTGGACGGGCAGCCGGTGAGCAAACCCGGCGACCATACTCGGGCTCGCGAACAACTGCGCCGCTGCAGCGGCAGGAGCGTGGAGTTCGTTACCGGCCTGTGCCTGCTCGACAGCGCCACTGGGCGCTACCAACTGACCAGCGAACCCTTCACGGTAATCTTTCGCGAGCTGGCAGATTCCACCATCGAGCGCTACCTCGAGCGCGAGCGCCCCTATGACTGCGCCGGCAGCTTCCGAATGGAGGGGCTTGGCATCAGCCTGTTCCAGGCACTGCGTGGCGACGATCCCAACAGCCTGATCGGACTACCCCTGATCAGGCTATGCAGCATGCTCGCGAACGAGGGAGTCACGATACCCTGAGACTCCCTGCAGCGGACCCTCAGCGCAAAGCCGGCATCCCGCCATTCAGACCCAGCTGGGTCGCGACGCCGTTGCCGATGCTGGTGCCGAGCTGGCGTGTGAAGCGCACGAACGGCGACTCACGATATGTGAAATCGACCGTATGCTCCGCACCAATAATGTCACGAGCGACCGTCGAAGTGCTGGCAAGTCCGTCGACCAGACCCAGCTCCAGCGCCTGCTCGCCCGACCATATCAGCCCGGTGAAAATATCCGGATTGTCGCTCAGGCGGTCGCCCCTTCCGGCCCTGACCTGCTCGATGAACTGTCGGTGCGTGCGATCCAAAACACCCTGCCAGAACGCACGCTCGTCATCCCGCTCCGGTTGGAACGGGTCGAGAAATGTCTTGTGCTCGCCAGCGGCATAGGTGCGTCGCTCGACACCCAGCTTGTCGAGCGTTTCGACGAATCCGAAGCCAGCCGCGGTGACGCCGATGGAGCCTACCAGGCTGGCCTTGTCGGCATAGATCTCATCGGCTGCAGCAGCGATATAGTAGGCGCCGGACGCGCCGATGTCCGCGATGACCGCATACAGTCTGATCTGGGGATGCTTGGCGCGGAGCCGCTTGATCTCGTCGTACACATAGCCCGACTGTACCGGACTGCCGCCAGGACTATTGATCCTCAGCACGATACCGCGCGTGTTCTCGTGCTCGAAAGCACGACGCAGGCTGGTTACCAGGTTATCGGCACTGGCCTCCTGCAGGTCGGCGATGGTACCGCGCAACTCCACGATCGCAGTATGCGGCCTGTTGGCACCCTTGCCCTCACCAAGGCCACCCATTGGCGAAAACAGCATGATCGCGAAGAACAGATAGGCGAAGGTCAGCGTCTTGAAAAAGATTCCCCAGCGCCGCGAGCGACGCTGCTCCACTATCGAGGCCTGCAGCGTCGTTTCCAGCAAGCGCCAGGCCTTGGCATCCTCTCTGGCGCGCTGCTCGTCTTCCCGTGACCGCATTGGACCCTGAGTCCACTCATCAGATTGCATCTTTACACCTCGACTGAACGGCGGGCGCCAAAACGCGGCAGCGCCCAATCGTGAAACTGCCAGAAATTCTCGACACAGAAGGCGGCGCCGTGGCGCAGCAAGTGTTCCGCGGACTGTGCACCGAAGGCGACTCCGAATCCGCGTAGACCTGCGTTGGCAGCCATCAGCAAATCGTGCTGACTGTCACCAAGCATGACCGCCTGATTCGGATCAACCGATAGCTCGGCGAGTATTTGCCATAGCATGAGCGGGTCTGGCTTGCTGGCGGTTTCATCCGCGCAGCGGGTCGCATCGAAGTAGGTCAGCAGCCCATGCTGACGAAGCACCCGATCGAGACCTCGGCGACTCTTGCCGGTAGCGACTGCCAGCAGAAATCCCGCGCTGCGAAGCGAGTCCAGCGCCTCGAGCACTCCGGGAAACAGCGAACAAGGAGTTTCTTCCAGAGCAATATACTGCGCAGCATAGGCACGAACCAGCGCTTCGGCGACGGCCGGATCCTCTAGCTCGGGGAACAGCGCCGCGATCGCCTCCGGCAACCCCAGGCCGATGATGTCACGTACCGCCTGCTCCCCAGGCACTGCAAGCCCCACGGCATCCGCAGCGTACTGCATGGTCTGGACAATACGGCCGACCGAGTCGGACAAGGTGCCATCCCAGTCGAAAATCAGCAGATGGACGTCACTCATCGGCGGCAAGCCGGGCCAGGGTCGAATCCCACATTGCGCCGGGTTCAGCACGAACCTCAAGACGACTGCCATCCGGCAGCTCGGCCGCGAGCGAAACCGCATGGAGAAACAGGCGCTTTCCGCCCAGCGCCCGAACCCTTTGCGAAAACTCGTCATCGCCATACTTGGGATCGCCCGCAATCGGATGCCCTGCATGCTTGGCGTGCACGCGGATCTGATGAGTTCGCCCAGTAATGGGCCGGGCCTCGACCAGCGTGGCGAAATCACCGAAGCGTCGCAGCACGCTGAACTCGGTCAGCGACTCCTTGCCCTCGGGACTTACTTCCACCATTCGCTCTCCAGAACGGAGATTGTTTTTCATTAGCGGGGCGTGTACCCGGCGTACCGATCCGGGCCAGCGACCACGCACCAGCGCGATGTAGCATTTGGTGACGCCGTCAGCCTCGTCATCGCCACGCAGCGCAGCATGAAGATGCCGAAGCATGCTGCGCCGCTTGGCGATCATCAGACAACCGGAGGTATCCCTATCCAGACGATGTACCAGTTCGAGCTGATCGCACTGCGGTCGCAGCTGACGCATCGCCTCGATCACGCCGAAATCCAGGCCGCTGCCACCATGCACAGCAAGCCCGGCGGGCTTGTTGACCACGATCAGCGCCTTGTCCTCATAAAGGATGCTGGATTCGAGCGCATTTAGGATGCCCTGCCCCACCAGAGCCGGCTCGTTCGGGGCAGGCAGCCGAACTGGCGGAATGCGAACCGCGTCGCCGGCCTGCAACCGGTAGTCCGGCTTGATCCGCCCCTTGTTCACCCGCACTTCACCCTTGCGCAAAATACGGTAGATGAGCGTGCGTGGAGCGCCCTTGAGACGGGTTAGCAGGTAATTGTCGATACGCTGCCCTGCAATCTCCTCGGAGATCACATCGAGCTGCACGCTGGAGGTCGGTTCGGATACGGGGCTAGTCATGGGCGCATGATACAATTTTTCATGCAATTGAAGCACTTAAAAAATGCTGATATAGTCCGGCGAGCTGCTTTGTTTGCAGCCGGGGAATTGGCCCGAAAAAGCCTTCAAGTATCCCTAGAAACACCGTCATGGAGGCACTGCCTGAGCCGAATACCAGCCGGCGCGCCTCATGATCGAAACCTGCTTGCGTATTGGCAAGCAGAATATTAACCCGCTCCCTGAAAAGCGATGAGCGGCACCCGATTCAAACGGGTAAGTGTTTAGGTGGAGATGCACAGCTTCAGGATCATGTGACGAGCGCTGACACTTGCCATAAGCGTGTCCCCGTTCCCAGTCCGGCTGATTCCTCCCTAAAGTTACGTTTCTCTGTACTCGCCACAGATTGAAATCGCTGCCACATGCAGCGTTATGAACTCTGAACAAGGGCAAGGTTGGCCCAAGCAGAAACACACCTGACACCTAGCGGATGAGTCGTGGGTGCCGTACTCGTGTTTTCCGGGTAGCTCTGGAACACAACGGTACTTCATGAAAAGAATGCTGATCAACGCAACTCAACCCGAAGAGTTGCGCGTCGCCCTGGTAGATGGCCAGCGCCTCTATGATCTGGACATCGAGTCCGGGGCGCGTGAGCAGAAAAAGGCCAACATCTACAAAGGCCGTATCACCCGCGTCGAACCCAGCCTCGAAGCAGCCTTCGTCGACTTCGGCTCCGAACGTCACGGCTTTCTCCCCCTCAAGGAAATATCCCGCGAATACTTCTCCAAGCAGCCCGAAGGCCGCGTCAACATCAAGGAAGTATTGAAGGAAGGCCAGGAAGTGATCGTCCAGGTCGACAAGGAAGAGCGCGGCAACAAGGGCGCCGCCCTGACCACCTTCATCAGCCTGGCCGGTCGCTATCTGGTCCTGATGCCGAACAACCCACGTGCCGGCGGTATCTCCCGTCGCATCGAGGGTGAAGAGCGCAACGAACTGCGCGAAGCCCTGAACAGCCTCAACGTGCCCGCCGACATGGGCATGATCGTGCGAACCGCCGGCCTGGGCCGCAGCGCCGAGGAACTGCAATGGGACCTGGATTACCTTCTGCAACTGTGGGAGGCGATCAAGACCGCTTCCTCCGAGCGCAGCGGCACCTTCCTGATCTATCAGGAAAGCAATGTCATCATTCGTGCCATCCGTGACTACCTGCGCCAGGATATCGGCGAGGTCTTGATCGACAGCGAGACCGTCAAGGAAGAAGCACTGAACTTCATCAGCCAGGTCATGCCGCAATACGCGAGCAAGGTAAAGCTGTACGACGACAGCGTGCCGCTGTTCAACCGTTTCCAGATCGAAAGTCAGATCGAAACCGCATTTGAGCGGGAAGTGAAGCTTCCTTCCGGCGGCTCCATCGTCATCGATCACACCGAAGCACTGGTCTCCATCGACATCAACTCAGCCCGAGCCACCAAGGGTGGCGACATCGAGGAAACCGCGCTCCAGACCAACCTGGAAGCGGCCGAGGAGATCGCCCGCCAACTGCGCCTGCGCGACATCGGCGGTCTGATCGTGATCGACTTCATCGACATGACACCGGCCAAGAACCAGCGCGCCGTGGAAGATCGCATGCGCGAAAGCCTTGAAGCTGATCGCGCCAGGGTCCAGGTTGGTCGGATTTCCCGTTTCGGCCTGCTGGAAATGTCCCGCCAGCGTTTGCGTCCTTCCCTTGGCGAGACCAGCGGGATCGTTTGCCCGCGCTGTAACGGCCGCGGCACCATTCGTGACGTCGAATCGCTTTCGCTGTCGGTACTTCGCCTGATCGAGGAAGAAGCGCTCAAGGAGCGCACTGCAGAAGTACGCGCCCACGTGCCGATCGCCGTCGCCACCTTCCTGCTCAACGAAAAGCGTGAGGCACTGGCCAAGACCGAACGTCGCACCAACGTACGGCTGGTAATTCTGCCCAGTGAGCACATGGAAACCCCGCACTTCGACGTCCAGCGCCTGCGCGACGACCACGAGTCGGTTTTGAGTGGCGAAACCAGCTACACCATGACCTCGCACGCAGAAGTCGAAGAACCGATCCCGGTCAGCCAGACTCGTGCCGTAGTTCGTCAGGAAGCTGCGGTCAAGAGTATTGCGCCCACCCGACCGGCCCCTACTCCGGTCGCTCCTATCGCGGCAACCCAGACCATTCACGAGACCCAGCCCGGTCTGTTCAAGGGCATGATTCGCTCGCTGGTTCGCCTGTTCGCCAATGACGAGCCGGCCACCAGCGAAGAGCAGAAGCCAGCCGCAACCCCGACGACCGAGCGCAAGCCGCAACGCGAAAGCAATCGTAGTGACAGCCGCAATGGTCGTAACCGCCGCAACCGCCCTGAACGCACCGAGGGCGACCGCCGCCCGCGCACCGAGCGAGGTGAAAAGGCCGAGCGTCCGGAACGGGCTGAGCGCACCGAACGGCCCGAGCGCACCGAGCGTCCGGAGCGTGCGGAGCGCAAGTCGGAGACCGCTGAGACCGCAGATGCCCGTCCGACCGAAACCACTGCACGCCGTCGTCGCCGCAGCCCTGAAGGAACCGATAACCGTGCCCCCCGCGAAGACGACCAGTTGCGCAATGCGGCTCCGGTCGAGCGCAAGCCCCCGCGCCGGGAAGAACTCGCGGCCGAGCCCGAGGAAATCCTCGAAACGTCAGGTACGACCGACGAGGAAGGCAACGAAGCCGATCGTCCAAAGCGCCGCTCGCGTAACAGCCAGCGCCGTCGTAACAATCGTCGCAATCGTTCGCAGGATGAGTCCGCGGTAGCAGCCTCGGCAGAGGGCCAGCCCGCCGAACAGACTACTCCAGACTCCGGCGATGCCATCGTACCTCCTGCTGCGGCGGTGGCCGCGACCGCCGCGATAGCCTCATCCATGGGCGAAATGTCCCAGCCGGAAACCGAACTCCAGCGTCGTGTGGAGCAGGAAACCCTGAGCGAGGGCAAACCGGAAGATGTCAGCGCGCCAGTGGTCGAAGGCCTGAACCAGGCAGCAGCGGATGTCGAGCAGTCCATTGAGACGGCCGTGGAAGCGTTCACCGAGGCCCGCCGTCAGGAAGCGGCTCAGGCCGAAAGCCCCTCTGAACAAGCCGAGGAAGTTGCTGCTCCCGAGCCGATCGCCAAGCCGGACGCACCGGTCGAAGCGGCGGCCGCGGGTCAACCTGAAGCCGCTCCCGAAGCACCCGCTGCGCCACGGGAAGAGCCGCAGGAGCCTGCCAAGCCAGCGCCGGCCCTGACCGAAAGCGGTCGCGCCTACAACGACCCGCGTGAGATCCGTCGCCGCCAGCTGGAGGCTAAGCGCCTTGCCGAGCTGCAGGCACGGGCTGAAGCCGAAGCTCCTGCGCAGTCTGCAGAGCCAGTGGCAACCGCTGAAGCTCCCGCGTCGGAAAACGCGACCGGCGATGATCTGCACCCGGACACCCATGTGCTTGCCCAGCAGCAGCTTGATGAGGGTGAAGCCCCGGCGCAGGTCAAAGCTGCCGCAGAAGACGGCACCGGCAAACAGGAACATCCGGCTACCAGCGCGCTGGCCCAGCAGGACGACCAGGCCTCCCCACAAGCTATCGTGGAAACGCCTGATCTTCCGCGCCCTGCCGACCCGGCTGACCACCCGGACACCAATGTCCAGGCCCAGCAGCGCGCGGAAGCCAGCGAGTCGACCGCCGAGCCGGCGCCCGACAACGCCACCGGCGACCAGGCGCACCCGGATACCCATGTTCTGGAACAGCAGCGCGAAGACGAGCCCCGGCGGTAAGGGGCTCTGAACGAAAAAGGGAGGCTTCGGCCTCCCTTTTTTGTTACTGCGAGCCGCTCAGCGCTGACCGAGCACCTGCGGCTCCATTTCCAACGAAACCCCGAACTGTTTCAGCACGTCCTCACGAATACGGCTGGCCAGGCCCAGCACATGCTCCCCCCGCGCACCGCCGTGATTGACAAGCACCAGTGCCTGCTCTGCATGCACCCCGACGGGTCCCTCCCGCCTCCCCTTCCAGCCAGCCTGCTCGATCAGCCAGCCAGCCGGTAACTTCTCCCCACCGTCTGCCTGAGGGTAGCCAGGCATGGTCGGCCATTTGAGGCGTAGCGTTGCGGCCTGCTCTGCGCTAACGACCGGATTCTTGAAAAAACTCCCTGCATTACCCAGGACCGCCGGATCTGGCAACTTGCTACGACGAATAGCGCAGACCAGCTCGGCGACTACCCGCGCATCCGGCCGGCGTAACCCGGTCGCCTGCCAGGCGCTGCGCAGTGGCGCGTACTCGACGCATAGCTTCGGCGTCCGGCTCAGCCGCAGGCGTACCCTCAGAATGACGAAGCGACCAGCCTGCTGCTTGAACAGGCTGTCGCGATAACCAAAGCGGCATGCGCAACGGTCGAAACGGACTATCTTCCCGCTCTCCCGGTCAAGGGCATCCAGGCTATCGAAAGTGTCGCAAAGCTCGACTCCGTAGGCACCGATATTCTGCACCGGCGCCGCACCGACCGTACCGGGGATAAGGGCAAGGTTTTCGATACCCCAGAGACCCAGGTCAAGCGCAAAAAGCACCAGAGCGTGCCAATTCTCGCCTGCTTCCGCCTCGATGATCACCTCCGCACCGCTCCCCCGAAGAACTCGGCGACCCCGGCTGCGCATGACCACGACGAGGCCGGGCACAGCCCCGCCAAGCACAAGATTGCTGCCTCCGCCGATGATGGTCAGCGGCCAGTCCTGCCGACCAGCGCAGTCGATGGCCGCGAGTAGCTGGCGATCGCTTTCGACGACGAGCAGGCGTGCGGCACGCTCACTGATGCCGAAGGTGTTATAGGGAGCCAGGTCAGCCTGCTCGAGCACCACAGCAGTCACGCGTCAGACTGCCCTAGTAACAGTAACCGACGGACACGGGCCAGATCCTCAGGCGTGTCGACACCCGCCGGCGGAGCCTCGCAGGCCTGGGCGACGTGGATACGCTTACCGAACCAAAGTGCTCTGAGCTGCTCCAGCGCCTCGGCATTTTCCAGCGGTGAGGCAGGCCAGGTCACGTAGTCGTGGAGAAAGCGCACCTTGTAGGCATACAGCCCGATGTGGCGCTGGAAAGCGAAGCCGATCGGCAGCGATTCGGTGCTGCTGGCAAAGGCATCCCGACACCAGGGAATTGGCGCCCGACTGAAATACAGGGCGTACCCCTGAGTATCGGTAACCACCTTCACGACATTGGGGTTGAAAAGCGCAGCAGCATCCTCGATGGGCTCGCACAGTGTGGCAATCGAAGCCTCGGAGAATGCGCCGAGGTTGTTCGCAACCTGATCGATCAGCGCCGGCGGTAGTAGCGGCTCATCGCCCTGAACATTGACCACGCAGGCATCGTCCGCCAGGCCAAGATGTGCAGCGACCTCCTGAAGCCGGTCGGTCCCGGACGGATGATCGACGCGGGTCAGGACCACGTCTGCGCCGAAGCCGGCGCAGACATCGGCTATCCGCTGGTCATCGGTCGCTACCGTGACGCTGGCTGCTCTGCTTTTGCGGGCCTGCTGCCAGACGTGCTCGATCATCGGCTTGCCGGCAATGTCCTGCAAGGGCTTGCCCGGCAGGCGTGTGGAGGCATAACGCGCAGGGATGATGACGTGATACATGTCAGCGATCCAGGCGCTCATCCGCGTCCAGCGGACGAGCCTCGCTTTCAAGCATTACCGGGATGCCGTCACGTACCGGGAACGCCAGGCCATCGGCCCGGCACCAGAGTTCGGTCTTGTCGGCATTCTGCACCAGGGGGCCCTTGCAAAGAGGGCACGCCAGGATATCCAGCAGTTTGGGGTCCATAGGGGGTCGGCTCCGTTTTTCAATCCGGTCTGTGTAGGTTGAGTCGCTGGTCCAGCTGGCAGGCGAAGGCCTCGCTGAGCACCGCTTCCACGCTTAGATACCACCAGTCGTCCTGGGCGAAGGCCGCACATTTCACCGCGTCCTTCTCGGTCATGAGCAGCGGCAGCGCAGGATCCAGGGCTGCGAAACTTTGTGCATTGTAGCGGGCGTGGTCCGGAAAGACATGCTCGACAGGGTCCAGGCCCAGCTGGCGCAGACTGTCAAAGAAGCGCTGGGGATTGCCGATACCCGCTACGGCGTTGACGCGCCTTGAACCGGGCCAGTGCTGCGGATCGACCCGTTCTCCGCTGCGCAATGCGACCAGAGCCGTTGGCCGAAGGCCCATTGCGAAGCTGTCAGGGGCGTCTTCCAGGGCACCGTTGCGAATGATGAAGTCGACACTCGCGAGCCGTTCCACAGGTTCGCGAAGCGGCCCTTCCGGCAGGCAACGACGGTTACCGAGTCCACGCTGGTGATCGATCATCACCAATTCCAGGGTGCGCGACATCCGGTAATGCTGCAGCCCGTCATCGCTGATGAGCAGATCGGGTTGGTGGTCTCGAATCAGTCTGGCAACCGCTCGGGGACGCTGCGGGTCTACCATCAAAGGAACATGACAGCGCGAGGCAATGAGCCAGGGCTCATCCCCTACCTCGGCAGGCATGTCACGCTCAGGATTCACCAGCCAGGGAAAGGATGGCGGGCGTGCCCCATAACCTCGACTGACCACTCCGACCTTCAGCCCCCGTTGCTGAAAGTGACGAACCAGCCAGATGACCATGGGCGTCTTGCCCGTGCCGCCCAGGGTGACATTACCGACCACTATCAGCGGTACCGGTGGTTGGGACAAACTCGGATCAGCCAGCGCACGCGCTCGGCGGCGCCGGGCGATGCGGGCATAGAGAGCGGATAACGGGCGCAGCAGGACCAGCCAGCCAGCCCCCCTGTACCAGGCACTTACCAGCCACTGCCCGAACGAGCGGCCTTTCACTGCGCGCCGTCCGCCTCCATCTGGCTGGTAGTCAGGCGCAGCCGGTGGAAACCGAGCTGTCCGGCAGCATCCATGGCAGTGATGACCGCCTGATGCGGGGCCTTCCCGTCCGCAGTTATCACTACCGGCAGGTTGTAGTCGCCCCCGGCTTCCCGCTCCAGCGCAGTACGGATGTTCAGAAGATTCGGGGTCTGCAAGGTGCGGTCGTTGATGGCGACATCTCCAGCAGCCGATATGACGATCTCGATCTGCTGCACCTCCTGCACTTCAGCCGGATCACCGGAAGCCGCCTGCGGCAGATCCACGCGAAGCTGGGTCTCCCGGGTAAAGGTGGTGGTGACCATGAAAAAGATCAGCAGCAGGAACACCACATCGATCAGCGGCGTCAGGTTGACGCTGACCTCTTCCGGACGCGTGCGACGAAAGTTCACCGGTCACACCCCTTTGCGAATGCTGCCAGGGCGCAGTGACGCAGCGCCCGCCGGCGGACTGGCGGCCTCTACGTCGCGATTGCCCTGAATCACCTCGACCAGCTTGGTCGCCTCCTGCTCCATGGCGATAACCAGTTCGTCGATGCGGCGCAGCAGAAATCGGTGGAAGAACAGTGCCGGGATGGCCACTGTCAGGCCGGCAGCGGTGGTGACCAACGCCTTGGAAATTCCCCCGGCAAGCACTGCAGTGTTGCCGGTGCCCTGGGTCATGATCGCGCTGAACACATCGATCATTCCGACAACGGTACCCAGCAGGCCAAGCAGCGGAGTGATGGCGGCAATGGTGCCGAGCGTGCTCAGATAGCGCTCCATTTCATGGATTACCTTCCCCGCTGCCTCCTGAATGCTTTCCTTCATGATCTCGCGACCGTGACGGGAATTGGCCAGACCTGCGGCGAGCACTTCGCCCAGGGGCGAGTCAGCACGTAGCGTCTTGAGCTTCTCCGCATCCATCTGGCCGTCCTTGACCCATCGCCAGACCTGGCCGAGCAGACTCGGCGGAGCGATCTTTCCACTACGCAAGGTCCAGAGCCGTTCGATGACGATCGCCACTGCAATGACTGACGATACCAGAATCGGCAGCATCAGCCAGCCGCCCGCACTGATCAATTCCCACACACTCGATCCCTCCCCAAGAAACGTGGCCTACTCTATCACAGCCCGGGAACCTGAAGCCCCCGTGCCTGATGGCCGTTGTCATTATTCATGCCAGAAACGCCTGGAGGCGTCCCGCCAGTGCTGGTCTACCCTGACCCCAGCGGGCCCCAGAGCGAAGCGTAGAGCTCCGGAGCGCGAAGTATAAACCGCTTCCACACCCAATTCGCGGTACCGGTCGACGATCTGTGGATGCGGGTGATTGTATCGATTGCGATGACCACTGCTAAAGACCACCCAGGTGGGATTCACCGCTCGGATCAGCGCGTAGGAGGACGAGGAGCGGCTCCCATGATGCGGAGCGAGCAATACGTCAGCGGAAAGATCCAGACCGAGCATCTGGAATTCGCCACGGATGCCCAGATCCCCTGTCAGGAGTACCCCGGCGTGCCCCGCACTCACCTTCAATACACAGGATCGCTCGTTCGGCGGCGCCGGTGGGGCCGCCGCGTAAAGTATCTCGAAGCGCACGCCGTTCCATTGCCATTGGTCGCCGGGCACGCAGGCGGAGGCGCGCAGTTCGCCAGGCAACTCCTCGTGCTGGCCGGCAAGTACCCTGCCAGGCCGCAACTGCCGGTACACCGCGGGCGCGCCGCCGGCATGATCATTGTCAGCATGGCTCAGTATCAGAGTATCGAGCCGTGCAACGCCGTGCGCCGTCAGTGCCGGAACGACAACCGCCTCGCCGATATCGAAACCAGTGTGCAGCCGAGCCCCGGCATCGTAAAGAAGCGAATGATCAAGCGTCTGAACCAGCACCGAAAGTCCCTGGCCGACGTCGAGAAAGGTTATCCATGATTCGCCCTCCGGGGGCCGCTCGGCCGCCGGCAGCAACAGTCCGACCAGACAACCCAGTGCAGGGATCCAAAGCAGTCGCGCCAGAGGACTGAGGAGTGCCAGTATGCCCACCGTACCAATCGACCAGCCGAGCCATCCAGGGAAGGCTCGCCGTATCACTGGCATGTCCCCCGTGAGCGCCTGCATGGCAATGAACAGCCAGTCCAGCAGCAGAGCGGCAATTGACAGGAGCCAGCCAGAATCGAACAGCAGCGCAACGGCGGCCCCTGACAGGGCCATCGGCACGACGAGCAGCGCGACCCAGGGGATCGCCAGCATATTGACCAATGGAGCTATGAGGCTGCCCGGCATTCCCCATAGCAATAGCCAGGGCCAGAGCCCGAGGAAGATGACCCATTGGGGTTTGATCCAGCGCGCCCAGATACCCTCTGTCCGCAGCCGACCCGAGAGTCCGAATATCAGCGTCGCCACGGCCATGAACGATAGCCAGAAGCCGGCGCGCAATGGCGCTGCCGGCTCGATCAGCACGACCGCGACCAGCGCACCGAGCCACAGAGTCCAGGGGCTGGGCTGCCTGTACAAAAGCCGTGCGAGCAAGGCGAGCACTACCATCAGTAGAGCCCGTTGCGTGGGCACGGCGAAGCCAGCCAGGCCGGCATAAAGCGCGGCGACTATGATCGCCGGCCCTGCGGCGACCCAGATCCGCGGCCAGCGTGCCGGGCTCAACCCGATACGCCCAAAGAGGGTGAATAGTCCGAAGACGGATGCGGCCAGCATGCCCACGTGCAGCCCGGATATGACCATCAGATGGCTCGTCCCGGTCGCCTGCATCAGGTCCCAGTCCGCACGTGACAGCACGCTGCGATCACCCACTATGACAGCCAGCACTCTCGGGCTGGGAGACCCCTCCTGCAGCCGGCTGGCGAGGCGCTCCCTGATGCCGTCGCGCAATGTGGTCAGTCCTGCCACCTCTGGCGCAGCCAATCGCTCTCCGGCCCGGATGCTGGCCAGCGCTCCGATGCCCTGCGCGAAGAGCCAGGACTCGTAATCGAAGGCACCGGGGTTGGACATGCCTCGCGGACGTCGCAGCACGGCTTCGAAACGCCAGCGCTCCCCGACTGCCAGTGCCTCGCCGCGGAACCACTGCGCGCGCATCAACGGCAACGATTGCCCACTTTCGACCAGTCGCACATCCGCAAGCTCGAAGCGCCAACCGGTGTCCGTCGCTTCGGGAAGGCCCACGACCCGCCCCTCGATAAGCAACCGCTGACCTTCCAGCTCGGCTGGCAGACGCTCGTCGAGCCGAGCCTGGTGATGCACAGTCGCCCACAGGAAGCCTACCAGCAGGATCGCAAGCACCCGTCCCTGTCGTCGGTGCAGGGCGAGCGGCACCGTTGCAAGGGCCAAGATCGCGAGCAGCCAGAATGGAGGCAGTCGCTCCAGGCCAAGCGGCAGCAGAAGCCCGAGAAATCCTGCTGCCAGCACAACCCTCGGTTCCATGTCGTAACATCCTGTAGACGAGCTGCACTGCCACCCCGGTAGTGCAAGCCCTGCAATCCATGCATAATTGTGAAGTTCCCAGCTGCCGATCGAGTTGCGATGCCCCGCCAGCTTCTGAAACGCTACATGCCGAGCCCGGATCGCATAAAACGCAACAAATCCCTTCGTTTTATGGGTACAGTGCTGCACGATCCGAACCTGTGGCACCTCAACCGGCATAGCGTCGCCCGCGCCATGGCGATCGGCCTGTTCGTCGCCATGTTGCCGATCCCGATGCAAATGGTGGTCTCAGCCGCGATTGCAGTTCCCGCGCGGGCCAACCTGCCGATCTCTGTCGGTCTGGTCTGGTTGACCAACCCAGTCACCATGCCCCCGATCTTCTTCACTCAATACAAGATTGGAACCCTGCTATTGGGTGCACCGGAAAGAACCATGCCCATGGAAGTGTCAGTCGCCTGGCTGGCCGCGGAATTTCAGCATATCTGGCAGCCGCTGCTGACAGGATCACTGGTGATCGGCACGGTTCTGGCGATCATCGGCTACACCGGAACCATGTTGTATTGGCGTTTCTGGGTATCGCGCAACTGGCAACGCCGAAAACTGAGACAGCGTCCCCAGTCTGATTGAAGGAACGGCTGATTAGCCGTTCCGCTGTTCCAGATGCCCTTCGTGCAGAGTCAGGATACGGTCCATCTGACCAGCCAGGTTCAGGTCGTGGGTAACTACCAGGAACGCTGTCTTCAGCCGCTGGCTCAAGTCCAGCATCAGCTCCTGGACGCCACGTGCGGTGTGATGATCGAGGTTCCCGGTCGGTTCGTCGAGCAGTACACAGGCTGGCTCGTTGATCAGGGCCCGGGCAATTGCCACACGCTGGCGCTCGCCGCCCGACAGTTCTGCCGGCTTGTGACCAATGCGCGGCCCCAATCCGACACTCGCCAGCATCCTTTCGGCACGCTGACGCGCCTCGTCCAGCGGCGCTGCACCGATAAGAAGCGGCATGCAGACATTCTCCAGCGCGGTGAATTCAGCCAGCAGATGGTGAAACTGGTAAACGAAGCCCAGCCCGGTGTTGCGCAGCCGGCCGCGCTCGGACTCCTTAAGCGATGACATTTCCCGACCCGCCAGCCAGACGCTGCCTTCGCTCGGAACGTCCAGCCCACCCAGCATGTTCAGTAGTGTGGTCTTGCCCGACCCGGAGCTGCCGACGATGGCGACACGTTCGCCGGCGCGCAGCTGCAGGTTGATATTGTCTAGCACGCGCAGGCGTTGCGGGCCAACGGCGTATTCCTTGCTCAGAGCGCGGCATTCGAGAACTATATCAGTCATAGCGCAGAGCCTCCGCCGGCTGGGTGCGCGAAGCACGCCAGGCAGGATAGAGCGTTGCCAGGAAGCTGAGCCCCAGCGCGGTAGAACAGATCATCACTACGTCACTCCAGATCAGCTCCGAGGGAAGGTAGCTGATGAAATACACATCCGAACTTAGAAACTGCACGCCCAGCAGCCGCTCGAGCCCTGCTACCAGAGCCGAAACGTTCAGCGCGGAAAGGATTCCCAGAATACAGCCCGCTACCGTGCCGACAACCCCGATGACCGAGCCCTGAACCATGAAAATCCCCATGATGGTCGTCGGAGATGCCCCGAGGGTTCGCAGGATGGCGATGTCAGCCTTCTTGTCCGTCACCACCATGACCAGAGTGGAAATGATATTGAAGGCGGCGACCGCAACGATGAGGATCAGCAGCAGCGCGATCATGGTCTTCTCCATGCGGATCGCAGCAAAGAGATTGCCATGGCTCCGCGTCCAGTCCTGGGCGTAGTAGTCGCCCGGCAACTGGGAAACGATTTCCCAGGATACCTGCGGTGCCAGGAAAAGGTCGTCGAGCTTGATCCGCAGACCCTGGACCTGGCCAGGTACCCAGCGTGTCAGACGAGCCGCATCGCCCGCATGAATGAGCGCCAGAGAGCCATCCAGCTCCGCCCCCACCTTGAACACGCCCTTCACCTCGAACCGCTTGAGACGCGGAAACACGCCCGCCGGAGTCACCGAAGCTTCCGGCAGCACGAAGGTGAGCTTGTCGCCAGGCTGCACGCCGAACCGGCGAGCCGTCAGCTCGCCGATGATGATACCGAACTCACCATCGACCAGGTCGGAAAGCGCTCCGGCCTGCATATGCTCCTCGATGATGGAAACGCGCTGCTCCGCCTCGGGGACTATGCCATTGACGAGCACTGGAGCTACGCTACCATCGTGGGTAAGCATTCCCTGGAGCTGTATGAAAGGCGCGGCCGCCTCCACTCGAGGATGTTCGACGAGGCGGCCGGCCAGGCTCTGCCAGTCATCGATCGGTTGATATCCATTGATAGTGGCGTGGGGCACCATGCCGAGGATTCTGGTGCGCAATTCGCGGTCAAAGCCGTTCATCACCGAAAGCACCAGAATCATGACCATCACCCCGAGCGTAAGGCCCAGCATGGAGATCAGGGAAATGAAGGATATGAAGTGGTTGCGACGCTTGGCTCGCGTGTAGCGCAGGCCAATGAAAAAAGGCAAAGGTCTGAACATAAGGTAGCGGTTACCTGCCTGAAAACGCCACGAGGTGGCTGATCGGGCTGCCATGTTACACTGAAATCGGTTTCGATGAACGGGCCCTGCAATGCAAACAGACAATGATGACAAGCGCGACTTTTTCCGAATTCGTGATCAGGTCGTACTGGACTACCGCAGCGTCGCAGGTCCTGAGCTGGATGAGGACCTCGCCTTCCAGCGCGCGCCACTGCTCGACATGCTCAGCGATCTTCACCTGCTGGATTACGAGTCTCAGCACCTGCTCAGACAGATCGGCGAGCGTGATCGCACGCTGGCAGGCTATCTGAAGGTCATCAACAAACGGATCGATCTGCTCGGCAAGGCACTGGCCATGCAGCTGGACGAGACGGTTGGCGAGACAGTCATGGTGACCCTGAGCGAAGGCGGCATGTCCTTTCCGACCCGGGAACCGTTGGAACTGAACGGCTGGCTCGCCCTGCGGCTGGTACTGCTACCCTCTCGCTTGAGCATGATCATCCCTGCCCAGGTGGTCCGTTGCGAAGAGGACGAGCCCGGCTTCTGGAACATCGGCGTCAGCTTCGAAACCCTTGGTGAACCGCAGCGTCAGATTCTCGCCCGACACATCCTGCAACGCCAGGCCCAGGAAATCCGGGCCCAGAAAACCCTCGAAAGGACTCCGACATGAAAAATCTTGCCTATGTCGCGCTCTGCTGCGCATTTGCTTTGACCTCCACAAACCTGCACGCCGACACTCTGACTATTCCGATCGGCCAGCAGGCAGGCGGACAGCAGGATCTACCACAGCGCGGCATGAGCACCGCCGAGGTGTTGCGTCACCGCGGCGAACCGGTTCGCCGCCATCCCCCGGTTGGCCAACCGCCGCTCACGCGCTGGGAGTACGGCGATTACAGTGTTTACTTCGAGCACGACCGGGTGATTCACAGTGTCCGCCAGCATCGCTCTGTGGCGGGCAACTGATGGTGCTTCTCTACGGTCATCGGGGGGCCCGGGGTGAAGCGCCGGAAAATACGCTGCCTAGCTTTCGCAAGGCGCTGGAGGCCGGGGTAACTCGTGTGGAGCTGGACCTGCACCTGTCCGCCGATCATCAGTTGATGGTCATTCACGATCCAACCCTCAAAAGGACCACCGGTCTGCATGGCAAGGTTGCCCAGCATAGCGCCCGTCAGCTGATGACAATCGATGCCCGGCAAGGTCTGGAGGGCTGGCCTGATCCGGCGCCGATTCCCAGTCTGGAGCAGCTCTTTGAGACCTTTCCGGAAATCGAGCATTACCAGCTCGAGGTGAAATCAGGTTCCACCGCCCAGTCGAAGATCGTACTCGATGCAGTAACCTGCCTGGTCGAGCGCTTCGGCCTGCAGGATCGCGTGGTGGTGACGTCTTCGAGTCGCACGCTTCTGAAGTATGCGCGAGACTCCGGGTTCGCCTACCCCACCGGACTGGTCGAAGAATACGGCCTGCTGGACCCCATAAAGAGCGCTCTGCGCTACGGCTGCCGTTATCTGGTGCTTAACTGGAAATTGTGCAGCGATACGCGGGTGGCCAAGGCCCAACGGGAAGGCCTCCACGTCTCGGTGTGGACAGTCAACGAACCGCACCTCATGCGCTGGCTTGCGGATATGGGCGTCGACAGCCTGATCACCGATTATCCGGCGCTGGCGCGCCAGACGCTCGGTCAATAGCCCAGGTCAGGGCCACCGGCGATCACCGGTAGCCCGCAACTGGCAGAATGCACAGCAGGTCAGAACAACCGGTTGAGCCCGTCCAGCGCAGCGACCCGATAGGCCTCCGCCATGGTCGGGTAATTGAAGGTGGTATTGACGAAGTACTTGATGGTGTTGGCCTCGCCCTTCTGGTTCATGATCGCCTGCCCGATGTGCACGATCTCGGAAGCCTGGTCGCCGAAGCAATGAATACCCAGAACTTCCAGCGTGTCCCGGTGGAACAGAATCTTCAGCATGCCGACCGGCTCACTGCTGATCTGTGCCCGGGCCATGTTCTTGAAGAATGCCTGGCCAATCTCGTAGGGGACCTTCTCGTTGGTAAGCTCTCGTTCGGTCTTGCCCAGCGAACTGATCTCCGGGATGGTGTAGATACCAGTAGGCACATCATCCACGAACCGCCACCCGTCGTTGCTGACGATGTTTCCCGCAGCGGAACGGCCCTGATCGAACGCTGCACTGGCCAGGCTCGGCCAGCCGATCACATCTCCCACCGCATAGATATTCGGCACGGCAGTGCGGTAGTTTTCGTCGACGCTGAGCTGCCCGCGGCTGTTCGGCTCGAGGCCAACGTTCTCCAGACCAAGCCCATCAGTATTGCCGGTCCGACCGTTGCACCACAGTAGCGCATCAGCCTTGACCTTCTTCCCGGACTTGAGATGCAGCACGACGCCACGGTTTTCGAGACCTTCGATCTTGTCGTATTCCTCGTTGTGCCTGATCAACACGCTGCTGTTGCGCAGGTGATAACTCAGGGCATCGGAAATTTCGTCGTCGAGGAAGCTCAGCAGCCGGTCACGGTTGTCGATCAGGTCGACCTTCACGCCCAGCCCGCAAAAGATCGACGCATATTCGCAGCCGATGACGCCAGCTCCGTAGATGATCAAGGTGCGAGGCGTATGATTCAGCTTCAGGATGGTATCGCTGTCATAAATGCGCGGATGGTTGAAATTGACGTCAGCCGGCCGATACGGGCGGGAGCCGGTGGCGATGATGACCTCCTTGGCGATCAGCTTTTCGACCACGCCGGATGCATTGACCAGTTCGATGGTGTTCTCGTCGGCAAAGCTGCCGTGTCCAAAGAAAAGATCGACCCGGTTGCGAGCATAGTAGCTTGTGCGCGAAGCGACCTGCTTGGTCATTACTTTCTCGGCGCTTTTCAGCACGTCCGGGAAGGAGAACCAGCGCGGATCGCCAATCGCACGGAACATCGGGTTGGTGTTGAAGTTGATGATCTGCTTGACGGAATAACGCAGCGCCTTCGACGGAATGGTCCCGAGGTGGGTGCAGTTGCCGCCGACCATGCTGTAGGCCTCGACGACCGCCACCTTGCGTCCGTGCTTGGCCGCATTCATCGCGGCGCCCTCTCCCGCTGGCCCTGAACCCAGGACCACTACGTCATAATTGTATACGGCCATTCATCGTTTCCTTGTCAAGCGCTGGGCAGATGCTTTCATGCAATGCGGAACAGGGCTAGTCGACCTTTGTCGCGTCGTAAGCCAGGTCTTTCCTGGCAGCCCGATCCTTGCCATTGGCCTTGTCTTCGTTGATTTCTTCACACTTGTTGGGATTGCCGCCGCAAATGCTGCATTCCTTGTCGATACCCACCAGACCGATACCCCCGCAGGAGCCGGCTATAGGCTTGCGCCCAGCCATAACGCCAATCGCCATGCCAGCGACGATGAGAGACATCAGCAAAAATGCCAATAACCAAACCATGATTTACTCCTTGCCCCGTTTCAGGGACCTGAACCTTGGGGTGCTCCGAGAAACGAAGCCGTCCCCCATACGTATCACCAAGAGTGCAGCGATACCATTTTTGACTGCGTAATCCCAGCCGTCGCTGGGCCCCTTGACCAGCAGAATGGTGGAGAGCCCGTCGGCCTCCGCAGTCGATGGGTGCAAAACCGTGACCGCCGCCAGCTGGTGGCTTACCGGCCTGCCACTAACCGGGTCGAAGGTATGTGAATAGCGCTGGCCGTCCCGCTCGAAATAGTTACGGTAATCCCCCGAGGTCGAAACGCCGTATCCATCGAGGGGAATGATGACCTGGGCCATCCGGCGATCATTTCGGGGCTCCTCCACCGCTATACGCCATGGCGACCCCCCAGGCTTGCGACCAGCGGCCTTCAACTCGCCGGTGATTTCCACCATATAACTTGTGATGCCTTCAGCCAACAGGTGTTCCGCAACGCGGTCGACCATGTAACCAGCGGCAATCCCGCTGAGATCGACCATTACAGGGGCGTCCTTGCACAGGGTGGATCCCTGAATACGCAGATGCCGCTGGCCGACACGCTCCAGCGCCGCTGCGAGCTCATCCGGTTCGGGAACCACCTGCCTTCGTGGACTACCGTGAAACCCCCAGAGCTCCAGAAGAGGACCGACGGTGACGTCGAAGGCACCCCCGCTGCGCTCATTGAGGCTGGTAGCAAGCGCAACCAGTTCGAGCACCGAGGCTGGCATTTCTTCGCACGATCCGGCAGGAGCAGCGTTGAACCGCGCCAGGTGGGAATCCGTTCGCCAGGTGGAGACTTCGCTGTCGAACTCGGCGAGCAATTCCTCTACCGAAGCCTTGAGCGCGGCCGGGGGCGGAGTGTCGCTGCCATCGACCCACTTGATGGAGTAGGTGCTCCCCATCGCGTGGCCGTGAATCTCGGAAACCGGTTGAGCAGAATTGAAACAGCCCGTCATTGCTGCTGCCAAAGCAGCAGCAATGACGGGCCAGGTGAAGCGGAGCAACATCCTAGCCGCCGAAGTCGTCGAGCATGATGTTTTCGGGCTCAACCCCCATGTCCTGCAGGAGTTTGATGACCGAAGCGTTCATCATCGGCGGTCCGCACATGTAGAACTCGCAGTCTTCCGGGGCGGGGTGGTTCTTCAGATAGTTCTCGAAGAGCACGTTATGGATGAAGCCGGTCGGTCCCGTCCAATTGTCTTCCGGAAGCGGATCTGACAATGCCAGATGCCATTCGAAATTGTCGTTCTCTGCAGCCAGCTGATCGAACTCTTCGACATAGAAGGCTTCGCGCAACGAACGGGCGCCATACCAGAAACTGATCTTGCGCTTGGACTTCAGCCGCTTGAGCAGATCGAAGATGTGCGAGCGCATCGGAGCCATACCGGCACCACCACCGACGAAGACCATCTCCGCATCGGTATCCTTGGCAAAGAACTCACCGAACGGACCATAGACAGTGACCTTGTCGCCAGGCTTGAGCGAGAACACCCAGGAGGACATCTTGCCAGGCGGCAGGTCGTCACGGCCAGGCGGCGGCGAGGCGATACGGATGTTGAATTTCACCAGGCCGCGTTCTTCCGGATAGTTGGCCATGGAGTACGCGCGGATGGTGGTTTCATCGACCTTGGAGACGTATTTCCACTGATCGAACTTGTCCCAGTCCCCACGGAATTCCGGCTGGATGTCGAAATCCTTGTAGTGGACAGTATGCGGCGGGCACTCGAGCTGAACGTAGCCGCCTGCACGAAAGTCAACGCTCTCGCCTTCGGGCAACTTCAGGGTGAGTTCCTTGATGAAGGTCGCAACGTTGGGATTGGACAGAACGGTGCATTCCCACTTCTTGACGCCGAATACTTCTTCCGGCACCTCGATCTTCATGTTCTGCTTGACCGGCGCCTGGCAGGACAAACGCCAGCCTTCCTTCGCTTCACGCTTGGTGAAGTGCGACTCTTCAGTGGGCAACATTTCGCCGCCGCCCTCTTCCACTATGCACTTGCACTGGGCGCAGGTACCGCCGCCGCCGCAGGCCGACGACAGGAAGATGCCATTGGCCGAAAGCGTGTTGAGCAGCTTGTCGCCAGCGGGGACCGTGATGGTCCGCTCGCCATTGATCTCGATGGTGACATCACCGCTGGTCACCAGCTTGGCCCGGGCGGTAAGAATCACAGCCACCAGCGTCAGCACGATGGCGGTGAACATTCCTACCCCGAGAATGATTTCAATGTTCATCAGTTCAGCTCCTTTTAGAGTTGCACGCCGGAGAACGACATGAAGCCGAGGGACATCAGACCCACGGTGATGAACGTGATACCGAGGCCACGCAGACCGTCTGGCACATCACTGTACTTGAGGCGCTCACGGATACCCGCCAGGGCCACGATCGCCAAAGCCCAGCCCACGCCGGCGCCAAATCCATAGGCGACACTGTCGCCAAGAGAATAGTCGCGCTCAACCATGAACAGCGAGGCACCAAGGATCGCGCAATTCACGGTGATCAGCGGCAGGAAGACCCCGAGCGCGTTGTAGAGTGCCGGAACGAACTTGTCGAGAGTCATCTCGAGTATCTGCACCAGTGCTGCGATCACGCCGATGTAGCTCAGCAGACCGAGAAAGCTCAGATCTACGTTCGGCAGACCGGCCCAGGCCAGCGCGCCGTCGCGGAGCAAATAGGTGTAGATCAGGTTGTTTGCCGGTACCGTGATGGTCAGAACCACGACTACCGCGATGCCCAGACCCAGCGAGGTTTGCACCTTCTTCGAAATCGCGATGAAGGTACACATGCCAAGGAAGAACGCCAGAGCCATGTTCTCGACGAAAATGGCCCGAACCATGAGGCTTATATAATGTTCGATCATGGCTTACATAGCCTCCTTCACGGCGCGGGACTGGGGCGCCATCATGTAATCCGGTGCTTCCACCTGTTCGGTCTTCCACGCACGCAGTGCCCAGATGATCAGACCAATGATGAAGAACGCCGACGGCGGCAACAGCAGCAGACCATTGGGCTGATACCAACCACCCTCATTGATCACCGGGAGAATTTCGTAGCCCAGCAACTTGCCAGCGCCCAGCAGTTCGCGTACCGCGCCCACGACAATCAGGATGAAGCTGTAGCCCAGGCCATTGCCGATACCATCCAGAAAGCTCATGTGCGGCGGGTTCTGCATTGCGAAGGCCTCAGCGCGCCCCATCACGATGCAGTTGGTGATGATCAGACCGACGAATACCGACAGCTGCTTGCTCATGTCATAGGCGTAGGCCTTGAGCAACTGATCCACCACGATCACCAGAGACGCGATGATCACCATCTGCACGATCATGCGAATGGAGTTCGGAATCTGCGAACGGATAATCGAAATGAAGGTATTGGACAACGCCAGAACCGTGGTCAGCGCGACGCACATGACCAGGGTAACGCCGAGACTGGTGGTAACCGCCAGGGCCGAGCAGATACCGAGGATCTGCAGGGCGATCGGGTTATTCTTGAAGACAGGGTCGAAAAGGACCTCTGTTGCGCTTGATTTTGCCATGATCAGGCCTCCCCGGAACGCAGGTTACGCAAGAATGGGCTGAAGCCGCTTTCACCCATCCAGAAACGGACGAGATTTTCGACCCCGCGGGCAGTCAGTGTAGCGCCAGCCAGACCGTCGACCTGGTACTGACGACGGGGACTGGTCCCGTCGACGCTGCCCTTGACGATCTGGACGCCCACTTCACCTTCATCGGTGAAGACCAGGTTACCCTTCCAGGACTCGCGCCACTGCGGGCTGTCGACCTCACCGCCCAGACCAGGGGTCTCGGCATGTTCGTAGAAGCCCAGGCCACGGATGGTGTTGAAGTCGCCCTCCAGCGCAATGAAACCGTACAGCGTCGACCACAGACCGTAGCCGTGAATCGGCAGGATGGCGATTTCGATTTCGCCTTCTTCACTCTCGACCAGATAGACGGTCGCGAAGAACTCCTGGCGACGAATGCTTGCAATATCTTCATTCGCAGGCAGACGGCGGGACAGTTCAGGATCACGCGCAGCGGTACGCTGATCGAAGGTCAGCGGATCCATTGCATCGCTGAACTGGCCGGTACGCAGATCGACCAGACGCGGAGTGATCTTGCGGAACTGCTCTTCGACGGGAATACCCGGCTCCAGCAACCCGGCAATCATCAGGATGTTGCGCTGCTTGTCGAGCAACTGATTGGCGGTCTGGATCGGCTTCAGCGAAACCGCCGCGACCGATACCACCACCGAGCACGCCAGGCAGACCGCGAGGGCTACCATGATCGTGCGGGAAACGGATTCTTTCTTAGCTGCCATGGCGTGCAAGCCTCCGCTTGATATTGGCCTGAACGACGAAGTGGTCGATCAGGGGAGCGAACAGGTTGGCGAACAGGATCGCCAGCATCATGCCTTCCGGGAAGGCCGGGTTAATCACGCGAATCAGCATGACCATGATGCCGATCAGGATGCCGTAGACCCACTTGCCGGTATTGGTGATCGATGCAGAGACCGGATCGGTGACCATGAAGATCAGACCGAAGGCGAAGCCACCGACGACCAGATGCCAGTACCAGGGCATGGCGAACATCGGGTTGGTGTCGGAACCGATCGCGTTGAACAGCAGACTCATGCCGATCATGCCGGCGAGCGTGCCACCCACGATGCGATAGGAAGCGATTCGGGTCGCCAGCAGCACTGCGCCGCCGATGAAGATGGCCAGCGTCGAGGTTTCTCCCATGGATCCATGGATATTGCCGAGGAAGGCATCCATCCAGGTGATGCCCTGACCGATGACTGCTTCCACACCGCCCATTGCCGCCGCACTCAGCGCAGTGGCGCTGGCGTAACCATCAACCGCAGTCCAGACCGCGTCACCGGAAAGCTCTGCGGGATAGGCGAAGAACAGGAAAGCGCGGCCGGTCAGTGCCGGGTTGAGGAAGTTCTTGCCGGTACCGCCGAAGACTTCCTTGCCGATCACCACACCGAAGCTGATGCCCAGAGCCACCTGCCACAGCGGAATATCCGGAGGCAGAATCAGCGCGAAGAGCACCGAGGTCACGAAGAAACCTTCGTTTACTTCATGCTTGCGGATGGAAGCGAACAGGACTTCCCAGAAACCGCCGACCAGGAAGGTCACCAGATAGACCGGCAGGAAATAGGCCGCACCGTGGATGAAATTGTCCCACAGGCTGGCTGGATCGAAACCGGCGACCATGCTGATCAACCCGATGCGCCAGCTTTCCTGCATGCCCAGCAACTCAGGTGTTGCAGCATAGATGCTGTTGGCCTGGAAACCGATGTTGTACATCCCGAAAAACATGACCGGGAAGGTACAGAGCCATACAGTGATCATCATCCGCTTGAGGTCGAGACCATCGCGAACGTGAGCTGTGGTGCCGGTCACGCTACCCGGACGATAGAAGAACGTATCGATTGCTTCGTAGAGGGCGTAGAACTTTTCGTGCTTGCCGCCCTTCTCGAAGTTGTGCTCGATCTTGTCTAGAAACGCACGAAGACCCATGACTTAACCCTCCTTCTCGATACGGGCGAGATTGTCGCGCAGGATCGGGCCGTACTCGTATTTGCCGGCACAGACGTAGGTGCACAGCGCCAGATCTTCCTCGTCCAGCTCCAGGCAGCCGAGCTTCTGCGCCATTTCGGTATCACCGACGATCAGATAACGCAGCAGCGGCGTGGGTAGAATGTCCAACGGCATGACCATTTCATAGTTGCCAACCGGCACCATTGCGCGCGGACTGCCGTTGGTGGTGGTAGTCATGTCGAAACGGCGGGAAGGCGTAAATCTGGAAATGAAGATATTCAACACCGAGTGCTTGTCGGCTCCCGGACGCAGATAGTGAACCATCTGTCGATCGGTACCTTCGAGCAGCACGGACACCTGCAGGTGATAGCGACCCAGATAACCCACCGGGCCACGGGCATTACGCCCGCCGAAGACCGAGCCGGAGATGAGGCGGTTGTCACCGGCCTTGAGTTCACCGGCAGTCAGCTCCTGCAGGTTGGCACCGAGACGAGTGCGCAGCAGACGCGGTTTTTCGACCTGAGGACCACCAAGCGCAACGATGCGATCGGTCCACAGACGCCCTTCGGTGAACAGCTTGCCGACGGCGATCACGTCCTGATAGTTGATGTGCCAGACCTGCTTGCTTTCATGCACCGGGTCGAGCATATGAATATGAGTGCCAGGCAGACCAGCCGGATGCGGGCCGGCGAAGGCTTCGGTACGTACGCCCGCAACCTTCTCACCCGGGATAGAAGCTCCCTCGGCCTTGCAAAGCCAGACGCGCCCCAGACGAGCCAGCACCTGCAGACCGTTTTCGAAATCGGCGGCATACTCGGCCAAAACAACGGCAGGGTCGGCAGACAGAGGATGGGTATCGATGGCGGTAACGAATATGGAGCTCGGTTGAGCGTCAACCGCCGGGACCTTACTGAAAGGGCGCGTCCGCAGGGCGGTCCAGAGGCCTGAAGCGATAAGCTGATCGCGGACCTTCTGCGCATCCAGCGAACTCAGGGAACCGGCTGCGTGGGAGTCGAAGCTCACCACCTCGTCACCCTCGACGTCGATCACTACAGACTGCAGCACACGCTTGTCGCCGCGGTTGATCGCGCTGACGACACCGCTTGCTGGAGCGGTGTAGACCACACCAGGTGTCTTCTTGTCACTGAACAGGATCTGACCCAACTTGACCCGGTCACCCTCTTGCACTTCCATGGTAGGTTTCATACCGTGGTAGTCGAAGCCTATTACGGCTACGCTGCGTACCTGACGTGCTTCGTCAATACGCTGCTCGGGCGACCCGGTGATTGGCAAATCCAAGCCCCGTTTGATTTTTATCATACGAATAGCCTAATCACTGGTTGAAAACGTCAAGGGCGGGCTGGCGCTGCTGCTGCGAAGGGCTTAAGCAGAGCTCCGTCAATCGAGATGCGGAATCAAAGCAAGGCGGCCACAAACCCCCACCAAAAATCCTGCTAAGTATAAAGTTCATGGATATCCAATGCTACTAGCACGTGGATTTTTCAGGACTTTTGAGCTACGGCGGACTGCGCAGGCGAGCGGAGCGACATGCAGCGCGACAACGAAAATCATTCGCCCACAATAAAAGGCGCCGAAGCGCCTTTTATTCAACCTGCCTTTACCGCTCAGGCGCGAGGGAACGCCGGCGGGTTGACCTGGGCCATATCCTCCAGAATGCGAACCACCTGGCAGCTGTAACCGAACTCATTGTCATACCAGACGTACAGGATGACGCGATTGTCATTACAGATGGTCGCCTCGGCGTCCACCACACCAGCGTGGCGTGAGCCGACGAAGTCGGTGGAAACCACCTCCTGGGAGTTGGTGAAGTCGATCTGCTTGTGCAGCTCTGAATGCAGGGCCATGTAGCGCAGGTAGTCGTTCACCTCGTCACGATTGGTCGAGGTTTTCAGATTCAGGTTCAGGATCGCCATGGAGACGTTCGGCGTGGGAACCCGAATGGCGTTCCCCGACAGCTTGCCGGCCAGTTCCGGCAGCGCCTTGGCGACAGCCTTGGCCGCACCCGTTTCAGTGATCACCATGTTCAGGGCAGCACTGCGACCACGACGATTGCCCTTGTGGAAGTTGTCGATCAGGTTCTGGTCATTGGTATAGGAGTGAACGGTCTCGACGTGTCCATTCTCGATACCATACTTGTCATTGATCGCCTTGAGCACCGGCACGATGGCGTTGGTGGTACAGGACGCAGCGGAGATGATCTTGTCATCCGCCGTGATGTCGCCATGGTTGATACCGTGCACCACGTTCTTCATGTCGCCCTTGCCCGGCGCAGTCAGGACAACCTGGCTGATGCCAGGGCACTTCAGGTGCTGGGACAGGCCAGCCTCGTCACGCCACACGCCGGTATTGTCGACCAGCAGAGCATCCTTGATGCCGTATTGGGTGTACACCACACTACTCGGATCGCTCGCGTAGATTACCTGAATGGTGTTGCCGTTGGCGGTCAGCGTGTTGTTTTCTTCATCAATGGTGATGGTGCCCTGGAAGGAACCGTGCACCGAATCGCGACGAAGCAGGCTTGCGCGCTTGGCCAGATCGTTGGGCGCGCCCTTGCGTACGACGATGGCGCGCAGACGGAGGCCGTCGCCAGCACCGGTCTTCTCGACCATGATGCGAGCCAGTAGGCGACCGATACGGCCAAAGCCGTAGAGCACCACGTCACGCCCCTCGCGGCGCTCGCCCTTGCGACCGATCACACTGGCCAGCTCTTCACGCAGGAACGCGTCGAGATCATTGCCACCCTGGGCGCGGAACTTGTTTACCAGACGACCCAGGTCGATGGAAGCCGGACCAAGATCGAGGTCGAGCAAGGCCTTGATAACCGGAAATGTGTCGTGAACCGACAGCTCGTTATCGTCGATCTGGCGGGCGAAGCGGTGGGACTTGAGAATGCTGATGACCGAACGATTGACCAGGCCACGGCCGTAGATAGAAGTCACAACATTGTGTTCGCGGTAGAGGCGGCCGATCAGCGGGATCATCGCCTCGGCAGTAGCCTCGCGTTCAGTCCAGGCTTCCAGGCATTCATCGTATTGGGCTTGAGTCACGGCGTATCCTTCCAGGTCTTGGGAGCAAAGAGGGCCAATATTATGCGTTTAGCGGGCTGCAGAGGCAATCATCAAGGGAAACGCAACGCTTGTGAGGCGCAGAGTGTCAGAGGAGGCTACACTAGCCGTTTTTTCCGATGGACCCCAGCATGCCCGGCAATCTGACGATCCTAAGCACCCCGAAGTTCCATAACGATAGTGGCAAGACGGTATGGGGGAGCTTGCCCGGTGCTGCCAGAGCCCTCGCCATTGCCGAAGCCGCCGCAGATCATCAGGGGTTGAGCCTTGTCATCACTCGGGATACGGCAATGGCGGACCGGCTGGAAGAAGAGCTGCGCTTCTTTGCCCCGGAACTGCCGGTGCTCAGTTTTCCAGACTGGGAAACGCTGCCCTACGACCGTTTCTCGCCGCACCAGGACATCATCTCCCAGCGTCTGCGAACGCTGCACCTGCTTCCTCAGACACGCCAGGGGATCCTCGTAGTCCCCATGACCACCCTGCTGCACTGCATTCCGCCGCGTGCCTTTCTGGGCGGCTCGGTGTTGCTCATGGAAACCGGGCAGCGGCTGGATATCGACCGAATGCGTCTGAACCTGGACGCCGCCGGTTACCGTGCGGTCGATACGGTGTATGAGCATGGCGACTATGCGGTGCGTGGAGCGCTGCTGGATCTGTTTCCCATGGGCAGCCCCCTGCCCTACCGCATCGATCTGTTCGACGATGAAATCGAGACGCTGAGGACCTTCGATCCTGAAAGCCAGCGCTCCATCGACAGGGTTGAACGCATTCATTTGCTTCCGGCACGCGAGTTCCCGCTCGACAAGTCTGCGCTGACCGGCTTCCGCGCGCGTTTTCGCGAACGTTTCGATATCGATCACCGCAAGGTACCGCTGTATCAGGACATCATGGCCGGCCTGGTGCCACCGGGCATCGAATACTATCTGCCGCTGTTTTTTGAAGAGCTGGGCACCCTCTTCGACTATTTGCCCGACAACACGCGGCTATTCAGCCTGCCCGGCATCGAAGCCAGTGCCGAGCAGTTCTGGACGGATGTGAGAACCCGGCACCAGGAACAGGCGATCGATGCTACCCGTCCTCTGCTGCCGCCCGCCGAACTTTTCATTCCGGTGGAGGAGTGTTTCGCGCGAATAAAGGCCTATCCGCGAGCGGTCTGCCAGGAGGAGCCTGTCGAACCCGGCGCTGGCCGCCACGACCTGCCTTGCCTGCCTCCGCCGGAGCTGCCGATCGACAACAAGCAGGAACGCCCCCTTGCCGAACTCGAGAACTTTCTCGACAAGTTCGGCGGTCGGGTATTGTTCGCAGTGGAATCGGCTGGCAGACGGGAGGCGCTGGGCGAGCTGCTTGCGCGCGTTGAGATCAAGCCCGAGGAATTCGCCAGCTGGAACGACTTCCTCAGGTCCACTGCCACCCCCGGAGTGATAATCGCACCCGTCGACCAGGGTCTGGTGGCGCCGGATGCTGCAGTCGCGCTGATCGCCGAAAGTCAGCTGTTCGGCCGCCGGGTCATGCAGAAGCGTCGCCGCGGCAAGGCCACCGATCTCGGCGACGCGGTGATCCGCAACCTGACCGAACTGCGCGAGGGGGCACCGGTCGTACATATCGACCATGGCGTGGGGCGCTACTGCGGGCTGGTGAACCTGACCATCGAGGATCAGCAGGCCGAGTTCCTCATGCTCAAGTACGCCGACGAGGCGACCCTCTACGTGCCGGTCTCGAACCTGCACCTGATCGCCCGCTATACGGGCTCGGAGGACGAGAACGCGCCGCTGCACCGGCTGGGCTCCGAGCAATGGCAGAAGGCCAAGCGCAAGGCCGCCGAGCAGGTTCGCGACGTCGCCGCCGAGCTGCTCGACGTCTACGCGCGCCGCGCCGCCCGCCAGGGTTTCAGCTTCAGCGCACCGGAGCGTGACTACCAGGCCTTCGCCGACACCTTCCCCTTCGAGGAAACCGCCGATCAGCAGGCCGCGATCGAGGCGGTGATCCGCGACATGACCGGCAAACAGCCGATGGACCGCCTGGTCTGTGGCGACGTTGGCTTCGGCAAGACGGAAGTCGCAATGCGCGCGGCCTTCGTCGCGGTGCATAGCGGCAAGCAGGTGGCCGTGCTCGTACCCACTACCCTACTCGCCCAGCAGCACTACAACAGCTTCAAGGACCGCTTCGCCGACTGGCCGGTGACCGTCGAGGTCATGTCGCGCTTCAAGTCGGCCAAGGAGGTCAAGGCGGCCGCCGAAGAGCTCGCTGAAGGCAAGGTCGACATCATGATCGGCACCCACAAGCTGCTCCAGGACGACATCCGATTCAAGGATCTGGGGCTGGTGATCATCGACGAGGAGCACCGCTTCGGGGTACGCCAGAAGGAGCGGCTCAAGGCACTGCGTAGCGAAGTGGATATCCTCACCCTGACCGCCACACCGATCCCGAGGACGCTGAACATGTCCATGTCGGGCATGCGTGATCTGTCGATCATCGCCACCCCCCCGGCACGGCGGCTATCGGTCAAGACCTTCGTGATGCAGCAGCAGCCGGCGGTGATAAAGGAGGCGATCCTGCGTGAACTGCTGCGTGGGGGCCAGATCTATTACCTGCACAACGAGGTGCAGACCATCGAGAAATGTGCCGCCGAGCTCGCCGAGCTGATTCCCGAGGCGCGCATCGGCGTCAGCCACGGACAGATGCCTGAGCGGGCACTCGAGCAAGTGATGCGCGACTTCTACCATCGGCGCTTCAACATTCTGGTCACCACCACCATCATCGAGACCGGCATCGACGTACCCAGCGCCAACACCATCATCATCGAGCGCGCCGACAAGTTCGGTCTAGCCCAGCTGCATCAGCTGCGCGGCCGGGTCGGTCGCAGCCATCATCAGGCCTACGCCTATCTGCTGACCCCGCAGGGCAAGAAAATCACCGGTGATGCGGAGAAGCGCCTGGAAGCCATCGCCATGGCCCAGGATCTGGGCGCGGGCTTCACCCTGGCAACCCACGACCTGGAAATTCGCGGTGCCGGCGAGCTGCTCGGGGAGGGTCAGAGCGGTCAGATTCAGGCGGTGGGCTTCACCCTGTACATGGACATGCTCGAGCGCGCGGTCAAAGCCATTCGGAAAGGCCAGCAGCCGAATCTGGAGCAGCCGCTCGGCGGCGGGCCCGACATCAACCTGCGCCTGCCTGCGCTGATTCCCGACGACTACCTGCCGGATGTACACGCACGCCTGATCCTGTACAAGCGCATCGCCAACGCCACGGACGAGGAAGGACTCAAGGATCTGCAGGTCGAGATGATCGACCGCTTCGGCCTCTTGCCTCCGCCAGTCAAGACTCTGTTCCGGGTAACCAGTCTCAAGCTGCGCTGCGAGCCGTTGGGCATCGCCAAGGTCGATGTCGGGGCCGAGCACGGGCGACTGGAGTTCGCCGCGGATACACGCATCGATCCGCTGGTACTGGTGCGTCTGATCCAGGACAATCCGCAGCGCTATCGACTGGAAGGTGCTACTGTATTTCGCTTCAATGCGCCGATGGCGTCTGCCGATCTGCGCCTGAATACCGTCGAAGCATTGCTGGACCGTCTGGAACAGCCCCCTGCCGAACCCAAGGGAAAAGGAAAACATTGATGAGCAAAGCACTGACCAGAATCTGCCGCGCCGGTCTGATCGCCCTCGCTGCCTGGACCAGCAACGCGCTCGCCCAGGAGAGCTACATCGTCGAGGTGGTCTTCTTCAGCCAGCCGGGCGGGCAAATCGCTGCAGCGCACTCACCCGACCCCGACTGGACGGCGAACGCCATCGACCTGGCGAACACCGCGCGTGCAGATGTACGCCCGATCGACCCCAGCCGCCACCGCCTGGAGCAGCAGGCTGCTCAACTGAGCCGCCAGGGTTACCGCGTGCATCTGCACCGCGCCTGGACCCAGCCTGCCGGTGCCGACCTTACCGTAGCAGTGGAAGAACCCCCGGTGGACGGTATCGTGCCGGTTCAAGGGCTGGTGACCCTGGCCCAGGATCGTCCTCTGGAGGTGGCGGTGAATTTCTGGCGCAATCACGCCACAGGTGGAGATCAGCGCGTGGTCAGCGAGCAGCTTCAGCAGCGCCGCCGCCTACGGCTGGATGAAACCCACTACCTCGATCACCAGAGCCTGGGCATGCTGGTACGGGTCAGCCGCAACTGACCCGACCTGGCTGTTTCAGATAGCAGACAGCGCTCGCTGCAAAACTCCCTTGACCTGCTGCATGCCGGAAGCCATTACCGCCTCGATGGCCTCCATGGTTATGATACCGGAGGCCTTGCCCGCCGCCGGATTCACCACAAGTGCCAGGCAGGCATAGGGCAATTCCAGCTCCCGAGCAAGCGCTGCCTCGGGCATGCCGGTCATTCCCACGATATCGCACCCGTCTCGCTCGAGACGTTGGATCTCCGCCGCACTTTCCAGACGGGGCCCCTGGGTCGCAGCATACACACCGCGGGCGCTATGCGGTGCACCGATGTCAGTCAGCGCCTGAAGCAGGTGCTGCCGCAGCGTCTCATCGTAGGGCTGAGTGAAATCCACATGGGTGACGAACTCGAGATCCGTCTCGAAAAAGGTGCCGGGACGGCCCCAGGTGTAATCGATGATCTGATGCGGAACGCAGAAATGTCCGGCCCCCATCACCGGATGGATGCCCCCGACTGCGTTCACCGCAATGATCGCCTGAGCGCCCGCTTCCCTTAACGCCCAGAGGTTGGCCAGGTAATTGATCTTGTGGGGTGGGATGCGATGCGGTCGCCCATGTCGCGCCAGGAAGAGCACCTCGCGTCGCCCCAGACGTCCGCTCACCACTTCCGCCGAGGGCTCACCGAAGGGCGTGCTCATCTGGATAGGTCGAAGATCTTCCAGTCCATCCAGCTGTGCAAGACCGGTGCCCCCGATCACCGCGATACGATCCATCAGGCGTACTCCCCTTCCACTGGTGGTGCACGCCTGCTCTGGGCGGGCCCCTCGGAACGCACCGCCAACCCCTCAGGCACATGTAGCGTGGAGGTGGGGAAGGCGATCTGCGCGCCGCGCTCTTCGACAATAGCGAGAATCTTCAGCAGCACGTCTTCCTTGATGCGATGGAATTCGGCCCATACGGGCGTAGTGAAGCAATAGATGAAAAAATCCACCGACGAGGCGCCGCAGCGCTCGAAGTAAACCATTTGAGTCTGGTCCTGCGCGATGTCCGGGTGCTCCTTCAGCATCTGCCGCACCGCCTTGACGATCGGCTCAATGCGGCCAATGTCGTCGTAGCGCAGTCCAAAGTGCTCGTAGATGCGTCGATGGGTCATGCGCGACGGGTTCTGCAGAACGATATTGGTGAAGACTGCATTGGGAACGTAGATCGGCCGCTTGTCGAAGGTCCGGATACGCGTGAGCCTCCAACCGATGTGCTCGACAGTGCCCTCTATGTCCTTTTCCGGTGACCGCACCCACTCTCCTACCGAAAATGGGCGGTCGAGATAGATCATCAAGCCGCCAAAAAAATTGGCCAGCAGATCCTTCGCGGCAAAGCCGACCGCAAGCCCGCCGATACCACCAAATGCGAGAACTCCGGACACGCTGTATCCAAGGGACTGCAAAATGACCAGCCCGGAGGTGATGATTACGGAAATTCGCAAAAGCTTGCCGATGGCACTGACGGTGGTCTGGTCGATGGGCTTCTCACGGTAGGCAGGGTCGACCAGGCGAACCTCCACCTCCAGCATCAACCGCAACAGGAACCACGCGAGCAACACTATCAGCAGAACGTGCTGCGCGGTATCCAGGACGCTGGCCAGATCCTCGTCCATCTGCGCTGCCGTGATCTGGCCAGCCCAGAGCAAGCCCATGCTCCAGATCAGAACCCACAGTGGACGCCGTGCCGCCAGTACCAGCGCGTCGTCCCAGATCGTGCGGCTGCGAACTGCCCGTGCCTCGACCCTGTCCAGAACCAGCTTGCCAAGATAGGCAAGCACCAGGGAAAAAAATATGATCGCAAATACCTTGTATATCCACAGCTCGCCCAGCCAGGGTAGCGAGTCCACGGGCAATTGTTCGATCAACGCATCCATGTGTCAGAGCAGCTCCAGTCGGGTGAGCAGGGAGACCGTTTCGCGCCAGGTGGGCGAGGCCTTGTAGTCGATGCCGGGATAAGCACGAGCGAGCATTCTTCCAAGGTGACCCGGTGCAGTCATGCCCAGCTTTTGGGAATGCATCAGTGCCTCCTCCGCCGCGCCGCGGTCATTGCAGATCAGCAGCATGTCGCAGCCGGAGGCCAGCGCAGCGTCAACGCGATCCGACATGCCGCCTACCGCATGTGCCCCGGCCATGGTCAGGTCGTCACTGAAAATGACACCGGAGAAGCCCAGCTCATCGCGCAGGATCTGTTGTAGCCAGCGACGGGAGAACCCTGCGGGAAGACTATCGACTGCCGGATATACCACATGGGCCGGCATGATGCCGTCAAGTACGGGCGCCAGGGCAGCGAAAGGCACCAGGTCGGTAGAGCGAATGTCGGCCTCGCTACGCTCGTCCACCGGCAGATCGGTGTGCGAATCCGCTTCAGCCCAGCCGTGCCCGGGAAAATGCTTGCCGGTAGCCGCCATTCCCGCCCGCTGTAGACCTTCGATATAGGCCCCACCCAGGTAGGACACGGTCTGACCATCGCCGCCGAGCGAACGATTACCGATCACTTCGCTGCGGCCGTGGTCGAGATCCAGCACCGGAGCGAAGCTGATGTCGATGCCGCAGGCGAGCATCTCGGTTGCCATGAGCCACGCTGCTCCGCGCGCCGCGTCAGCGGCCTGGGCACCAGCCTTGATTCCGATGTCACGCAACGGCGGCAGACGCAGGACATCCTTGCGAAGACGTTGAACGCGGCCGCCTTCCTGGTCTATCGCTATCAGCAGGTCGGGCCGCAACGCCCGAATCGAGCGAACCAGCTCGCGTACCTGAGCCGGAGACTCGGTATTGCGCGCAAACAGTATCAGTCCGCCCACCTCAGGCTGGCGTAGCAGGTGGCGGTCAGCTGAATCGAGCCAGTGTCCGGCCACATCCACCATCAATGATCCCTGTTTCAACTTGGTTGATCTCCGTCGGTTATCAGCACCCTGCAACCTGCAGGTGTCAGCTCGAACAACTCGAGCATGTCGGTATTGCGCAGACGGACGCAGCCGTGCGAGAGCGGTACCCCCATGGGCTGGTCATCAGCGGTGCCATGAATATAGATATAACGACGCTGCGAGTCGCAGTCGCCGCCGCGATTGAAGCCGGGCTGCTCACCGCACAGCCAGAGAATGCGGGTCAGGATCCAGTCCCGATGGGGATACTGCGAGGCCAGCTCGGCGGACCACACTTCGCCGGTGGGGCGACGACCGATGAAAACCGCGCCCAACGGCTGTCCAGCGCCTATGCGCGCTCGAACCCGATGCGCCCCGCGTGGCGTACAGCCACTGTTGTTGCGCTCACCTGGCCCATTCAGCGCAGTCGAGACCGGATAGCGGCAGACCAGCTGCCCGTCCCGATAGCCGAACAGCTCCTGGCGGAATAAGGAAATATGGATCTGATCCAGTTGCATGCACGACTCCGGGGAAAGTGCACACGATAACGGATCGCGCCCGCGGAGGTAAGCCCGTCAGACGGAGACGAGGGCATCCTCAACCGGCACCGTGGCACCGGCTAACCGAACGCCGTCGGCACGCATGCCAGCGGCCATGAAGGGCACCATCAGCCGCAGCACTTCATCGACACTATGGTGCACCCCGAATTCCGCCTCGGCGATCGCCCGCAAGGCTTTCAGACTGGACATCGTGAAGGCAGCGCTACCAAGCATGAAGTGCACGCGCCAGAACAGCTCGCTGGGCGGGAGATCAGGCGCAGCGCGAACCAGCAACGCCATGTAGCGCTGAAAGACCTTGCCATAGACCTCCGCGAGATACTTGCGCAGGTGCCCCTGACTCTGACTGAAGGCAAGTCCTAGCAAACGCATGAAGGTGGAAAGATCGTTCCCGCTACGTGGCTTTACGGCCAGCACCTGCCGCACCAGAATCTGCAGCAGCTCCTCGAGCCGCAGGTCGTCGTCCTGACCAGCGTGACGCAACCGCTCCAACTCCTGCTCAAGACTATTCACGAACGGGTCCAGGAAGCGCACGAAAACGGCCTGAATCAGTGATTTCTTCGACCCGAAATGATAATTGACGGCGGCAAGATTGACCCCGGCCTTGCTGGTGATCAGACGCAGGGAGGTTTCAGCGAACCCCTTTTCGGCGAACAGATGCTCTGCGGCGTCGAGGATGCGTTCTACTGTTTCGGATTGTGCCATGGGGAATACCTGACAAACGGATGTTTGAAACATACGTTTCAAACGATCGAACTGTCAAGCGACATATAAGAACAGATGGCGCCCATCACTGATATTAATATAGAGCGCTCATTTCCCTCCAATTCTCTGGAAGAAACAGAAGTCTTGCCCTCAGGCGCTAACTGTATATAATCACAGTTACTGTATATAAAAACAGGCGTATCAGGATGCAGAAACTTACCGCAAGGCAGCAGCAGATTCTGGCGTTCATCAAGGAATATATGGACGCCAATGGCTACCCGCCGACCCGAGTCGACATCGCCCGGGTGCTCGGTTTCAAGTCGCCCAATGCGGCAGAAGACCATCTGCGCGCCCTGGCCCGCAAGGGAGCGATCGAAATGATCCCCGGCGCCTCACGGGGGATTCGTCTGCCGGATGCGGTCACCGAGACCGAAGAGGACCGCTTGCCAGTGATTGGACAGGTCGCCGCCGGTGCACCGATTCTCGCACTGGAAAATATTGAAGACCACTGCCGCATCGCTCCGGACTTCTTCCGACCCCGGGCGGACTACCTGCTCCGCGTCAAAGGCATGAGCATGAAGGATGTGGGAATTCTCGACGGTGACCTGCTGGCGGTGCACCGGACCAGTGAAGCACGCAATGGCCAGATCGTCGTTGCGAGGGTCGGCGAAGAGGTAACTGTAAAACGCTTCGTTAAACAGGGCCGCAAGGTCTCCCTGATAGCCGAAAACCCCGAGTTCGCCCCCATTGAGGTCGACCTGTCCGAACAGGAACTCACCATCGAAGGATTGAGCGTTGGCGTAATACGCCGCTAGGAGCTGATCATGCAGTATGCTCGTGAACCGCGCCCGGCCCAGTTGGAACTGGTGCATCACAACCAGTCCCTGATGCATTCGAACAAGGCGCTCACCGCCCCTGTCCCGGAATTCAACTGCGAAGCGGATGATGCCGAGTTCGGCTATAGCGAAATCTGTCTGAACGGTGCGCCGCGCCAGTGCCTTAAATGGCTGGCGCCGGTACTTCGAGACCTGAGCCAGGCCGAAGCACCGGGCTGGCTGACCCTGCTCGACCCGCCCGAGCAGGTCAGTCATGCCTGGCTACGCCAGGCCGGCCTTGATCCATGGAGAATTCTGATCGTGCGCCCGAACCGGGGAATGGACCGCTTGGCACTCTGCTGCGAGATACTGCGCCTCGGTTACAGCCACACCGTCGTCAGCTGGTTGTCGGGCAGCACGCGTGAAGTGAAATCCCTCGATGCAGCAGCGCGCTCAGGCAATAGTCGCTGTCTCAATGTGCGCCTCGATGTATCTCGGGCCGCCTGAACACAAAATTCCCATTCGAGCCGGTGCTCGACCATCGCGGCAGACCAAGGGCTCGACAGGCTGCACTCGGACCAGGCCTGTCAATGCAGCACGCGGTCCTCGGGGACAGGTTCTTCGTCATCCATGACCTGACCGGCGACCTGCATGCCGGCAGTGATCATCGCCTTGGCAACCTCGAGGTACTGGCCCTGCAGAAAGTCGCGTGCGTCGTCGGAAAACTCGATGACCAGCAGCGGCTCACCATCATCATCGGAACGACGGAGGGCCACCCTGCCATCATCCAGTTCGACGATTTCTAGAAAAGGTGAAGGCATCTGGTTTCTCCTGTCTGACAAGGTGGCATTGTACCACAGCGCCGCCCCAGCTGGCGGGTTACCACTCAACCATACCCTCACGGTAGCAGGCCAGTCGCTCCTGAAGAGCAACGAGCGCGTGTTCCGCCTCCTTCCGCCCCCATGGCAAGGCCGACGCGCTACCACTGGTGAATATAAGGTCTTCTTCCGCGGGCTTGCTTTCGGTTGGTTTGGGCGGTGCCTGCAATTCATCCCAGGCTGAAAGCAGTTCAGCCAGCCAGGTACCGGGCATGCTGGCCAGCTCATGCAGCTCCGCCAGTTCCGGGCCCGGGAAACGCTTGATCAGTTCAGCATCCAGGCCGGCTTCGACATTGCGCACCTCGACAGCCGGCCAGCGATAGCGATCGGCGACCTCGTGTATCAGAGCCAGAACGCCGCGATAAAGGTGAAACAGGGCATTGGAGCGATGATAGCGCGCCTGAGTTACCGCATCGAGCGCTGAAGAGGACTCGGCTTCGCGCCAGGAATCGATGGCCCTGCGCGCGAAATGCACCGCCTGATTGGTCCGTGTATACACTTCATTGGCCATCGCCTGCCCTCCTACTTCTTCTTCGCCTTGGTGCGACCGTCATCGACCGTCCACTTGCGGCCATCGTGGAAAGCACGCCATCCGGTAGGCTTGCCTTCCACTTCACTTTGCACATATTGCTCCTTTGTCTTTCGGCTGTAACGCACAACTGTCGGGATGCCATCCGGATCGGCGACCGGGGCATCAAGCAGGAAATGATATTTGGGGTCGATCTCACTGCCATGGGGCAGCAGCTCACTCACCAGAGGCGCCCGGGTTTCCCGGTTCTTCGGAAACTGGCTCGCTGCAAGGAACAGTCCGGATGCCCCGTCACGCAGGACATAGACGTCCTCGACCTTCTCACAGCGCAACTCTGGCATCGGGACCGGATCCATCTTCGGCGGGGCAGCTTCACCGTTACGCAGCAACTTGCGGGTGTTCTTGCAGGCACTGTTGGTGCAGCCGAAATATTTGCCGAAGCGACCGGTCTTGAGCTGCATCTCGCTACCGCACTTGTCGCATTCGATGACCGGACCGTCATAGCCTTTGATCTTGAACTGGCCTTCCTCGATCTCGAAACCGCTGCAGTCGGGATTATTACCACAGACGTGCAGCTTGCGATGCTCGTCGACAAGATAACTGTCCATCGCGGTACCGCAGAGTTTGCAGCGATGCCGGGCCCGCAAAACGCGTGATTCGCCCTCATCATCGTCCGCAGCCACCTCGTTGCCCGGCACCAGGTTGATGGTCGCCTTGCACCGCTCCTTGGGCGGTAGTGCATAGCCGGAACACCCCAGGAAAACCCCCGTGGACGCGGTACGAATCATCATCGGGCGGCCGCACTCGTGGCAGGCAATATCGGTCAGCGTCGGCGTGTTGGCGCGCATGCCCTTGCCATCGCCACTGGCTTCTGCCGCGGCGAGCTTGCGACTGAAATCCGCGTAAAAATCGTCGAGCACCTTCTTCCAGACCACATCGCCCTGCGCGACCTCGTCGAGGGACTCTTCCATCTTCGCAGTGAAACTGTAGTCCATCAGATTGGGGAAGCTTTCGCTCAATCGCTCGGTCACGATATCCCCCATCTTCTCCGCATAGAAGCGCCGGTTGTTCAGCTCAACGTAGCCCCGTTCCTGGATGGTGGAGATGATCGACGCATAGGTCGACGGGCGGCCGATTCCGCGCTTCTCCAGTTCCTTGACGAGACTGGCTTCGGAATAGCGAGCCGGCGGCTTGGTGAAATGCTGTTTGGGATCGAGCTTGCCGAGTTTCAGCCCATCGCTCACCTGCATTTCGGGAAGGATTTCATCGTCCCCGCCTTTCCCCTGCGGCGGCATGACGCGGGTGTAGCCGTCGAATTTCAGAATACGCCCTTTGGCGCGCAACTCGAAGTCACCCGCCTGCACGGTCACACTGGTCGAAAGGTACTGGGCTGGCGGCATCTGGCACGCCACGAACTGACGCCAAATCAGCTCGTAGAGCCGCTCGGCGTCGCGCTCCATGCCCGAGAGGTCTTCGGTGCGCAGCTTGACGTCGGAAGGGCGAATCGCCTCGTGGGCCTCCTGGGCGCCCTCCTTGCTGCTATACAGATTCGGCTTTTCCGGAAGGTACTTGTCGCCGAATGTCTTCTTTATATAGGACCGCGCCATTTCCAGCGAGTCCGCGGACAGATTGGTGGAATCGGTCCGCATGTAGGTGATGTAGCCAGCTTCGTAAAGCCGCTGCGCCATCATCATGGTCTTCTTCACGCTGAAACCGAGCCGGGTGCTGGCGGCCTGCTGCAGGGTGGAGGTAATGAAAGGTGCACTTGGACGCGTACTGGTCGGCTTGTCCTCGCGCTTGGCCACCTGGTAACCGGCCGCCTTGAGCTTGGCCAGCGCAGCGTCGGTTTGCTCCTTGTTCAGGGGGCGAAAAGCTTCACCCTTCTCCCGCACGACCTCGAAGCGCACTGCATCGCCTTTCGGCGTGTTGAGTAGCGCATGGACCTCCCAGAATTCTTCCGGGACGAACGCTCGGATCTCACGCTCGCGATCGACGATCAGCTTTACCGCGACAGACTGAACGCGGCCGGCCGACAGGCCCCTGGCAATCTTTTGCCAAAGTAGAGGCGAAACCATATATCCCACGACGCGATCCAGAAAGCGCCGCGCCTGCTGCGCGTTGACACGATTGAGATCGAGTTCGCCCGGTCGGGAAAAGGCTTCCTGGATGGCCTTCTTGGTGATCTCGTTGAAAACCACGCGTTTGTAGCGGCTTTCATCTCCGCCGATCGATTCGCGCAGGTGCCAGGCAATCGCCTCCCCTTCACGGTCCAAGTCCGTTGCGAGATAGATAGTATCGGCGTCCTTCGCCAGGCGACGCAGCTCCTCGATGACCTTTTCCTTGCCCGGCAGAATCTCGTAGTGAGCCTTCCAGCCGTTTTCCGGATCCACGCCCATTCGTTTCACCAGTTGAATGCGCGCCTTGGCCTGCTTGTCCAGTTCAGGGGCGGAGGCGGCCTTCTTGCCACCCTTGGGCTTGCTCTCGGTCTTGCTACTGCCGCTGGTGGGCAGATCACGGATGTGTCCGATGCTCGACTTCACGACAAAGTCGTTGCCAAGGTACTTGTTGATCGTCTTGGCTTTGGCCGGAGACTCCACAATGACCAGTGCTTTTCCCATGGATAACTATTTTCCTAGCTCAATCGAATCTGGATTTGCCCGACCCGGGCAAGACTATCCGCTGCCAACCACGTCGTGCGTGGAGAGGCCAGAGCGCCAGAGCCTACACGTCTTCGCCGACAAAGGTAAAGCGTGGATATGATTCGCCATCACGCGTCACCTGCTCGATAAACATCGCCAGCGGCCGCACCCAAAGGCTGTAATCACCATAAAGCGTGCGGTAAACGACGAGCTCTTCTCCGTTCTCGGAATGGCGCGCCACTCCGATAACCTCATAGTCCTTTCCTTTATAGTGCCGATACCGACCCGGACGCAGCGTCATGAACTGACCTCCTGATAATGAAAAACCGGGGCATCAAGCCCCGGTTTCTGGTACCGCTTCGAAACTTAAACGCGTTCGAAGACAGTGGTGATGCCCTGGCCGAGACCGATACACATGGTCGCCACGCCGATGGTGCCACCCTGCTGCTCCATCACGTTCAGCAGACTGCCGCAGATGCGTGCGCCAGAGCAGCCGAAGGGATGACCGAGGGCGATGGCGCCACCGTGCAGGTTGACCTTCTCGTCCATCTTGTCGAGCACTTTCAGATCCTTCAGCACCGGCAGAGCCTGGGCGGCGAAGGCTTCGTTCAGCTCGACGTAATCGACGTCGGCCATGGTCAGGCCGGCGCGCTTGAGCGCCTTCTGGGTGGACGGAACCGGGCCGTAGCCCATGATCGCCGGATCAACACCGGCAACCGCCATCGAGCGGATCACGCCCTTGATTTCCAGACCCAGTGCCTGGGCACGCTCGGCAGACATGACGATCATGCAGGATGCGCCGTCAGTGATCTGCGAAGAGGTACCGGCAGTCACGGTACCACCCTTGGGGTTGAACGCAGGCTTGAGCTGCGCCAGGCCCTCGACGGTAGTTTCCGGGCGGATGGTTTCGTCGAAGTCGAAAATCCGCAGGAAGCCGTTTTCGTCATGGCCTTCCATCGGGATGATCTCGTTCTTGAACTTGCCTTCGACCGTGGCCTTGTGCGCCAGCTGGTGCGAACGGTAGCCGAACTGATCCTGGGCTTCACGGCTGATGCCGTGCATCTTGCCGAGCATTTCGGCAGTCAGACCCATCATGCCGGACGCCTTGGCGGCGTACAGCGACAGGGCCGGGTTCGGATCCACACCGTGCATCATGCCGACGTGACCCATGTGCTCCACACCCCCGACGACGAATACGTCGCCGTTGCCGGTCTGGATCGCCTGGGCGGCAGTGTGCAGCGCGCTCATGGAGGAACCGCACAGGCGGCTCACGGTCTGGGCGGAGCTGGTGTGCGGGATGCGGGTCATCAGCGAAGCCATACGGGCGATGTTCCAGCCCTGCTCCAGGGTCTGGTTCACACAGCCCCAGATCACGTCTTCGACTTCCGCCGGATCGATCTTGGGGTTACGCGCCAGCAGGCCATCGATCAGCTTGGCTGACATGGTCTCGGCACGGAAGTTACGGTGCATGCCGCCCTTGGACCGGCCCATCGGGGTGCGGCCGTAGTCGACAATGACGACGTCTCTCGGATTAAGGCTCATAAATTCACTCTCGCTCTGTGCGCTGGGCGGTTAACCGAAGAATTTCTGACCGTTCTTCGCCATTTCACGCAACTTTTCGGTCGGGTGATACATGGCGCCGAAATCGGCGTACTTGTCGGCGATGGCAACGAACTCGGCCACGCCCAGGGTGTCGATGTAGCGCAGCGCGCCGCCACGGAAGGGAGGGAACCCGATACCGTAGATCAGACCCATGTCGGCGTCTGCAGCGGACTCGACGATGCCGTCTTCCAGGCAGCGTACGGTTTCCAGGCACAGCGGAACCATCATGATCTCGACGATTTCCTCGTCGGTGAACTCGCGCTGCTCCTGCACCACTTCTTTCAGCAGTTCGTAGGCCTGCGGATCGACCTGCTTCTTCGGCTTGCCCTTCTTGTCCATCTCGTAGGCGTAGAAGCCCTTGCCGGTCTTCTGACCCAGGCGGCCGGCGTCATACATCACGTCGACGGCGGTGCGGGTCTTGTCGGCCATGCGGTCCGGGTAGCCTTCGGCCATGACGTCACGACCGTGGTGGCCGGTGTCCATGCCGACAACGTCCATCAGGTACGCCGGGCCCATCGGCCAGCCGAACTTTTCCATTAGCTTGTCAACGCGCTGGAAATCCGCACCCATGCCGATCAGACGGGCGAAGCCGCCGAAGTACGGGAATAGGACGCGGTTGACCAGAAAGCCCGGGCAGTCGTTGACGACGATCGGGGTCTTGCCCATCTTCTTGGCGTAGGCGACGGTGGTGGCGATGGCCTTCTCGCTGGACTTCTCGCCACGGATAACTTCAACCAGCGGCATCATGTGTACCGGGTTGAAGAAGTGCATGCCGCAGAAGTTTTCCGGACGCTTGAGCGCCTGGGCCAGGTAGGTGATGGAGATGGTCGAGGTGTTGGAGGCGATGATGGCATCCTCCTTCACCTGGCCTTCCACCTCGGCCAGCACGGCGTGCTTGACCTTGGGGTTCTCGACCACCGCTTCCACGACGATGTCGACTTCCTTGAAGTCGCCATAGGACATGGTCGGGCGGATGGCGTTGAGCGCCTTGGCCATCTGGTCGGGCTTCATGCGGCCTTTTTCGACACGCTTGCCGAGCAGCTTGGAGGCCTCGTCCAGACCCAGCTGGATGCCTTCCTCGCGGATGTCCTTCATCAGGATCGGAGTGCCTTTGACGGCGGACTGGTAGGCGATGCCACCACCCATGATGCCCGCGCCCAGCACGGCGGCCAGCTTGACCTCGGCTGCCTGCTTGTCGTACTTCTTGGCCTTGTGCTTGAGCGCCTGGTCGTTCAGGAACAGACCGACGAGGCTGGCAGCGACGGAGGTCTTGGCCAGTTTGGCAAAACCGGCTGCTTCGATTTCCAACGCCTTGTCACGGCCATGGTTGGCGGCTTTCTGAATGGTCTTGATCGCCTCGACCGGGGCCGGGTAGTTCGGGCCGGCCTGACCGGCAACGAAACCCTTGGCGGTTTCGAAGGCCATCATCTGCTCGATGGTGTTGAGCTTGATCTTCTCCAGCTTGGGCTGACGCTTGGCCATGAAGTCCAGCTCGCCGGCGGCGGCGCGCTTGGCCAGGTCCAATGCGCCCTGCTTGAGCTGGCCATCAGCGACCACGGCGTCAACCGCGCGCATTTTCAGCGCCTTGTCAGCGCGCTGCTCGGCACCGGAGCAAATCCACTCGATGGCATTGTCAACACCCATGATGCGGGTGGCACGAACGGTACCGCCGAAGCCCGGGTAGATACCCAGCTTGACTTCCGGCAGGCCGACCTTGGCGCTCTCGGCCATGATGCGGTAGTCGCAGGCCAGACACATTTCGAAGCCGCCGCCCAGCGCCATGCCGTTGATGGCTGCGACAGTGGGGACCTTGAGGTCTTCGAAGGCATTGAAGATCTTGTTGGCTTCCAGGTTGCCGGCAACCAGGTCTTCCTCGGGAAGCTGGAAGGTACCGACGAATTCGGTGATGTCGGCGCCGACGATGAACACGTCCTTGCCGCTGGTGACGATCACGCCGCGCACGCTGGCGTCGTTCTGGATAGCCTCGACAGCGCCCTGCAGTTCAGCCAGGGTCGCACGATTGAACTTGTTTACCGACTCGCCCTGCAGGTCGAACTTGAGTTCGACGATGCCGTCTTCGAGGGCTTGAACCGTGATGGCTTTACCTTCGTAAATCATCAACTGATCTCCACGCTATAAAAGCACATGAGAAACATCGAACGTCCGCCTGGCACTGGGCCGGACGGGGCCGCTCGATGTCATGAACGTTCCCGACTCTAATGATGCTGCCAACGCTGCACGAAAAATTCATACGCTTGTTTGATTCGGGTGCGCACACCTTCTCGGAATTCGATCCGATTGTCAATGTGCTACCGCGGAAGCACGCTCGTGCCGGTCTAAATAAGAAATACCAATCTCTTTAAAAACAGTTAGTTGTAAAACCTTCAAGAGAAATCACTTCGCCACCGACTAGGATCGCATCCCTTTTCCGACCGGAGTTCGAGTCAGAGGTTGCAAGCTCTCGAATAGCCGATCGAGCACCTCCACCCGATTGGGTTCGGACCAGACGACTATCGCAAAATGACTGTCGCGCTGAAGCATCCGCACTTCCTGCGGCAAGCTCGCGAGCAGATCGTTCAGTTCCGGCGAGGGCTCGGCGCCGACAAGTCTCTCCCAGCCAGCAGAGCGCCGCTCGAAGGCAAATCCCTTTTCGGGCTGCACTCGTGGTAGCGCCAGCTTGTAAACCAGCATTCCCGGAGGAACCTCGATAGCCAGCGGGGTGCGCTGCAACTCAACCCGAAAACCGAGTTTACGCGCGCGTTCGCGCAGCCGTGCGAGGTGCAGATCACGACCGCGGGGAAGCAGCTTGTGCAGTGTCGATACCAGGATCGCGCCTACCAGCAGTATCAGCCACCAGCTCATGCAGGGATGCTCGCGTGACAGCTGCCCTTGATTGCCGGCATTTGGCTGTGGACAGGGTAGGCAGTGCTGTTAATATCGACCGAAAAGCCAGGGAGGACCTGCATGCTATATTCTCACGTATTGGTTGCGGTGGATCTGATTGATGAATGCCGCTCGGTCGCCGACCATGCCATGAAGCTCTCCCAGGCGCTGAACGCGCGGCTCACGCTGCTGCATGTCGTCGAACCCCTGGCGATGGCCTATGGCGGGGATGTTCCCATGGACCTCTCGATGCTGCAGCAGCAGCAATTCGAGCAGGCCCGCGAGCGCATGCAGGCCTTTGCCGGTGATTATGGCCTCCCGCCCGATCAACTGCAGATCGCCTTCGGCCATCCACGCCAGGAAATTCATCGGGTCGCTACCGAACAGGGCTGCGACCTCATCGTGGTTGGCAGTCATGGGCGACATGGCCTGGCGTTGCTGCTCGGGTCCACCGCCAACGACGTTTTGCACGGTGCTCCCTGCGATGTCATTGCGGTTCGCCTCGCGCGAAAGAAGAAGTAACGCAGCAGCCCAGCCCTCTGCGGCAACCTGCCGCCAGACCGTCCCCTGGCGGACTACCCCTGAAGATCTTCCAGCTCGGCCCAACGCTCCAGCGCGGCATCGAGCTCGGCCTGCTTCGACGCCAGCGCATCCAGCACCGGCGCGGTGTGCTCATGCGGCTGTAGATAGAAGCCCGGGTCGTTGACCTGATCCTGCACCGCCTGCAGCTCCGCTTCCAGCCGCTCGAGCAGGGCGGGCAACGCGTCCAGCTCGCGCTGCAGCTTGTAGCTGAGCTTGGTTTTCGGCGTAGAGGGTTCGGCGGCAGTGGCTGACGCCGCAACAGGCTGCTCGACCGCCTCCGGGATCGCCTCGACGGTATGCGACTGGACGTCTGAGCCCCACTCGGCAAGCGACTCGACGCGACCGCCCTGACGTAGCCAATCGGCATATCCACCCACGTACTCGCGAACGTTGCCCTGCCCTTCGAAGACCAGACTGCTGGTGACCACATTGTCGAGGAAGGCCCTGTCGTGACTGACCAGCAGAACCGTTCCATCGAAGCCACCCAGCACCTCCTCGAGGAGCTCCAGGGTTTCCACGTCCAGATCGTTGGTCGGCTCGTCGAGCACCAGTACGTTGGCCGGCTTGCTGAACAGCCGCGCCAGCAGCACCCGTGCCCGCTCGCCTCCAGACAGGGCCTTGACCGGTGTGCGCGCACGCTCTGGGGAAAACAGGAAGTCGCCGAGATAACTGATGATGTGTCGACGCTCGCCGTTTATCTCGATGAAGTCTCGCCCCTCGGAGATGTTGTCGATAACGGACTTCTCCGGTTCCAGCTCGCCGCGCAACTGATCGAAGTAGGCCACCTCGAGTCGCGTGCCGTGCTTGATCGTCCCTGAAGTAGGTTGCAACTTTCCGAGCATCAGCTTCAGCAGCGTGCTCTTGCCGGAACCGTTATTGCCGATCAGGCCGATACGGTCGCCGCGCAACACATGGGTGGTGAGGTCACGCACCAGCGGCGCCTGTCCCGGCCAGGCGAAACTTACGTGCTCAAGTTCGATGACCCGCTTACCCGAAGAATCCGCCGCCTCCAGTTGAAAGCTCGCTTTGCCCTGACGCTCAACCCGCCGCGCGCGTTCGTCGCGCATCGCCTTGAGAGCCCGGACACGTCCCTCGTTGCGCGTCCGGCGCGCCTTGATACCCTGACGAATCCAGACTTCTTCCTGCGCCAGTCGCTTGTCGAAAAGCGCGTTGGCCGTAGCCTCCGCTGCCAGCTGCTGCTCCTTGTGCACCAGAAAACTGGCGTAATCGCCCTGCCAGTCGATGAGTTGCCCTCGATCCAGCTCCAGGATGCGAGTGGCCAGCGCCTGCAGAAACTGGCGATCATGGGTAATGAACAGCACTGAACCGCGGAAATCCAGCAGCACCTCTTCCAGCCAGGCGATAGTGTGAATGTCCAGATGGTTGGTAGGCTCATCCAGAAGCAGCAAATCCGGCTCAGCGACCAGCGCCTGGGCGAGCAGCACTCGGCGGCGCCAACCTCCGGAAAGCTCAGACATCTTTTTCTCGGCGGGCAGCCCCAGCCGGGTGAGGGTCGCTTCCACCAGCTGGTTCAGCCGCCAGCCATCCTTCGCTTCGAGCCGACCCTGAACAACTTCGAGACGCGCCAGTTCGGCTTCGCCCATATTGCCATGGACCAGATGGTGATACTCGGCCAGCAACTCTCCGACACCCTCCAGCCCAGCCGCCACGACGTCGAAAACCAGGCGATCACCCGCTTCCGGCAATTCCTGCGGCAATTGACCGATCTTCAGGCCGGGCGCCTTCCATATCTCTCCATCGTCCGGGCTCTGCTCGCCGGCAATCAGCTTGAAGAGGCTCGACTTTCCGGCGCCATTACGACCGATAAGACAGACACGCTCGCCGCGCTCGAGTTGAAAGCCGACTTTTTGTAACAAGGGATTCAGGCCGTAGGCCAGTGAGACCTCGGTGAAGGAGAGTAACGCCATGGTGCACCTATGTTTTTTGCAGGGAGGCATTCTACCCTTCCCGCCCGTCCACTGCATGGTGAATCAGCGCATGTCCCTCTTTGCCGCCCTGATGCAAACGGATAAGCTGTCTGAACCAACACTTTCAGCTGTTCACGATAACAACGCCCGTTCGGGCAGGATCATGATGCATCGCCACACCTCTGCCGCTTCTCGAATCATCGGCGTTCTGCTTGTCGCCGTTCTCGGCTTGTCTACTACCGTCGCCAAGGCAGACCCGAGACTGCAGGCCCAGCGCCTGAGTTACGATCAGGCCATGGCCGCGCTGAAGGCTGGACAGATGGAGCGCTATCGTTCGCTCAAGTCCGGGCTGACCGACTACCCCCTGTACCCGTATCTGCTGCTGGAGGAACTGTCTCGCCGCGACAAGCCACCGCATCAGGAGGTTGAAAACTTTTTGATCGCCCATGGCGACCTGCCTGCCGCGCAGCGCTACAAGAATGAATGGCTGCGTCGCCTGGCCCGCGATGGTGAATGGACAATGTTTCGCCGCAATTATGACGAAGCCAGCCAGGACGCCGGCCTCGATTGCCAGGTCACCAATCAGATGTGGCGGGAAGGCAACGTAGCCCAGGCCAAACAGCGGGCCACCGAGCTTTGGACTGTCGGACGCTCGCAGCCAAAGGACTGCGATCCTCTCTTCGAGCGCTGGCGACAGGCTGGCGGCCTGACCGAGGAAGTCGCCTGGCAACGCATCCGTTTGGCGCTGCTGTACCGTCAGGACGCCCTGGCGCGCTACCTGACCCGCTATGTCCCAAGCCAGAAGGCGCTGGCCGAGCGGTTCGTTGATACAGCCACAAGGCCCACTCTTCTCAACCAGACGGCGAACTACCAGCCGGGACCCAATCAGTCCGCCGAACGCATAGCAGACATCGTTACCGTCTCGTTGCGCCGACTGGGACGCGATGATCCAGCGGCCGCCATGGCAATGTGGCCAAGCTACCAGCATTTACCGTTTGCGGAGGCCGATCGGCTAGCCATCACCCGTGACATTGGCGTGCGCATGGCGCGCCGGCACAATCCTGACGCCCTGGCGTTCATGGCGGCCAACGACCCTCGCATGCAGGATGACCAGGTCAGCGAGTGGCGTATCCGTCTGGCACTGCGCACGCAACAGTGGGAGCAGGCGCGGGATCTGACCCAACGGATGCCGCAGACCATGCAGGAGCAAAGCCGCTGGCATTACTGGCGGCTGCGCAGCGCTCAGCTTGCGGCCCCGCAGGTTGGCGAATTGACCAGGGAATATGCCGAGGTGGCCCGTCACCGGGATTTCTATGGTTTCATCTCGGCGGAACGCAGCCGCCAGCCCTACGCGCTGAACCACCAGCCAGCCCGCGTCGAGCCGCGGGTGATGGCCCGCGTAACACAGACCGGCGGGATTCGCCGAGCCAAGGAGTTCTATGCGCGCGGTCAGGTAGTCGATGCGCGTCGCGAGTGGTATCACGTTGCACGGCATTTCAACCGTGAGGAGTTGATTGCCCAGGCGGTGTTGGCGCGGGAAATGGAATGGTACTTCCCGGCGATTCGCGGCATCAGCCAGGCGCAGTATTGGGATGATCTGGACATTCGCTTCCCGCTGGCTTTCAAGGAGCCAATTACCGCGCAGGCACGTGCACGCCAGCTCAACTCAACCTGGGTCTTCGCGATCACCCGCCAGGAAAGCGCTTTCATGGTTGATGCCCGCTCGCATGCGGGCGCCATGGGACTTATGCAGCTGATGCCGGGCACGGCCCGGGAAACCGCTCAGCGCTATGGCATTCCGTTGCGCAATCCCAATGACGTACTGCTGCCCGAGCGCAACATTGCACTGGGTACCGCCTACCTGTCCCAGTTGCACAATCAGTTCAAGGGTAACCGGGTCCTGGCATCGGCGGCCTATAACGCCGGTCCCGGCCGCGTTCGGCAATGGACCCGAGATATCGACGAACTGCCGTCGGACGTCTGGATCGAAACCATTCCGTTCGACGAAACCCGACACTATGTTCAGAGTGTGCTGAGCTATGCGGTGATTTACGGAGACAAGCTAGGGATTCGACAAAGCATCATGGAGCCGCACGAGCGATACATTCTCGCCCCTTGATGCGCTGCGCGCCCCGCCAGGCAACTGGCTGAGGCGCGCCGAGCGAAAGGTTGTCAGTCGCAGGTCACGGCTCCAGTCTAGCAAGCCGGTCGCGGACGACTTCGACCAACTGGTCGGGCTGAAATTTCGAGAGAAAGCCGTCACAACCGACCTTCTCGACCATAGCCTTGTTGAAGTTGCCCGACAGCGACGTGTGCAGAACCACGAACAGATCGGCCAGACGCGGATCCTTGCGTATCTCGGCGGTCAGGCGATAGCCGTCCATCTCTGGCATCTCCGCATCGGTGATCACCATCAGCAGCCGATCAGAAAGCTTGCCACCTGCATCAGCCCACGCCTGCAGGCGCTTGAGCGCCCGCAAACCGTCGGTCTCGACGTGCATTTTCAGATTCAGTTGCGAAAGCGTGTCGCGCAACTGATTGATCCCCGTGGGTGAGTCATCCACCAACAGCACTTCGCGGCCACGCGCCTGGCTGAGCAGGGCCTCGTCGAGCAGTTCTTCACTGACTCGGGTGTTGAAGGGAACGATTTCCGCAAGTACCTTCTCGACGTCGATGATCTCGACCAGACGCTGGTCTTCCAGACGGGTAATGGCCGTGAGGTAGTGACTGCGCCCTGCACCGCGCGGGGGCGGCTGCACCGCATCCCAGTTGAGGTTCATGATGCGATCGACGCTGCCAACCAGAAAAGCCTGCACCGAGCGATTGTATTCGGTGACGATGATAGTGCTCTGCGGGGTGGCAACCTGCGGCCGCAATCCGATAGCACCGGACAGATCGATGACCGGGATCGTCTGTCCGCGTAGATGCACTACCCCTACCACATGCGGATGGCGCTGCGGCATCTCGGTCAACCGCGGCATCTGCATCACTTCACGGATCTTGAACACGTTGAGGGCGAACAGCTGCTGACCGGCGAGCCTGAAAAGCAGGATCTCAAGCCGGTTCTCGCCTACCAGGCGGGTACGCTGATTGACGGTGTCCAGAACTCCAGCCATAAATGCCTCACTATTCGATGCCGTTGACGATGCCACTGTATCGGCAAGCGGGGCTCACGGGACAGGGCTCCGAGAAAAAAAGTATTCTCAGGCCGCCGGGCGCTGAAGCAGCACTCAGCGCCGCCTGCCCATGGCTCAATAGTAGGCGTGTTCTTTTACGGTGTGATCGGTAACGTCACGTACAGCTGTGATTTCCGGAATGCGCGCAACCAGTGTCTTCTCGATGCCTTCCTTCAGGGTCACGTCGACCATGCCGCAGCCCTGACAGCCGCCGCCGAACTGCAGGATCGCCACGCCGTCTTCCACCACATCGATCAGCTTCACTTCGCCGCCGTGACTGGCCAGGCCGGGATTGATCTCGGTCTGCAGCAGATAGTTGATTCGCTCGTTGAGCGGGCTGTCATCGTTGACCATGGGCACCTTGGCGTTCGGCGCCTTGATGGTCAACTGTCCGCCCATACGGTCGGTCGCATAATCCACGACCGCGTCCTCGAGAAAGGGCTCGCTGGTAGCATCGAGCCACACCCTGAAGGAGGCCAGCTCGAGTATTTTGTCCTCGGGCTTTTCTTCCCCGGGCTTGCAATAGGCGATGCAGGTCTCCGCGTAAGGCGTTCCGGGTTGGGTGATGAAAACCCGAATACCGATGCCGGGCGTATCCTGCTTGCCCAGCAGATCGGCCAGGTACGCTTCGGCTGCTTCGGTAAAGTGAATGCCTGCCATGTATTGCCTCGTGATCGATGACTTGATGGCAGCATTGTACGGGATTGGCGCAGGCGGATAAAGCCCTACCGTTTTGGTAGGGTATTATCCGCAGACCCGCCACCCACCTAGCTGGCGAGGAGCGAGATCAGGGTCCGATTGAAGGCGGGCAGATCGTCAGGCTTGCGACTGCTGATCAGGTTGCCGTCCACCGCCACCTCCTTGTCTACCCAGTTGGCGCCAGCGTTGCGCAGATCATCGGCCAGTGACGGCCAGCTGGTGATGGTGCGACCCTTCACGACATCTGCCGACGCAAGAATCCAGCCCCCATGGCAGATCACGGCGATGGGCTTGCCGGCGTCCGCCGCGCCCTTCACCAGCGCCTGCGCGCTCTTCTCGAGACGGATATTGTCCCCGTTCACCACGCCGCCTGGCAGCACTATCGCGTCGTAATCGCCCAGGTTGGCACTGTCGAAGGTCAGGTCGACTGGAAAGGAGTCCGCGGGGGTCGTGTGATTCCATCCCTCGACCTGACCGGGCTTGTCCGCCACCAGGTCGACCCGGGCGCCGGCCTCCTGTAGCGCCTTGCGCGGGTCGGTCATTTCAACCTGCTCGAAACCATCCGTAACCAGAATGGCGACGCGTTTGCCCTTGAGTGAAGCGCTCATGGAGTACCTCCTGCTATATCGGTGACTGTGCAGTTTGTGACCGAACAGCTGGCGAAAGTTCACGACGCCGGCTGTACGCAGCGTCCCGACAGCGGGCTCCAGTTCTGATAAACTAGTCGGCTTTGTGTACACACCCCGGAGTCAGTATGTCAGAGCGTGTTGCACGCCTCGAAGCCTTCCATGCCGCTCTCAAGGAGCGCATTCTCATCCTCGATGGCGGCATGGGCACCATGATCCAGAGCTACAAGCTGGAGGAAGCGGACTTTCGCGGGGAACGCTTCGCCGACTGGCCGTCGGACCTCAAGGGCAATAATGACCTGTTGGTCCTTACCCGTCCTGACGCCATCAGCGCCATCGAACGAGCCTACCTTGATGCCGGCGCAGACATCATCGAGACCAACACCTTCAACTCGACGCGGGTCTCCCAGGCCGATTACGGCATGCAGGAGCTCGCCTACGAGCTCAACTTCGAAGGTGCGCGCCTGGCTCGCCAGGTCTGCGACGCCAAAACCCTGGAAACGCCGGATCGCCCGCGCTTCGTTGCCGGGGTACTCGGACCGACCAGCCGCACCTGCTCGATCTCGCCCGACGTGAACAATCCGGGCTACCGCAACATCACCTTCGACGAACTGGTCAGTGATTACATCGAGTCCACCCGCGGCCTGATCGAAGGCGGCTCCGACCTGATCCTCATCGAAACCATCTTCGATACCCTCAATGCCAAGGCGGCCATCTTCGCCGTCCAGCAGGTTTTCGAGGATCTTGGCTTCGAGCTGCCGATCATGATATCCGGCACCATTACCGACGCCTCCGGCCGGACCCTGTCGGGCCAGACCACCGAGGCGTTCTGGAACTCCGTGCGCCACGCCAAGCCCATATCGGTCGGCCTGAACTGCGCACTGGGCGCCAAGGAACTGCGGCCCTATCTGGAAGAGCTGTCACTGAAAGCGGGCACCTTCGTTTCCGCTCACCCCAACGCCGGCCTGCCTAACGAATTCGGCGAATACGACGAATCCCCCGCCGAGATGGCCTCGGTAGTGGAGGAGTTTGCCGCTTCCGGATTTCTCAATATCGTCGGCGGTTGCTGCGGCACCACTCCCGGACACATCCAGGCGATTGCCGAGGTGGTAAGCAAGTACCCACCTCGCGCCGTGCCGGATATCCCCCCTGCCTGCCGGCTGTCTGGCCTGGAGCCCTTCACCATCGACCGGCAGTCGCTTTTCGTCAACGTCGGTGAGCGGACCAACATAACCGGCAGCGCCCGCTTCGCCCGACTGATCCGCGAGGACAACTACACCGAAGCCCTCGAGGTCGCCCTGCAGCAGGTGGAGGCCGGCGCCCAGATCATCGACATCAACATGGATGAAGGGATGCTCGACTCGAAGGCGGCCATGGTCACCTTCCTCAACCTGATCGCCGGTGAGCCGGACATTTCCCGGGTTCCGATCATGATCGACTCATCCAAATGGGAAGTGATCGAAGCAGGCCTGAAGTGCATTCAGGGCAAGGGCATCGTCAACTCGATTTCCATGAAGGAAGGTGTCGAGCAGTTCAAGCAGCAGGCGCGGCTATGCAAGCGCTACGGCGCTGCCGTGGTGGTCATGGCCTTCGACGAGCAGGGCCAGGCCGACACCGAAGCACGCAAGATCGAGATCTGCAAGCGCTCCTACGACATTCTGGTCAATGAGGTGGGCTTCCCTCCGGAAGACATCATCTTCGATCCGAACATCTTCGCCATCGCCACGGGTATCGAAGAGCATAACAACTACGCGGTCGACTTCATCAATGCCTGCGCCTATATACGCGACCACCTGCCCTACGCACTGACGTCGGGCGGGGTCTCCAACGTGTCCTTCTCGTTCCGCGGCAACAACCCGGTGCGCGAGGCGATTCACTCGGTCTTCCTGTTCCATGCGATCAAGGCCGGGCTGACCATGGGCATCGTCAATGCCGGTCAGCTTGAAATCTACGACGAGATTCCCGCCGAACTGCGCGACGCGGTGGAGGACGTGGTGCTCAATCGCACGGCAGGCGGCACCGAAGCGCTGTTGGCCATCGCCGATAAGTACAAGGGTGATGGCAGCGTCAAGGAAGCGGAAAGCGAAGAGTGGCGCAGTTGGCCGGTCAACAAGCGATTGGAACATTCCCTGGTAAAAGGCATCACCGCCTGGATCGTCGAGGATACCGAGGAAGCACGCCAGCAGTGCAGCCGGCCGATCGAGGTGATCGAAGGGCCACTGATGGCCGGCATGAACGTGGTGGGCGATCTCTTTGGCGCAGGCAAGATGTTCCTGCCGCAGGTGGTCAAGTCCGCCCGGGTGATGAAGCAGGCAGTGGCGCACCTGATCCCCTTCATCGAGGCGGAAAAGGGTGACACCCCCGAGGCCAAGGGCAAGATCCTGATGGCCACGGTCAAGGGCGACGTGCACGACATCGGCAAGAACATCGTCGGCGTGGTGCTCGGCTGTAACGGCTACGACATCGTCGACCTGGGCGTCATGGTGCCGGCGGAAAAGATCCTGCAAACCGCGATCGCCGAGAAATGCGACATCATCGGCCTGTCCGGCCTGATCACCCCCTCCCTCGACGAAATGGTTCACGTTGCGCGGGAAATGCAGCGCCAGGGCTTTACCCTGCCGCTGATGATCGGTGGCGCCACTACCTCCAAGGCACACACCGCCGTGAAGATCGAGCCGCACTACAGCAACGACGCGGTGATCTACGTGACCGATGCCTCCCGCGCCGTCGGCGTAGCGACCAGTCTGCTGTCGAAGGAGATCAAGCCGGATTACGTGGCGAAGATTCGCGAGGACTATGCGATGGTGCGCGAACGCACCGCCAATCGCAGCGCCCGTACCGAGCGCCTGAGCTACCCTGCCTCGCTGGAAAATCGCCTGCAACTGGACTGGACCGATTATCAGCCGCCGCAGCCAACCTTTACCGGTGTGCGGACCATTGATGACATCGACCTGGCCGAACTGGCCGAGTACATCGACTGGACGCCGTTCTTCATTTCCTGGGACCTGGCCGGCAAGTACCCGCGCATTCTGGATGACGCAGTAGTCGGTGAAGCTGCGCGCTCGCTGTTTGCCGATGCCCAGGCAATGCTCAAGGAGCTGATCGAGGGCAAGCTGATCAAGGCCCGCGCCGTGTTCGGCTTCTGGCCGGCCAACCAGGTGGATCACGACGACATCGCCGTGTACGACGAGCAGGGAAACCGCTGCGCCACCCTGCACCACCTGCGCCAGCAGACGATCAAGCCCGACGGCAAGCCCAATCTCTGCCTCGCCGACTTCGTCGCGCCACAGGATTCGGGCAAGACCGACTATGTCGGCGGCTTCATCACTACCGCCGGCATCGGTGCCGAAGAGCTTGCCAAAGCCTACGAAGCCAAGGGCGACGACTACAACGCCATCATGGTCAAGGCGCTGGCCGACCGCCTTGCCGAGGCCTGTGCCGAATGGCTGCACCTGAAGGTCCGTCGCGAGTACTGGGGCTACGATCGGGAAGAGCGGCTCGGCAACGACGACCTGATACGCGAGGCCTACCGCGGCATCCGCCCGGCTCCGGGTTACCCCGCCTGCCCGGACCACACCGAAAAGGCCACGCTCTTCAGCCTGCTGGACCCGGCCGGCACTAGTGGCGTCACCCTGACCGAGCACTACGCCATGTTCCCGGCGGCCGCGGTGAGCGGCTGGTATTTTTCTCATCCGCAGAGCCAGTATTTTGCGGTGGGCAAGATAGATCGGGATCAGGTCGAGTCGTACAGCGCTCGCAAGGGGCAGGAGCCGGCGGTGACTGAGCGCTGGCTGTCGCCAAATCTCGGCTACGACAACTGAGTCGGCATTCGCAGGCGCATGGATGCGCTATGCTCAAGCAAAACGGAGGCAGGCATGACAGAAGAAGAAAAACAGAATCGGCCCGAGCAGGTACAGGGCATGCGCTTTCGAGACACCCTGTCCAGCGTGCTCTGGGCAGCGCTTGGTGTGCAGAGCAACAGAGCCCGCGAACGCGATTTCACACACGGCAAGCCGAGCCACTTCATCGCTCTGGGGATCGGCTTTACCGCCGTGTTCGTACTGGTGATTCTGGGCGTGGTGAAGCTGGTGCTTCACCTCGCCGGCATATGATCACTGCTGACTGACCCAGAACACTGCAGTTATCACGACGATGAGAATCAGCGCTACCGCAGCGAAGGCATCGAGGTGACTATCCGAGTGATCTACGTCATGCAGCTTGTCGGCGTTGTGCTCGCTCATGGTGACTCCTTTTATTTTTGTTGTTGCGCACGGTCGGTGCGTTGCTTACCCTGACAGTTAAGACTATCACCCGCTTGCTTACAAGCCGTCAATATCCTGCTTTTCCGTTCTAACCATATAGAAAAACATTCCTTTTGCGTATAACTGAAAACTGCTATTGTCTGCGCGCCTCGGAGCCCGCAGTACAAGCGGTTGGATACGGGCCGCAGAGGGCCCCTACGAACAGGTTGTCAGTATGTATATCTACGACGAGTATGACCAACGGATCGTCGAGGACCGCGTCAAGCAGTTCCGCGATCAGACCCGCCGCTATCTGGCTGGCGAGCTGAGCGATCCAGAATTCCTGCCGCTGCGCCTGCAGAATGGCTTGTACATTCAGCGCTACGCGCCCATGTTGCGCGTCGCCATCCCCTACGGCCTGGTTTCCGCGCGCCAGATGCGCAAGCTAGCGTTCATTGCACGTCAGTACGACAAGGGCTACGCGCACTTCAGTACCCGTCAGAACGTGCAGTTCAACTGGCCGAGCCTGGAAGACGTGCCGGATATTCTGGCCCATCTGGCGGAAGTGCAGATGCACGCCATCCAGACCAGCGGCAACTGCATCCGCAATACCACTACCGACCAGTTCGCCGGCGTAGCAGCGGACGAACTCGTCGACCCGCGCCCCTGGTGCGAGATCATTCGTCAGTGGTCGACCTTCCATCCGGAATTCGCCTTCCTGCCACGCAAGTTCAAGATCGCTGTCAATGGAGCGAGCGAGGACCGCGCGGCGATTGGCGTGCACGACATCGGCCTGAACGTGGTGCGCAATGAAGCCGGCGAGATCGGTTTTCGGGTACTGGTCGGCGGCGGACTAGGCCGGACGCCGCTGGTCGGCTCCGAAATCCGCGCTTTCCTGCCGTGGCAGCATCTGATCACCTATCTTGACGCCATCCTGCGCGTCTATAACCGCTATGGTCGGCGAGACAACAAATACAAGGCGCGCATCAAGATCCTGGTCAAGGCGCTGACGCCGGAAGTATTCGCTGAGAAGGTCGAGGCAGAGTGGGCCCATACCAAGGACGGCCCGGCAACCCTGACGCAGCAGGAAGTCGATCGCGTCGCAGCGCATTTCACCGCCCCGCCCTATCTGGCATTCAGTGGTGACGACGAGGGTTATCTTGCCCTGCGCGAGCAGAACAAGGGCTTCAACAACTGGGCGCTGCGCAACGTGCACGCGCATAAGGTGCCAGGCTATGCAGCAGTTACACTGTCGCTAAAGCCCACCGCTGTCGCCCCCGGTGATGTCACTGACCGACAGATGGATGCCGCTGCCGACCTCGCCGACCAATTCAGCTTTGGCGAATTACGCGTGACCCACCAGCAGAACCTGGTATTGGCCGACGTCCGCCAGTCCGACCTTTTCGATCTCTGGCAGGCTTGCCGCGAACAGGGCTTCGCCACTCCGAACATCGGCCTGCTCACCGACATCATCTGCTGCCCGGGCGGTGATTTCTGCTCACTGGCCAACGCCAAGTCGATCCCGATTGCCGAAGCGATCCAGCGCACCTTCGATGACCTGGATTATCTGCATGATATCGGCGATCTCGACCTTAACATTTCCGGCTGCATGAACGCCTGCGGTCACCACCATGTGGGTCATATCGGCATTCTGGGAGTGGACAAGAAGGGCGCCGAGTTCTACCAGGTGTCGCTCGGGGGCAACAGTGGCCGCAACGCCGCTATCGGGCAGATCCTCGGACCGTCCTTCGCAGCCGAGCAGATGCCCAGCGTCATCAGCAAGGTGATAGACGTCTATATCGAGAACAGGACTCCGGAAGAGCAGTTCATCGATACCTTCCAGCGCATCGGTATGGCACCGTTCAAGGAGCGAGTCTATGCAGCGAATCATTAAGGGCGACAAGGTAGTGGATGAGAACTGGCATCTGCTACCGCGTGAGGCCAGCCTGGACGGCATGTCCAACAGCGACGACATCATCGTTCCCATGTCGCTCTGGCTTGATCACGCCCACGCTCTGAAGGCCCGTGACGGCGGCTTGGGTATATGGCTGGAAAGCCACGAGGAGATCGAAGCGGTTGCCGACGATCTGGCCCACTTCAAGGTAGTCGCGCTGAACTTCCCGGTTTTCAGCGACGGGCGCCACTACTCTACCGCCCGCCTTCTGCGCGACCGCTACGGTTACAAGGGCGAGGTCAGGGCGATTGGGGATGTGCTGCGCGATCAGCTGTTCTTCATGAAGCGTTGCGGATTCGACGCCTTCGCCCTGCGTGAAGACCGTGACGCGATCGAAGCACTGGAGAGTCTGCGCGACTTTTCCGAGACCTATCAGGCCGCTACCGATCAGCCGCTGCCGCTGTTCCGCCGAAGACAGGCCTGATACCTGCCGGTACAACGAAAAGCCCCGCTCTCGACAGGCGGGGCTTTCTCGTATCAGGCTACTGGCGCAGCCTTCAGTCCAGACTGACGACCACCCTGCCCACCATACCACCGCCCAGAATGCGCTCGATCTGCTCCGGCAGTCCATCCAGGGTCACATCCTGAGCCAAGGCTTCCAGATTGGTCTTCCACTGCAGTGACAGACGGTCCCACATGGATGCCTTGACCACCAGCGGCTGCTCCACCGAATCGATACCCAGCAGGTTAACGTTGCGCAGAATGAAGGGCAGCACGCTGGCCTGAAAGCCGACACCCGCGGTAAGCCCGCAGCAGGCAACGGAAGCACCGTAGCGCAGCGACTTGACCACGTTGAACAGAATGTCCCCACCGACCGTGTCCACTGCTCCGGCCCACTGCTCCTTGAGCAGCGGCTTGGCGGAACCCGCTTCGAGTTCGCTACGCTGGACGATCGAGCTTGCACCCAGACCCTTCAGAAAGTCGGCCTGCTCGGCCTTGCCGGTGGCCGCGGCCACTTCATAGCCCAGACCAGCCAGCATGGCCACGGCGATGCTGCCAACACCCCCGGTTGCCCCGGTCACGAGTACCGGACCCTGGCCCGGTTGCAGACCGCTCTGCTCCAGCTTGTCGATACAGAGAGCGGCAGTCAGCCCGGCAGTACCCAGTATCATGCTCTCGCGAAGACCAAGTCCTTCGGGACGCTTGAGCACCCAGGCGGCGGGCACACGGATATACTGGCCGAAGCCTCCGGCGGTGTTCATGCCCAGGTCATAGCCGGTAACGATGACCTCATCGCCAATGGCGAGCTCGGAAGCCGAGCTCTGTTCGACTATGCCGGCAGCGTCGATACCAGGCGTGTGGGGATAACTGCGGGTCACCCCTTTATTGCCACTGGCGGAAAGCGCGTCCTTGAAATTCAGTGAAGAATAGCGAACGCGAATCAGCACCTCGCCAGCCGGCAGATCCTCGATTCGACGGGTAACGACGCTGGACCGGAACTGTCCATCCGTCTCGGTTGTAAGCAGAGCCTTGAATTCCGACATGCCTCTCTCCTGCTACCAGAAACGCTGATTGTGAAAGCGCGATGCCCAGGTCACCAGCAGGCGATCCAGAGTCGCGGACAGGCCGGCTGAAAGCTTGTCCTGCATCCGCTTGCGAATGATGTAGTGCACCTCGAAGACATCCGCCTGCCGCACACGCTGGGAGAGATACTCGTCGCTGGTGCTGATCTGATCGGCCAGCTTGCGCTCGATCGCTTCCAGCCCGAACCAGACCTCTCCAGTAGCGACTTGCTCGACGTTCAGCACAGGCCGGTAGCGGGCGACGAACTCCTTGAACAGCCGATGGATGGTTTCCAGATCCTCCTGAAACTTCTCGCGGCCCTTGTCGGTATTTTCACCAAACAGGGTCAGGGTGCGCTTGTACTCCCCCGCCGTGAGCATCTCGTATTCGATGTCGTGCTTTCTCAGCACCTTGTTGAAGTTGGGAATCTGCGCCACAACGCCGATCGACCCAAGCATGGCGAAGGGTGCGGCCAGAACGCGGTCGGCGACACATGCCATCATGTATCCCCCGCTGGCAGCGACCTTGTCGACACAGACGGTAAGGGGTACGCCCGCGTCTCGCACTCGCGTGAGCTGGGAGGCAGCGAGACCGTAAGCATGAACCAGGCCTCCGCCGCTGTCCAACCGCACCACTACCTCATCGTCGGGAGTAGCGAGTTCGAGCACCGCGGTGATCTCGTGGCGCAGATTCTCCAGCGCAGTCGCTTTGATATCGCCGTTGAAGGTCAGTACGTACACCTTCGAACGCTGCGCTGCGGCCTTCGCCCTGTTCTTGTCAGCCAGCTTGCGGGCCTTGTGCATGACCTTGAAAGAGGCCTTGTCCAGAACGCTCTGGCCGAGCCGCTCGGCGAGACGCCCGAATTGCTCGTTAAGACGTACTACGCTCAGATACCCTTCGTTGCGCTTGTTGCGATCCTTGAGCGACGCAATCATTGTCAGAATCAGGAACACCGCCACCAGGACGGTGACCGCCTTGGCCAGAAACAGACCGTACTCAGCAAGCCATTCCACTCATCAACTCCAACGGGTCAGCCTCGGGAATTCCCAAGCATACAGCAAGTTGAGAGGGGGTGGCATGCAGTCAGCGAACGAGCGATTCAAACGCTCGTATGATTTTTGTTGACAGGGTTACGAGCCCCGCCATAACCTCATGCCAGAACCGGATGAACAGGCGGTGCGTTGCCCGCCATCCGGGGGAAGGGAAGTCTGACGACTGGGCCGCCAACGCGGTCTCCCGCGTCTACACTGCCCTTTGAGCAGGCTAGCCCTGGCCCCTGCGGAACCCAGCTCTGCAGGCGAAGATTGCAACACCACACGTTGCTCAACGAACCAACATAAGGATCGGCAAATGACCACCGTCACTCAAATCATCGAAAACATGGAATCCAAGTTCAATCCGTCTGCTGCTCAGGGTCTGGACCTGGTATTCCAGTTCAACATCGAAGACGACGACAACTTCTACGTGGCCGTCAAGGACGGAACCTGCAACGCTTCCAAGGGCGACGCGGAAAACCCCAACGTCACCCTGATCATGGATAGCGCTACCCTGAATGGCGTCATTTCCGGCGAAACCGACGGTATGCAGGCATTCATGGCCGGCAAGCTGCGCGCGGAAGGCGATATGATGCTGGCACTGAAGCTGGGCGAGCTGTTCCCCTCCTGATTCAGCGATCAGACGAAACCGGAGCTTGCGCTCCGGTTTTTTTATCCGCAATTGATGCAGCCAATCGCACCCCAACACCCGCTCTGATAACGGCCCTCAAACGAGCGTTCCAGCTTGTTGCTACCCGCCGCCTGCATTAGATTAGCTGATTGTTCGTCTCGACCATCATAAGGAAAACCATGACCCTGACCGACCAGGCCAGCGCAATCCGCGAGGGTGAAGAGCTGGACGTCGACGCCGTCGACAGTTATCTCAAGAGCCAGATCGATGGCCTGCATGGCACACCCACGATTCGCCAGTTCCCCGGCGGAGCGTCGAACCTGACCTATCTGGTAGCTTACCCCGAGCAGGAGTTCGTGCTGCGTCGTCCTCCCTTTGGCAAGAAGGCGAAATCGGCTCATGACATGGGCCGCGAGTACCGCATACTCAATCAGCTCAACGCGGGCTTCCCCTATTGCCCCAAGGCCTACGCACATTGCACCGACGAGTCGGTGATCGGTGCGGAGTTCTACGTCATGGAACGCGTGCCGGGCGTCATCCTGCGCTCCGACCTGCCGCCAGAACTGGGGCTGGATGCGGACAGCACCCGTGCACTGTGCAAGAGCTTCATCGACAAGTTCGTCGACCTGCACAACGTCGATTACGCCGCCTGCGGCCTGGCAGACCTGGGCAAGCCCGAAGGCTACGTCAAGCGCCAGATCGAAGGCTGGATCGACCGCTATCAGAAGGCCGCGACTCCCGATGCCCCAAGTTGGGAGCAGGTGATGGTCTGGCTGCGCGAAAAGATGCCGGCTGACCATCACAAGCCGGGGATCGTGCACAACGACTACCGCTTCGACAATGTGATTCTCGATCCGAACAACCCCATGCAGATCATCGGCGTGCTGGACTGGGAGATGACCACCATCGGCGACCCGCTGATGGATCTGGGCAACACCCTGGCTTACTGGATCGAGGCGGGCGACTCCCAGCCGATGCAGATGATCCGGCGTCAACCGAGCCACGCCCCCGGCATGCTGACCCGCCAGGAATTCGCCGACTACTACGCCGAGCGCGCCGGCATCACCATCGACAATCTGGATTACTACTACACCTACGGCCTGTTCCGGCTGGCCGGCATCGTGCAGCAGATCTACTACCGCTTCTACCACGGCCAGACCAGCGACAAGCGTTTCGCCAGCTTCATTCACATGAACAAGCTGTTGGAGCAGGTCAGTCTGGCGGTCATTAACAAATCAGCGCTCTGAGCGCCCTACAAGGATACGTCCCATGCAAAAGACTCAACTGTTCGACCTCGATGGCAAAGTCGCGCTGGTAACCGGCGCCAGCCGCGGCATCGGCGAGGCCATCGCCAAATTGCTCGCTCAGCAGGGTGCACATGTAATCGTTTCCAGCCGCAAGATCGATGGCTGTCAGGAAGTGGCTGACGCCATCACTGCAGCTGGCGGCAAGGCTACGGCCATTGCCTGCCACATCGGCGAGATGGGCCAGATCACCGATGCGATCGCGAAGATCCGTGCCGATTTCGGCAAGCTCGACATCCTCGTCAATAACGCTGCGACCAACCCCTACTTCGGCAACGTGCTGGACACCGACCTGGGTGCCTTCCAGAAGACGGTAGACGTGAACATCCGCGGTTACTTCTTCATGTCCGTCGAAGCCGGCAAGCTGATGCGTGAAAACGGCGGCGGAGCCATCCTCAACGTTGCATCGGTCAATGGTGTCTCCCCAGGGGACATGCAGGGCATCTATTCGATCACCAAGGCCGCAGTCATCAACATGACCAAGGTGTTCGCCAAGGAAACCGCTCAGTTCGGCATTCGCTGCAATGCGCTGCTGCCAGGCCTGACCGACACCAAGTTCGCCTCGGCTCTGACCAGCAACGACTCCATTCTCAAGCACGCCCTTACGCGCATCCCGATGCGCCGTGCGGCAGACCCGAGCGAAATGGCAGGCACCGTTCTGTACCTGGTAAGTGAAGCGTCGAGCTACACCACTGGTGCGGCAATCAACGTCGACGGCGGCATGCTGTCCTGATGGTCCCGGCCGGCGCCCAGTGGGCGCCGGAATTCAGCGAAGGCGCTTTATCGCTTCCACCGCAGCAGGATTGAGCGGGACCGGGGTCAGACCCGTCGGGGCGATCTCGATAGCAAAGCGCGCGCCGTTCGCCACCGGCATGAAGCGCAGCACGAAGGCGTCGGCCTCGAGCAGCTTGGGGTCGCTCTGGCGGTCCACCCATAGCCACAAATCGCGCCAGGTCGGCGTGGCGTGCAGCCTTGCCGTCAATGCCACTGCAACGTTACGTTGCTGCTCGAAGGCGACATAGCGTCCACCGAGACGATTGAGTCGGTAGCCCTCTTCCAGCCCGAGCGCCTCTCCCAGCCCACGCCAGCGCAGCACCTGCACGTCCAGCTCCCACATGTCCCCGTGTATCAGAATCTGACTTTCCGCCTCCTCGCCCGCGATACGCAGGATGGCCTCATATTGCTGAGGAGCCAGTTCGCGAAACTCCACCACGGCAACAGGTTGCTCGGTCGGAAGCGGCCGGAACTGCTGAAGTTCCCAGGCCGTCAGCCCCAGAATCAGGCCTCCGGCAAGAAGCAGGCTGAGAAACCAGCCCTTGAGCCAGCCGAGCAGCCAGTCCGGCCGCCAGCCAAAGCGTAGCGCCACTACCACGAGGATCACTGCGACGAGAGCCAGTAGCCCTGCCAGTCCTTGATATTGCATAGCACTCCCTGCCTATTGACTACTTGCCTATGCCGGCATCGGCGGTTGTTCCTGGCCACGAAGCCGGGCCAGATGGCAGTCGATCAGCCAGCGCGAAATGGTCCCACGGGGCGGAATACGCGGCAATGCGTCGACCGGCCACCAACGCGCATCTTCGATTTCACCAGGCTGGGGAACGATGTCCCCGCTCTTGTAACGCGCATGGAAACCCAGCATCAGCGAGTTGGGAAACGGCCAGTTCTGACTGCCCAGGTACTCCAGCCGGTCGACCTGCAGGCCAACCTCCTCCTGCACTTCGCGGTGCAGACATTCCTCTGCCGATTCGCCGGGTTCAATGAAGCCTGCCAGAGTGCTGTAAAAGCCCTGTTGAAAATGCGGGGCGCGGGCGAGCAACACCTGGTCTTCGTGACTGATGAGTACGATGATGCATGGCGACAGCTTGGGATACTGGCGCAGCCCGCAAGCGGGACACTCCATCGCCCGCTCTCCCGCGCGAGGCTGCAGGCCGGTACCGCAACGGCCGCAATAGCGATGGGTGTCGTGCCAGGCTTCCAGCTGCTGCGCCAGCCCGAGCAGCCGGAAGGTATCGTCGTCAACCTGACCGATCATTCCACGCAGTCCCTGCCAGCTAAGCCCAGGGAGCTCGACATGCTCGCGCAGCCGTATCAGCTGACAGGGTTTGCCATCCAGATAGCCCAGAAACAGGGTCACATCGGCGTCGCCGAGAAACCTCGCCGTGTCCGGCTCCAGGAGAATCCGGCCATCGTACAAAGCGAAACTCTGCCGGTGGTAAAGAATAACCCAGCCCTCATCCTCGCCGGATTGCGGTTGGATGGCGGGTATGAAGCGCCTGGGTGTCAACATCCTCATGCCTCTATTCGATAACCAAGTTCGGCCAGACTGTCTTCCGCCAGGGTCAGCACATCGGAGGTGGAAACCGCCGAACGCTCGGCCGACTCCAGATAGAATTCTATCCCCGTGAGGGCATCCGCAAGCACCTCGAGCTGCTCGGGTCTGGGCACTTCACGGCGCTCGAGCATGGCTTCCTGGATGAAGCGGCCCGCGGCCTGGATGATACTGGCTGCACGCGTCATGCCGAGGAATACCAGGCCGCCCCGAACCGTCTCGAGAGAGCCGGGGACATTCATCAGATGCATGGCATCGTTCCCGGATTCCATGTAAGCGGTCACGGCCCGCTTGGCCAGCGCCAGCCCGGCCTGGGATTCTTCGATAAGAACGATACGCGCCTCTTTCAGCTCGACCGGCTCGTCATCGTGCTCGACCATTGCCGCGCGGCTGGTTTCGCCTTGCCCATCAAGCCGATTGATGGCCGTCTCCGCCTGAAGTACCGCATCGGCGATCTGCTCCAGAGTCTGCTGTTCGCCGGGCTGCCATTTGCTCAGACGGGTCGCGGCCTGTTCGATGGCGCTGGATACGGTCTGCAGCTCGAGCATTGCCAGGGTCTTCCAGAGCTTTTGCAGGGCGGTATCGAGTGATTCGAGAGACTGTTCAGGGTCCCCGGCGTTACGCGCCATCAGGTCGAGAAGATCCTTGATCGCGCTCAACTCCTCGCGCAGCGCTTCGGCGACAGAGCGCATCACGTCCACGCCGGGACCGCGCAGTTTGTCGAAAGCCTGTAGCAACTGCGCTTCGGAATAGCCAGCCTCCGGCAATCGATAGGCTTGCTTGACCTCTTCGCAAAGCTTGCAACCCGGGCCGCTCAGCGCAACCAGGTAAAGCAGCTCGCGCAGCAGATAGGGTGATGGAGGGGGTGCCTCCGAGCCCGCAGCCCCACCATGTTTTTTTACTTCCCGGTCGACCTGGGCGAACAGTCGCTTGCGCGCCACCGTCAGATGCAGCGGGGTTTCCTCGACCGCCTCGAGGGCGGCTGCAGCGATCCAGCAAAGCGTGGCGGCGGAGCTGTCGAGATGCGCTTCCCAACGCTGCAGCGCACGTTGTAGCAGTGGTGTGGCTGCCGATATGCCGTCATCGCGGATCAGCGCGAGCAGACCGAGTTGATACATCTGTCGCAGACGATTGAACGCGCGCCGCTCCATGCTACTGGCGGCACCGCTCTTGAGTTGAACCGGAAGAGTCTCGGCATCCAGCGGATAAAAGTGACTTTCGCTCAGCGGCGCCGCATCGCCCCGATGTTTGCGCAGCTCGTTGATGGTAGGGATCAACAGTTCCGGGCGTTCGTGTCCCTGCTGGCGGCACTGCTCGATGTAGCGTTCCAGCAGAAATAGCCCGTCGCACAGCGCCGAGAGTGGACCATTGCGCTCGGTTCCGTCGTGTTCCGGTACATCCGTGGCCAGGGCAACCATCTCGTGCAGCAGCAGCGCCGCTCCGCTGAGCTCGATAAGCTCGAAGGTTCCGCGCAACTGCTCAAGGCCTTCGATAGCCTGCTGCAGCAGACTACCGTTGTGACGATCGTCCAGGAACTGCTGAAGCAGGTTCTCGACCTCGCCCAGACTGCTGAACAGTTCATCCCTGACCAGATCAAGTGATGTGGCACCCGTTAACATCGCATTCCCTCTCCCAGTCGTCCCTGCCTCGTGACCCGCTCCCGCCTGTCAGTCAGCGAAATCGGCGCGTTTCCCTGCCATGTGAGCGGCCACCGCGATCTTCAAGTCTTCCGACTGCAGCATAGCCGCGTTCCAGGTGGCGATATAGTTGAGGCCATCTTCCACACTATGGTCACGGCTATAGCGAATCATTTCCTTGGTGCCACGAATTGCCAATGGTGACTTGGCAGCAATCTCGGTGGCCAGGCCCATGACACCCTCGAGAAGCTCCTCGTACGTCGCGTAGGTTCGGTTGACCAGCCCGATGGACCGCGCCTCCTCACCGTTGAAGGCCCGGCCGGTAAAGGCGAGTTCGCGCATCATGCCATCCCCGATGAGGTGCGGCAATCGTTGCAAAGTGCCTACATCCGCGGCCATTCCCATGTCGATCTCCTTGATGGAGAAATGCGCATCACTGGTGGCATAGCGCATGTCGCAGGCTGTGACCAGATCGATCGCACCGCCGATGCAGTAGCCGTGAATGGCGGCCAGGACCGGCTTGCGGCATGCGTCGACAGCATTGAACGAGGCCTGCAGCCGCAACACCTTGCGTCGGATCGACTCGGCGTTGCGGCCAAAATCCTTGCTCATGCCGCCTGCAGCCTGCGCCAGCAACGACAGGTCGATGCCTGCGGAAAAGTGCTTACCGGCCCCGGAAAGGACCACCACCCGAACCTCATCGGTGTGATCGACCCAATCGAAAGCGTCGATGATCTCCTCCCAGAAGGCGGCGTTCATCGCATTGACCTTCTCGGGCCGGTTGATCTGGATGTGGGCAATCGCGTTCTGTTGGGTGACCAGCAGGGACTGATACTCGGGCATGGGTACGCTACTCCTTAAGTGGCATTGCCGGACGACCTGGGTGCCGGGAGAATCCAGCACGGCCCGCGGCCCCGGTCCGGTTGTGTCATGGCCGGACTATAACAAGCGAAGCGATCAAAGGCATGCATGAAACGACATTCCTGTGCACCCATTGACGAACGCGCTGCAGGCCACGCCCGATAGGCTTGCATTCTGCTCTCGTGTATGATTGCGCGCCATCCAAGGGCGGCGCTCGTCGCCCGTCCCCGAGCGTAGAGGCGAACACTGAATGCTGCCTGGTTTCCCGGCCGAGGAAGCATTCAGAGCTTTCTTCCTAACGTTTGAACGGGACTCCCCCAATGACCACTGCTCTGCTGCCGGCGCTGGCACACAACTTCCTCGGACAGGCTCCGAGTTGGTACAAGCGCACCATAGTCGCCTTCCTCGTCCTCAATCCCCTTCTGTTCTGGTTGGTCGGCCCCTACCTCACGGGCTGGATACTCGTCATAGAGTTCATCTTCACGCTGGCCATGGCGCTGAAATGCTACCCGCTGTTGCCGGGCGGGCTGCTGGCGATAGAGGCGCTGATGATCGGCATGACCACTCCAGATGCGCTGTACCGCGAAGTACTGGCGAACTTCCCGGTCATACTGCTGCTGATGTTCATGGTGGCCGGCATCTACTTCATGAAGGATCTGTTGCTGGTGACCTTCACCCGGTTGATCCTTGGTGTGCGCTCGAAGTCCCTCTTGGGATTGCTGTTCTGCTTCGTCGCGGCGCTGCTTTCGGCCTTCCTCGACGCCCTGACCGTAACGGCGGTGATCATTAGCGTTGCGGTAGGGTTTTACGGGGTCTATCACAAGGTCGCCTCTTCGGGCAGCCAGGACGAGACCAACCTCGAGTCGGAAGATGTTCTGCACCGCGCCCACCTCGAGCAGTTTCGGGCCTTCCTTCGCAGCCTGCTGATGCACGGGGCGGTGGGTACCGCCCTCGGCGGAGTCTGCACCCTGGTAGGCGAGCCGCAGAACCTGCTGATCGCCCGGGTAGCCGACTGGGACTTCGTAGAGTTCTTCCTGTTGATGGCGCCGGTGAGCATGCCGGTTCTGACGGCAGGCCTGATGACCTGCCTGCTGCTGGAAAAGACCGGCTGGTTCGGCTATGGCGCCAAGCTGTCACGCCCTGTGCGGCGGGTTCTGGAAGACTTCTCGCGCGCCGAGCAGGCCAAACGGCGGATGCCACAGAAGGCTGCGCTTGGCATACAGGCGCTAGCAGCCGTGCTGCTGGTCCTGGGGCTTGCGCTTCACGTAGCGGAGGTGGGATTCATCGGGCTGATGGTGATCATCCTGGTTGCCTCGTTCAACGGCATCACCGATGAACACCAGATCGGCAAGGCATTTCAGGAAGCCCTGCCCTTCACTGCACTGCTGGTAGTTTTTTTCGCCATCGTCGCGGTCATCCACGAACAGCATCTGTTCAGTCCGATCATCCGCGCAGTGCTCGAGCTGCCTGCAGAGTCCCAGCCAAGTATGTTCTTTCTGGCCAACGGACTACTGTCGATGATCAGTGACAACGTATTCGTCGCCACGGTCTATATCAGCGAGATAAAGCAGAGCCTGGATTCCGGCGCAATCAGCCGCGAGCAATTCGAGCGCCTGGCTGTAGCGATCAACACCGGGACCAACCTGCCCAGCGTCGCAACGCCCAATGGTCAGGCAGCCTTTCTGTTCCTGCTGACCTCGGCCATCGCACCACTGGTTCGCCTCTCCTACGGCCGCATGGTAGTGATGGCCCTACCCTACACTCTGGTCCTGGGCGGCGTAGGCCTGTTTGCGGTAAGCACCTGGATCTGAGCCTATTCGGCCGGCGCCGTGCTCCACAGTGCGAAGCCGGCCGACTTCTCTATGGCCGCCAGACGCTCGACGTGGGCGGCCAACTCTTCCTCATTGGGATGCACGACCCTGAGCCGCGGACGATCCGGATCCAGGCGACGGATAGCGCCCGGTCCGACGCTGCTGCCCTCCTGCTCGGCACCGTGGCTGGCCAGTGAGAGTGCCGTCTGGCCGCCAGTCATGGTCAGGTAGACGTCGGCCAGAATCTCCGCATCGAGCAATGCGCCGTGCAGGTCGCGCTGGGAATTGTCGACGCCATAACGCTTGCAGAGCGCGTCGAGGCTGTTGCGCTGGCCGGGGTGCTTTTCCCGCGCCATCAACAATGTATCAATCACCGCGCAGTGGTCGGCCATGCGACCGTGACCACCTCCCAGGCGGGTCAGTTCAGCGTCCAGGAAGCCGATATCGAAGGCCGCATTATGGATCACCAGCCGGGCGCCACTGACGAAATGCATGAAGTCGTCGGCGACATCCTTGAACAGTGGCTTGTCGGCGAGGAACTCATCACTGATTCCATGAACCGCGAAGGCGCCCTCCTCGACCTCCCGTTCGGGATTGATGTAGACATGGAAATGCCGTCCGGTGAGGCGCCGATCGACTAGTTCGACGCAGCCGATCTCGATGATTCGGTGCCCTTCCCTGACCTCGATGCCGGTCGTTTCCGTATCCAGTACCACTTCACGCATGCTGCCTGCTCCGCTGCGCCAATACCTGCTCTACCCCGAGGTTGGCCAGTTCGTCGGCCAGTTCGTTTTCGGGGTGCCCGCTGTGCCCCTTGACCCAGCGCCACTCGACCTGATGCTGATTGACCAGTTCGTCCAGCGCGCGCCAGAGGTCTTCATTCTTGACTGGCTGCCTGGCGGCTGTCTTCCAGCCACGCTTCTTCCAGTTGGGCATCCATTCGCGAATACCCTTCATGACGTATTCCGAATCGGTCGTCAGCACCACCCGCGCCGGCTTCTTGAGGGCGCGCAACCCTTCGATGGCTGCGGTCAGCTCCATCCGATTGTTGGTGGTCTGCGCTTCACCGCCATAAAGGGTCTTCTGATGCTCGCCAAGACGGAGCAGTACGCCCCAGCCGCCGGGTCCGGGATTACCCTTGCAGGCGCCGTCGGTGAATATCTCGATGGTATGGTTCATTTATCGTTCCGTTTGTGCGCGCGCCGTGCCCCGGCAACCACCGGGGGAAAGGTCAGCGCCGGGAATACCCGGCCGCGCTCGCGCTTGGGCGTCATGCCGAGCATTTGTCGGCGCGCCATGAGAAAGTAGAACCCGCCCCCTGGCAACCGGTGCCTGGCACTGAAATCCTCGAAACGCTCGAGGCGGTCCAGCCAACCCTGTGAGGCGAGCGGCGGACGATAACACCCATCGATCCGTTTCTCCACCGAGAATCCCAGCAGGTCGAGCCAATCGACCAGCCGTGCAGGGCTAATGAAACCGGCCTCGCTGAACCATCCACGACCAGCGATGTGATTGAAGCCCCAGGCGCTCCACGGGTTGAAACCGAAGATCAGCAGATGCCCCCCGGCACGCACCGACTGACTCGCTTCGCGCAGCACCGCCCGCGGGGCCAGGCAGAAGTCCAGACCATGGTGAAGCACCACCACGTCGAGGGACTGCGGCGCGAACGGCCACTGGGTTTCCTCAGCGGGTATGCAGGCCGGACCGGCCAGCAGATCCAGTTGCCAGTGATTGCGTAAGACGGATCGCTGCTCGTCGAGCAGTTGGGGGGAAAGCCCATACTGCACCAGGTGCTGGCCGAAACAGCGCTGTAGCTGCACCTTGATCAGCTCCCGCTCGGCGTCCATCAGCATTTCTCCCGCGGGCGTATCCAGCCAGTCTCGGGCGACACCAAGCAGACGCACGAGGTCGTCCTGACTGATTGATCTGGAAATACCTGGTATGGCCATGCGACCTCCGGGGTTGGCCTGGGTTACCCTAACACTACTAAGATAAACCAGAATTCCCGAGGAGGCGCATCCGGCATGCCAAAGTTCATCGCACTACCCGCTTTTCAGGACAATTACATCTGGATGCTGGTGGACGATCGTAGCGGCCGCATCGCCGCCATCGATCCCGGCGATCCCGTACCGGTAATTCGCTGGCTTGGTCGGCGTCCCGAATACGCGCTAAGCCATATCCTCATCACCCACCACCACCGCGACCATACCGGCGGCATCGCCGCGCTCAAGGCCGCTACCGAATGCAAGGTATTCGGCCCCGCCGCCGAAGAAATAGCGGGACTCGACAGACGGCTGGTGGATGGTGACGAGCTCAGCCTCTTCGGTCAGGACATTCGCGTGATCGACGTGCCCGGCCACACCCGAGGACATGTAGCCTTCTTCCATGATGATCCCGAGGAACCCTGGCTACTGTGCGGGGATACACTGTTTGCGGGCGGCTGCGGACGTCTGTTCGAAGGCACCGCTCAGCAGATGCACGACTCGCTGGGGCGCCTCGCCGCACTGCCCGATAGGACCAGTGTCCTCTGCGCGCACGAATATACCCAGGCCAATCTGCGCTTCGCCCGGGCTGTGGAGCCGGACAATGACGACATCAAGGTCCGTGCCGAAGTGGTTGATGAGCTGCGCGCTACGGGTCGCATGACGCTCCCGACTACCATCGGACTGGAACGCCGTACCAACCCCTTTCTACGCTGTAGCGAACCTGCCGTCGTCGCCGCTGCAAGCAGCCATGCCGGCAGAGAGGTGACTCCCGGAGAGGATACCTTTGCGGTTTTAAGAAGCTGGAAGGATAGCTTCTGAATGCAGAACTGCGGACCGTAATTACTTCGCAATCTAAGCAATTACGGCGCCAATTCCTTGACCCTGGCCAGTCCACTCCCTAGAATCGGGCAAATTTTATCGGGCCCGATCATGTTTTCGACAGTCGCGAACAAGATGACCGACGCACTCAGAAACGGACTTTTGGCGCTAGGCCTTCTTGCCGTGGCAGCCTGTCAGACCACTCCCGAGCCGCGTTCAACCGACACGCCCAGCGCGAAGCGCAGCGCCGTGTCCACCGTACCTGCCGTCAACCCGGGACGCCAGGTGCGGCCACGCGCCAAGCCTTCGTCCGGCTCGCCCAGTGAGCCCTATACCCTGTGGGCACGCATCCGCCAGGGGTTCATGCTTGATCCGGCGGTGATCGACAACCCTCGTATCGATCAACAGCGCTTGGCGTTTGCCCATCAGCCACGCTACTTCGAACTCTCCTCGCAGCGCTCCCGACGTTACCTGCATTACGTGGTGGAGCAGCTGGATGCGAGGGGAATGCCCCTTGAGCTGGCACTGCTTCCCTTCGTGGAGAGTTCCTACAACCCCCTGGCCTACTCCAGCGCCCACGCGGCCGGCCTATGGCAGTTCATTCCGTCGACCGGACAGCTCTACTCGCTGCGTCAGGACTGGTGGTACGACGGGCGGCGGGACGTCACCGCCTCCACCCAGGCTGCCATCGATTACCTCACTCGACTGAACGAGCTGTTCGACGGCGACTGGCTGCTGGCGCTCGCTGCCTACAACTGCGGAGAGGGCTGCGTCGGCCGTGCGATCAAGCGCAACGAAAGCCTGGGGCTGCCGACCGACTACTGGAACCTGCAGCTACCGCGGGAGACCATGAACTATGTGCCCAAACTACTCGCCCTCGCGCAGATCATAGAAAGCCCCGGGCTGTATGGCACCGTACTGCCGGAGATTCTGGACGAACCCTATTTCGTCGAAGTGACGGTCGACACCCAGCTTGATCTGCACAAGGCAGCCGAACTGGCCGCCGTACCAACCGAAGAGTTCATGCACTTGAACCCGGCATTCAAGCGCCGCGTCACTGCACCCACCGGGCCGTACCAGCTTCTCGTCCCGGTGGCCAACGCCGAGCAATTCAGTGCTGCCCTGGCAGCGCTGCCGGCCAACGAGCGGGTCGATTACCACCGCTATAACGTTCGCCGCGGGGACACGCTTTCACAAATCGCCAAACGCTATCAGCTATCGGTCAGCGACATCCGTCAGATCAACGACATAGCCGGCAATACAATCCACGTCGGTCAAACCCTGATGATTCCGCGCCTGAGTGACGGCATCCCCGAGCCTGCCGGCCTGAGTGCAATTGCCGCAGCGGATTTCACCTACAAGGTCCAGCCGGGTGACAACCTCTGGGCGATCGCCCGGCGGCATGGCGTCAGCGTGAACAACATCAAAGAGCATAACGGCCTGAGCAGCGCAAATATCAGTGTCGGCCAGCAGCTCAGCATGCCCGGAACCAACACCCTGGCCGCCAGTCAGAGTACTCCGGCTGCAGGCGGTACGGTTGCGGCCCGCAGCACCGCAGAGCGCAGCGTGACGGCCAGCAGACCTGCCGTTCGGAGCGCCTCTGCGGGCGAGCCGGCCGGACGCAAGGTGACCTACACGGTCAAGACTGGCGATTCTCTTTACAGTATTGCCCGTCGCCACCAGGTCGAAGTCGACAACATTCGCCAGTGGAACCGTATCGGTACCACCCTGCGTCCTGGTCAGCAATTGATACTGCATGTGCTCTAGAGATCCATTGACCTTCCGTTAGGTGCCGCCGGGGTGTTAGCGTGGTGCCTGATCTTCATGAAACGGCAACCCATGACGCGTCATTACTTCGCTGCCCTCGCTGTTCTGGCCGCTTGCGCGCTGTCAGCGGGCTTTAGCCAGGCAGCCATTTACAAACAGCACGGCTATTCACTCTACGGGCAACCGAAATACCCGGCTGACTTCGACCATCTGGATTACGTCAATCCCGACGCACCGCGAGGCGGCACCCTCCGAGTGATGGGAAGCGGCACATTCGACACGCTCAACCCCTATACACTCAAGGGGACCAGCCCGGTCAATACCGGGAATTTCCAGCACTACGGCATCACCGAGCTCAACGAGCCGCTGATGGTTGGCAGCGGCATCTATGACCCATCCGGGGACGAGCCCTACTCGGCTTACGGTCTGATCGCCGAAACGCTGGAGTTTTCCGACGACCGCAGCTGGGTGGTATTCAATCTGCGCACTGAGGCACGCTTTCACGATGGCAAGCCGATTACCGCGCGGGATGTCGCTTTCTCCTATGAATTACTGAGCAAGCAGGGACACCCCAATTACCGCTCGATGCTTCAGGACATCGAGCGTGTGGACATTCTCGGCGAGCATCGCATTCGTTTCATCTTCAGCCGCAGCGACAATCCGGTATTGATTCTGCGCCTGAGCGAGCTGCCGGTGTTGCCGGAACATTACTGGCGGGACCGCAGCTTCGGCGAAACCACCTTCGAGCCGGGACTGAACAGTGGTCCCTACCGTATCACCGAAGTGCGGCCCGGCCGACGGCTGACCTTTGAAAGGGTCGAAAACTGGTGGGGACGGGACTTGCCGATCAATCGCGGCAAATACAACGTCGACCGACTGGAGGTGGAGTTCTATCGTGATAACAATGTCGCCTTCGAAGCATTCAAGGCAGGCGAGTTCGACATTTACTTCGACCACAAGGCCAGCAACTGGGCAAACGCCTATGACTTCCCGGCCGTACGCAGCGGAGCGGTACTTCAGCGGGCGATACCGCACCAGATCCCCAGCTCGACCCAGGCACTGTTCTTCAATACCCGGCGCGCGCCCTTCGACGACCGCCGGGTACGGGAGGCGCTCGGCCTGCTGTTCGATTTCGAATGGTCCAACCGGGTACTCTTCTACGATGCCTATGAAAGATCACAGAGCTACTTCCCCAATAGTCCGTTCAGCGCCGAGGGAGTCCCCCAGGGTCAGGAATTCCTTTACCTCGAACCCTATCGAGACGCCCTGCGTCCGGAATTGTTCCGCGAGCCTTTCCGCCTGCCGGTGACCGATGGCCGCGGCATTCCTCGGGAAACGTTGCGTGAGGCAGTCGAGCTGTTCGCCGAGGCGGGATGGAGCCTGCGCAGGGGGCGCCTGGAAAACAAGCGTGGCGCGCCCCTGGTGTTCGAGGTGCTGCTGGTCAATCCGAGTCTTGAGCGCATCCTCCAGCCTTACCGAACCAACCTTGCACGCCTGGGCATTGATATGCGGATTCGCACGGTCGACCGCGCTCAGTATCGTGCCCGCCTCGATCAATTTGATTACGACATGATTCTTGCCACCCTTCCCCAAGGGTTGTCACCCGGCATGGAGCAGCACGGATATTTTCATTCCAGCCAGCGTGACGTTCGCGGCAGCCGCAACTATGCCGGCGTCGCCAACCCGGTCGTCGACCAGATGATCGAGCACCTGCTGAGTGCGACCAACCGGTCACAACAGGTCGCTGCGACCCAGGCGCTGGATAGGGTGTTACTGTGGGAGCACTATACAATTCCGAACTGGTATATAAACTACCACCGCATAGCACATCGATCGTGGTTGCAAAATGCTGCGACTCCGCCCTATTCGCTATCGATTCGCAGCTGGTGGATCGATCCTTCAATAAGATAAAGACGCGAAGGCCAACGATGCATCAATTGACGAGAACGCTTTGTGCCGGCTGCGCGCTGTTGTTCGCCGCCCTTGCCGGCGCGGCCCCCGGCCAGCATGCCCTGACCCTTTATGGTGAACCACCGAAGTATCCGGCAGATTTCACGCATTTCGAATACGTGAACCCGGATGCCCCCAAGGGGGGCACTATGAGACTATCCGGCTTCGGTAGCTTCGACTCGCTGAATCCCTTCATCAGTCGCGGCACGGCTGCCGATCGGCTCGGCCTGCTTTACGACACACTGACCTTTCACGCGCTGGACGAACCCTTCACCGAATACGGTCTGCTGGCCGAGCGCATAGAGCGGGCCGAGGACAATACCTGGGTACGCTTTCATCTTCGTCCAGAGGGGCGTTTTCACGACGGCGAGCCGATCACTGCCCGGGATGTGGTCTTTACCTTCAATACCCTTATCGAGAAGGGCAGCCCCTTTTACCGAGCCTACTACGCCGATGTTAAGGACGTAGTCGCCGAAACCGAGCATAGCGTGCTGTTTCGCTTCCACCATGGACAGAACCGCGAGCTGGCACTGGTACTGGGTCAACTGCCTGTCCTGCCCCAGCACTATTGGGAAGGGCGCGATTTCACCCGTACCGGCCTGGAACCTCCGGTTGGCAGCGGGCCCTATCGCGTCGCCAGCGTCCGTCCCGGTCGCACCATAACGTACGAGCGCGTGCCCGACTACTGGGGCGCCGATGTACCCGCGCATCGCGGCTTCTACAACTTCGACCGGATCGTGATCGACTATTACCGAGACACCGGCGTAGCGCTCGAAGCGTTCAAGGCCGGGCAATTCGACTTCAACCAGGAGGTCAGCGCCAGAAACTGGGCTGTCGGTTACGAAAGCCCTGCACTGCGGGATGGGCGTATCGTCAAGGAAGAGATACCCAACCTCAATACCCAGGGGATGCAGGGCTTTGTATTCAATCAGCGCCGCCCTCATTTTCAGGACCGGCGCGTGCGCAAGGCCCTGAGTCTGCTTTACGATTTCGAATGGGCCAACGCGCGCCTGTTTCACAATGCCTACAAGCGCAGCTCGAGCTATTTCGGCAACTCCGAGCTGGCTGCCAGCGGCCTGCCGAGCGAGGCCGAACTTGCGCTGCTCGAACCGCTGCGTGACCAGCTTCCGCCCGAGGTCTTCGAAGAGGCCTACGTACCGCCGACCACCGACGGCACCGGCAATGTCCGCCAACAGATGCGCCAGGCCTATGCGCTGCTTCAGGAGGCCGGCTGGCGCATCGAGAACGACCGTCTGGTCAACGAAGACGGTGAGCATCTGAGTTTCGAATTCCTGCTGGTACAGGCGGATTTCGAGCGCATTCTGCTGCCATACAAACGGAATCTGGCGTCCCTCGGCATCGAGATGAATCTGCGTCGGATCGATGTCTCCCAGTACATCAACCGCCTTCGTTCAAGGGATTTCGACATGGTGGTGACCGGCTTCGGCCAATCCAACTCCCCGGGGAACGAGCAGCGCGAATACTGGCATTCCTCCAGTGCCGACAATCCTGGCAGCCGCAACCTGATGGGCCTGCGTGACCCGGCGATAGATGCCCTCGTAGAGGGCCTGATTCAGGCCGACAGTCGCGAGTCGCTGGTCAACCACACCCGTGCGCTGGACCGTGTGCTGCGTGCCGAGCATCTGGTGGTGCCAAACTTTCATACCAACGTTTACCGAGTCGCCTATTGGAACAGGTTTGCCCATCCTGCTATATCGCCGCGCTACGATCTGGGGCTCGATACCTGGTGGGTAGATGAGAGCAAACCCGGCGCACGCAGTCTGCCAGTTCTGATCGAAGAGCCGGCCGACACCGCGGAATCCGGCACGGAAGCTGAATAGATGCTTGCTTACATCGTTCGTCGTCTACTGCTGATAGTTCCGACCCTGTTCGGTATTCTGCTGATCAACTTCCTGATCATCCAGGCCGCGCCGGGCGGACCAGTCGAGCAGATGATCGCAAACCTCGAGGGCTTCGAAGGGGCAACGTCGCGGATTTCCGGAAGCGCTCAGGGTGAGGTCGCGAGCGGCAGCAGCTACCGTGGCGCCCAGGGGCTGGATCCGGAGATCATCGCGGAAATCGAACGCATGTACGGGTTCGACAAGCCTGCCCATGAGCGCTTCTGGCTGATGATTCGCGGCTATCTGACCTTCGACTTCGGGGACAGCTTCTTCCGTGATGCGAGCGTGATCGATCTGATTCTGGAAAAGATGCCGGTGTCCATCTCGCTCGGGCTATGGACCACGCTTATCACCTATCTGATCTCGATCCCTCTGGGCATCCGCAAGGCCATTCGACACGGCTCCCCTTTCGACGTCTGGACAAGCTCGCTGATCATCGTCGGATATGCGATCCCGGGCTTTCTGCTGGCGATTCTGCTGATCGTGCTTTTCGCCGGCGGTAGCTACTTCGACTGGTTTCCCCTGCGCGGGCTCACCTCCAATAACTGGGAAGAGCTTTCCACCTGGGGCAAGATTCTCGACTATTTCTGGCACCTGGTGCTCCCCATCACAGCGATGGTCATCGGCAGCTTCGCCACGCTGACAATGCTGACCAAAAACTGCTTCCTCGATGAAATCGGCAAGCAATACGTCACCACGGCGCGCGCCAAGGGGCTGTCGGAAAACCGTGTGCTGTATGGTCACGTGTTCCGCAACGCAATGCTGCTGATCATCGCTGGGTTCCCCTCTGCGCTGATCAGCGTGTTCTTCACAGGGGCGCTGCTGATCGAGGTTATCTTCTCCCTCGACGGGCTGGGATTGCTGGGCTTCGAAGCAGCCATCAACCGTGACTACCCGGTAATGTTCGGCACGCTGTACATATTCACCCTGCTCGGCCTGGTCGTGAAGCTCATCGGCGACATAACCTACACCCTGGTCGATCCGCGCATCGACTTCGAAAGCAGGGAGGGCTGAACATGGGTCGCTTTCAGCTCTCTCCCCTCAACCGTCGACGCTTCGCCCGCTTCAAGGCCAATCGGCGGGGCTGGTGGTCACTGCATATCTTCCTCGTGCTGTTCGTGCTGAGCCTTGGGGCGGAAGTGATCTCCAACGACAAGCCACTGCTGGTCAGGTACCAGGGCGATTTCTACGTACCGGTATTCAAGCGCTACGCAGAAACCGAATTCGGCGGGGAGTTCCCCATCGAGGCGGATTACCGTAGCCCCTACATACGCGACCTGATCGAATCGGAAGGAAACGGCTGGATGATCTGGCCGCTGATTCCCTACAACTACTCCACCATCAACTACGACCTGGACGTGCCTGCACCGGCGCCGCCGTCCCGGGACAACTGGCTGGGTACCGATGATCAGGCGCGGGACGTACTCGCGCGTGTGATTTACGGCTTTCGGATATCCGTCCTGTTCGCTTTGACCCTGACCGTGATCAGCTCCATTATCGGCGTGGTGGCAGGCGCCATTCAGGGCTTCTACGGAGGCCGCATCGATTTGATCGGACAGCGATTCATCGAGGTCTGGTCGGGTCTACCGGTGCTCTACCTACTGATTATTCTGGCCAGCTTCGTCCAGCCGAACTTCTGGTGGCTGCTGGGCATCATGCTGCTGTTTTCCTGGATGTCTCTGGTGGATGTAGTGCGCGCCGAGTTCCTCCGTGGGCGAAACCTCGAATACGTCCGCGCGGCGCGCGCCCTTGGTGCCGGCAACGGGTCGATCATGTTTCGACATATCCTGCCGAACGCGATGGTCGCCACCCTGACCTTCTTCCCGTTCATTCTTACCGGCGGGGTCATTACCCTCACATCGCTTGATTTCCTGGGCTTCGGGCTTCCGGCCGGCTCGCCCTCACTCGGTGAGCTGATCGCCCAGGGCAAGGCCAATTTGCAGGCACCCTGGCTGGGCATCACTGCCTTCGTCGTGCTGTCGTTGATGCTGACCCTGCTGGTATTCATTGGCGAGGCGCTGCGCGATGCCTTCGACCCGAGGAAGTGACATGTCCGAACAACCCCTGATTCGCATTGAAGATCTCAGCGTCGCCTTCTCCGGAGAAGGCGGCGAATCTCTGGCAGTGCGGCAGGTCAGCCTGGACATCCGCCCGGGGCAAACCCTGGCACTGGTCGGTGAAAGCGGCTCAGGCAAGTCGGTGACGGCCCATTCGATACTCAGGTTGCTGCCCTATCCGACTGCACGTCACCCGACCGGGCGCATTCTGTACAAGGGTGAAGATCTGCTGAGCGCTGGCGAAAGCCGGCTGCGCCAGGTGCGCGGCAACAGGATCTCGATGATCTTCCAGGAGCCCATGTCCTCGCTCAATCCGCTGCATACGGTGGAACGGCAGATCAACGAAGTGCTTTTCCTGCACAAGGGACTCAGCAAGACCGACGCCCGCGCACGCACGCTGGAGTTGCTGGAACTGGTGGGCATTCCCGAACCGGCCAAGCGACTCGGCGCCTTCCCCCATGAACTGTCGGGGGGCCAGCGCCAACGCGTGATGATCGCTATGGCGCTCGCCAACGAGCCGGAGCTGCTGATCGCCGACGAGCCGACCACGGCTCTGGACGTGACCGTACAACAACGAATTCTCGAGCTGCTGCGCTCACTGCAGGAAAAGCTCGGCATGGCCCTGCTACTGATCAGCCATGACCTGAACCTGGTGCGCAAGATCGCCCACCGGGTATGTGTCATGTATCAGGGTCGCGTCGTCGAAGAAAACGAATGCCGCGAACTGTTTACCCGACCGCAGCATGAATACACCCGGCAGCTGTTGGCTGCCGATCCATCGGGCGAACCGGTACCCGCCAAGGGGGACGCCCCGGTGGTGATGCGGGCGGAGGACCTGCGGGTCTGGTTCCCGATCAAAAAGGGTGTATTCAAGCGCACGGTCGATCACGTCAAGGCGGTCGACGGTGCGAGCTTCAGCCTGCAGCGCGGGCAGACGCTTGGAATCGTTGGTGAAAGCGGCTCGGGCAAGACCACGCTCGGGATGGCCCTGCTCCGACTGATCGAGAGCCAGGGGCTGATCGAATGTGAGGGCGAGCGGATCGACGGACTCAGCCAGAAGGCGGTTCGCCCGCTCCGCAGGCAGCTGCAGGTGGTTTTCCAGGATCCTTTCGGCAGCCTGAGCCCGCGGATGTCGGTGGCGCAGATCATTAGTGAAGGGCTGGAAATTCACCGGATCGGTACCGTAGCGGAACGCGAGCAGATGGTCATTCAGGCTCTGCGCGAGGTCGGGCTGGACCCGGAGAGCCGCAACCGCTATCCGCACGAGTTCTCCGGCGGCCAGCGACAGCGCATAGCCATCGCCCGCGCGCTGGTACTGAAGCCATCGCTGATTCTGCTGGATGAGCCTACCTCTGCGCTCGACCGAACGGTGCAGAGTCAGGTGGTCGAGCTGCTGCGGGAGCTGCAACGCAAATACAACCTGAGCTACCTATTCATCAGCCATGACCTGGCGGTGGTGCGGGTGCTGAGCCACCAGCTGATGGTGGTCCGGCAGGGTAAGGTAATCGAACAGGGCCCGGCGCGGGAAATTTTTGCTTCACCACAACAGGACTATACTCGTCAGTTGCTCGAAGCAGCTTTCGCCGAGCCGATAACGCAAAACATGGCCTGAAGGCCTTTGGTAAAACAACAGGAAAGCAAGCATGGGATTTCTAACCGGAAAGCGCGTACTCATCGTTGGCGTGGCCAGCAAATTGTCCATCGCCTCGGGTATCGCCGCGGCGATGCACAGGGAGGGAGCCGAGCTCGCCTTCACCTACCAGAATGAGAAGCTCAAGGGTCGTGTCGAGGGCTTCGCCGCCGAGTGGGGCTCCTCGCCCGAACTGTGCTTCCCCTGCGACGTCGCAAGTGACGCTGAAATCGAGCAGGTCTTCACCCAGCTGGCTCAGAAATGGGATGGTCTGGATTGCATCGTGCATTCGGTGGGCTTCGCGCCCGGCGATCAGCTTGACGGCGACTTTACCGAGGTGACCACTCGCGAAGGCTTCCGGATCGCCCACGACATCAGTGCCTACAGTTTCGTCGCCCTGGCCAAGGCCGGCCGCGAACTCATGAAGGGACGTAATGGCAGCTTGCTGACCCTGTCCTACCTGGGCGCCGAGCGCACCATGCCGAACTACAACGTGATGGGCATGGCCAAGGCCAGCCTGGAAGCCGGTGTCCGTTACCTGGCGACCAGCCTTGGCCCGGAGGGCACCCGCGTGAATGCGATTTCTGCTGGTCCGATCCGTACGCTGGCCGCCTCCGGCATCAAGAGCTTCCGCAAGATGCTGTCGCACAACGAGCGTCAGACCCCGCTACGCCGCAATGTCACCATCGATGAAGTGGGCAACGTTGGTGCTTTCCTCTGCTCCGATCTGGCCTCCGGCGTTTCCGGCGAGATCATGTATGTCGACGGTGGCTTCAACATTACCGCCATGGGCAACCTGGAAGAGTAATCTCGCCCATTGGGCCACAAAAAAGCCGCATCCTGGGATGCGGCTTTTTTGTTTGCTACCGATCAGATCAGAATCGTTCGATATCGGCGTCCTGACGCAGGCGCTCCTGCACCGCATTGAAGTCCTGTTCACCAGTCTGCCCCGCGATGAACTGCGCAAACATCGGCGACTCAGCCTGAGCTTCCACATCCTGGGGTGTGGCCACGCCGCGCAGTTCAACTACCCAGCGACCACCGTCAGGCTGACGGAACTGACCGTAGACGACGCCTGCGGACGGTCTGGGCATGGCGAAAACGCTACGCAGCAGCGCTGGCGGCAGCTCGTTGCTAGAACGGCTTACAGCCTCGTATTCTGTCCATGATTGACCCAGCGATGCGGCAACGTCCTGCGGCGCCTCGGCACCGCTGCGAATGCGTTCGATCGCCTCGACAGCGGCAGCCTCGGCGCGCTCGGTGGCCTTGCGGTACTGCAGAATGTCAGTGATTTCGGCGCTCGCCTGGTCGAGGGTCAACTGCTGCGGCCGCTGATGTTCCCGGACCCGGATCGCAACTACGGTGTCGGCATCCAGCTCGAGCAATTGGCTGTTGCGGCCATCGACCAGAACTTCCTCGTCAAAAGCAGCCATCATCACCCGCGGGTTGCTGGTGAGCCCCTCACCGCCCGAGCGCTCGACCGGCCCGTGTACTTCGATTTCCAGATCCATGGCCTCGGCAGGCCGCTGCAGATCTTCCGACTCGTAGACCAGATTCGCCAGCTCCTGGGTAGCCTCGACGAAGCGACGCTCGACCAGCTCTGCCTTGAGTTCCTGTTCCAGGTTCTCCCGCATCTCTTCCAGAGGTGGGAGGTCGGGTGCCTGCAGCGCGGTCAGCTTGATGAGATGGTAACCGTAGCTGGTCCGAACGGGCTCGGACACTTCCCCTTCCTGCAGTGCGAACAGGGCTTCCTCGAAATCTGGGTCGAAGCTGCCGCGCGGCGTAAAGCCCAGATCACCGCCACGACTCGCGCTCCCTGGATCTTCAGATGCTTCGCGGGCCACCTCGGCGAAGTCTTCGCCACCAATGATCCGCTCACGCAGAGCCTGGGCTCGAGCCAGCACCTCAGCGTCCTCACCATCCGCCTCGAGAAGAATATGTGCGGCGCGGCGCTGCTCGGCAAGGTTGCCGATCTCGCGCTGGTAGAGGGCCTCGACAGCGCTGTCCTCGACGGTCACCTGATCGAAGAAGGCACTACGGGACAGCGTTATCGATTCGATCACGACCTGCTCTGGAGACATGAACTGCTGCAGATTGGTCTCGTAGTACTCGCGAATCTCCTCTTCCGCCACCTCGACCGCCTCATGCTGCGCCGGAATCTCGATTACCGCAAAATCGCGGGTCTGAGTTTCCAGTCTCGCCAGCATCAAACGCTCGGCAGGGGTGGCAAAGGCAGTGGCTTCGAAGGCATTGCGGAACTGGGCGATGAGCAGCTCCTGACGAACCAGGTCACGAAATGCCATTCGTGACGGTAATCCCATGTTGCGGATGACCACGTCGAAGCGTCCCGCGTCGAACTGGCCATTTACCTGAAAGTCCGGGGTACCGAGAATCAGCTGGTCGATCATCGCTTCGGAAACGCGAAGACGGGCGTCCTCGGCGCCCTGCAGGAGAATGGCTCGTTCGATCAGACCGTCGAGGACCGAGGCGCGCAACAGGTTGTCATCGATCATGCTCGGGTCGAAATTGTCGTTACCCATCTGACGCAACTGCTGAATCAGCTGGCGACGCTGCAGGGACACGGCCTGCTCGAGCTCCATTCGGCTGATCACGGTCCCGTTGACCTCCGCCGCCGTCTGCTCGTTGCTGGTGAAACGACTGATGGACTCCCATCCGGTGAGCGCAAAGATCAGCACGATGACGCCAACGATCACCTTGGCGACCCAGCTTTGCGCGTTGTCCCTCATTTTTTGCAGCATCATGCCCCCAAAGACCTTGTTCTTCGCCAGCTGCGTGCCCTGGCTGCCTTACCGAAGCGCGGGGGCCGACAGGGCCCTGCGCAAACAAAAAAGGCGCATCTCTTAACGATGCGCCTTTTCGGAAACTGACGGAACCGCGGCAATCAACGGTGAGCTCTAGGCAGGCTCATGACGCCGGCCAGGGTTCCCATGCATACCGTCACAGTTGCGCGGTATGCATCAGTTGCGGACGCGCTTAGTTGACGGCGTCCTTGAGTGCCTTGCCAGCCTTGAAGCCGGGGATCTTGGCAGCACTGATTTCGATCGGGTCACCAGTTTGCGGGTTGCGGCCGGTGCGAGCGGCGCGCTCCTTGACGGCGAAAGTACCAAAACCTACCAGAACAACCGAGTCGCCAGCCTTCAGCGCACCAGTTACGGACTCGATGACGGCGTCAAGAGCACGACCGGCAGCAGCTTTAGGAATATCGGCGGATGCGGCGATCGCATCAATCAGTTCAGACTTGTTCACTCTAAGTCCCCTTATGAAATTTCAATGAGTTGTTAGTCGTTATGTAAGCTTGTGGTTGAGCAGAGCCGTGGCCAGTCAGCAAACCCGCGTAGGTCGAAGCACGCTTTATAGCAAGCGCCCAAAAACCGTGTCAAGGAATGCTTGTGATATCACGGCTGACCGACGAACCCCCTCCAGAGCCCGCAGCCAGCCGGTCTTCAGTACACTCAATGCGTGCTGATGCGCTCCTTGCCATCAGCATCACGATTGTCATCCTTTGCAACCATCTCTTCAACCCCTTCCTGCAGGGGTTCTGGCATGTATTGCAGCGCAATTTCGAGAACTTCGTCGATCCACTTCACCGGACGGATCTCGAGGTCCTTCTTGATGTTCTCCGGAATCTCCTTTAGATCCCGCACGTTATCGTGGGGAATCACTACGGTGCGGATGCCGCCGCGGTGCGCCGCAAGCAGCTTTTCCTTGAGCCCGCCAATGGGTAATACCTGACCGCGCAGGGTGATTTCGCCAGTCATGGCGACCTCCGCACGCACCGGGATACGACAGAGCGCGGACACCAGCGCCGTACACATGCCAATACCGGCGCTGGGGCCATCCTTCGGCGTGGCACCTTCCGGCACGTGGATATGGATGTCATTCTTCTCGTGGAAGTCGGCGGGAATACCCAGGCTCGCGGCACGGCTACGGACGACGGTGAGCGCTGCGCTGATCGACTCCTGCATGACATCACCAAGCGAGCCGGTCTTGATCTGGCGGCCCTTTCCGGGTACTACCACCGCTTCGAGGCTCAACAGTTCGCCACCGACCTGAGTCCAGGCCAGCCCCGTCACCTGACCGATCTGGTCAGCCTCCTCGGCCAGACCGTATTTGAACTTGCGCACGCCAAGGTAATGTTCGACCTTGTCACCATCGAGCACCACGCTGGGTGCTACGGTCGCCTTGCCCTTGCCACGCCCCTTCTGTTCCAAAGCGTGTTCGCGAACGACCTTTCGACAGATCTTGGCGATCTGCCGCTCCAATCCACGCACACCCGACTCGCGAGTGTAATAGCGAATGATGTCGCGCAGAGACTCCACGGTGAAGCTCAGTTCGTTTTCCTTGAGTCCGTTGTTCCGAATCTGCTTGGGTATCAGGTAGCGCTCGGCGATATTGATCTTCTCGTCCTCGGTGTAACCGGGGATACGAATGACCTCCATGCGGTCGAGTAGCGGCGCCGGGATATTCATCGAGTTCGAGGTACAGATGAACATCACGTCAGACAGGTCGTAATCGACTTCCAGGTAATGGTCATTGAACGCGTGGTTCTGCTCGGGATCGAGCACTTCCAGCAATGCCGAGGACGGATCGCCGCGCATGTCCTGGCCCATCTTGTCGATCTCGTCGAGCAAGAACAGGGGGTTCTTCACACCCGCCTTGGTCATCTTCTGAATCAACTTGCCGGGCAGCGAGCCGATGTAGGTCCGTCGGTGACCACGGATCTCCGCTTCGTCGCGCACGCCGCCCAGAGCCATACGCACGAATTCGCGATTGGTCGCCCGGGCAAGCGATTCGCCGAGGGAGGTCTTGCCGACACCGGGCGGGCCGACCAGGCACAGCACAGGGCCCTTGAGCTTGCGCACGCGCATCTGTACCGCCAGGTATTCGATAATTCGCTCCTTGACCTCTTCGAGCCCGTAATGATCGGCCTCCAGGACCTCCTGGGCGCGCTTCAGATCATGTCGAACCTTGCTGGCCTTCTTCCACGGTACGTTGGTGAGCCAGTCGATGTACGAGCGCACCACGGTGGCCTCGGCCGACATTGGAGACATCATCTTCAGCTTGTTCAGCTCGGCAGTCGCCTTGGCATGGGCTTCCTTGGTCATACCGGCATCGTCGATCTTCTTCTGGATAGCGTCGAGCTCGTTGTTGCCGTCCTCCAGGCTGCCCATCTCCTTCTGGATGGCTTTCATCTGCTCGTTGAGATAGTACTCGCGCTGACTCCGCTCCATCTGCTTCTTGACCCGGCCACGGATACGCTTCTCGACCTGCAACAGATCGATCTCGCCATCGATCACGCCCATCACATGCTCGACCCTTTCGCGCAGCGGCAGAATCTCGAGGATGGCCTGCTTCTGCTCGAGCTTGAGCGTCAGGTGGGCGGTCATGGTGTCGACCAGACGACTTGGGTCGTCGATGCTGGAGAGCGAAGACACCACCTCGCTGGGAACCTTCTTGCCGAGCTGTACGAACTGCTCGAACTGACTCATCAGGCTGCGCACCAGAACCTCGGCCTCACGCGAGTCGAGCGGGGCTTCCGGGAGCAGTTCGGCCGAGGCTTGCTGATAACCTTCAAGCTCTTCGATCGCCTCGATGCGAGCCCTTTGCTCGCCCTCGACCAGCACCTTGACCGTGCCGTCCGGCAACTTGAGCAACTGCAGGATGGTTGCCACCGTGCCCAGCGAGTACAGCTGGGCACGAGTCGGGTCGTCGTCAGCAGGATCACGCTGGGCTACCAGCAGCACCTGTTTGCTGCCGGCCATCGCCACCTCAAGTGCTTCGATGGATTTCTCGCGTCCTACGAACAGCGGGATGACCATGTGCGGGTACACCACCACGTCGCGCAGTGGCAATAACGGAAATTGATTCAGAGTCGTCATGGCAGAGGCTCGCAGGCAGGGGGACGAAGCCAGGCTTCATCCGGAATGAGTGTTCTGAAATCTAAGATGGGGGCAGCAGAACAAAAAAACAAGCCGCTTCACAAACTGCAATACAAAGCGGTGTAACAGCGCGCGCCGAAGGCGTAGAAAAACTATGACAGCCGCCGCACCCAGAGGCGCGGCGGCTTTGCACGATTAACCAGCCGAATCAGTCGTCCGGCATGGCTTTTGATGGCTTGTCGGTAGATTCGTAAATCAACAAGGGCTTGGCCTCGCCGCTGATCACGTTCTCATCGATCACGACCTTGCTGACGTGCTCGGCCGAGGGTATCTCGTACATGGTGTCGAGAAGAACGTTCTCCAGAATCGACCGCAGCCCGCGAGCACCTGTCTTGCGCTCAAGCGCGCGCTTGGCGATAGCACGCAGTGCGTCAGTGCGAAACTCGAGTTCGACTCCTTCCATTTCGAACAACCGGCCATACTGCTTGGTCAGCGAGTTCTTGGGCTCTGTCAGGATCTGGATCAAAGCTTCTTCGTCCAACTCGTCCAGGGTCGCAATGACCGGAAGGCGGCCAACGAATTCAGGGATCAGACCGAAGCGCACCAGATCCTCCGGCTCGACGTCCTTCAACGCCTCACCGACCTTCTTACCCTCGTCCTTGCTGCGGACGGCGGCACTGAACCCGATACCGCTCTTCTCGGAACGATCACGAATCACCTTTTCCAGTCCTGCAAAGGCCCCCCCGCAGATGAACAGAATATTGCGGGTATCGACCTGCAGGAACTCCTGCTGCGGATGTTTGCGTCCGCCCTGCGGCGGCACCGAAGCAACCGTTCCTTCAATAAGCTTGAGCAGAGCCTGCTGGACGCCCTCACCCGATACGTCACGGGTTATGGACGGGTTGTCGGACTTGCGTGAAATCTTGTCGATCTCGTCGATGTAGACAATCCCCATCTGGGCTTTCTCGACATCGTAATCGCACTTTTGCAGCAGCTTCTGAATGATGTTTTCCACGTCCTCGCCCACGTAACCGGCTTCGGTCAGCGTAGTCGCGTCAGCGATGGTGAAGGGGACGTTCAACAGGCGCGCCAGGGTTTCTGCCAGAAGCGTCTTACCCGAACCGGTCGGACCGATGACGAGGATGTTGCTCTTGCCCAGCTCTACGTCGTCCTTGCCTTCACGCTGATTCAACCGCTTATAGTGGTTGTAAACAGCAACGGACAGAATTTTCTTCGCGCGCAACTGCCCGATCACGTACTGATCGAGGATCGCACTGATCTCTTTGGGCGAAGGCAGCTTGTGGCTGCTGCTTTCCGCCTGGCTTTCCTGCACTTCCTCACGAATGATGTCGTTGCACAGGTCAACGCACTCGTCACAAATGAACACGGAGGGGCCGGCAATCAGCTTGCGCACTTCATGCTGGCTCTTGCCGCAGAAGGAGCAATACAGCAGCTTGCCGTTGTCGTCGCCCTTCCCAGTCATATCTGTCATCGAAAACCCCTACTCACGGAACACGCTATGGACTAAAGATGCAGCCATCTGCCGCAGTTTGCAAGCGCGAACCAGTCAACGCATACCGGCAATCCGGTGAGGAAAGCGGAACCTGGCGGGGCCGAACCAGCGTCCGGACCCTGGAGAAATTAAATGTATGGCGAAATCAGCTGGCGAGTTCCCGGCTCTCGAGAACCCGGTCGATAAGACCGTATTCCACGGCTTCGGCACCACTCATGAAGCGATCCCGATCGGTGTCACGGGCAATCACATCAAGCGGCTGGCCTGTGTGATGGGACATGATCTTGTTCAGCCTTTCACGAATGAACAGAATCTCGCGGGCATGAATCTCGATGTCCGACGCCTGGCCCTGGAAGCCGCCCAGCGGCTGATGGATCATCAGGCGCGCATGGGGAAGGCAGAACCGCTTGCCCGGCTCGCCGCCTGCCAGCAGGAAGGCGCCCATACTGCAGGCCTGGCCGATGCACAGAGTGCTAACGTTCGGCTTGATGAACTGCATGGTGTCGTAAATCGCCAGACCCGCGGTAACCGAGCCACCCGGGGAATTGATATACAGATGAATGTCCTTGTCGGGGTTTTCCGACTCGAGGAACAACAGCTGCGCAACCACCAGGTTCGCCATGTAATCTTCCACCTGACCCACAAGGAAGATCACGCGCTCCTTGAGGAGGCGCGAATAGATGTCGTAGGAACGCTCGCCCCGCGCGGACTGCTCGACGACCATCGGCACGAGGCCGCCGGCGGCCTTAACGTCTGGCGGATACTGGGAAAAGATGTTTTGGGTCATGGATTGACATCACTCCGATTTAGCCTGTCGCAGAAACGCGTGAGCCAGCCCGAGGGCTGGCTCACGCATCTGCAAAGATTGGCGACGAGATTACTCGTCAGCGCTGCTTTCCGCCTCGCCACTCTGCACACCAGCCGGCTGAGCGGGCTTGACGGCATCTTCGTAGCTGACTTTTTTATCAGTCACCTGAGCCTTCTGAAGAACAGTATCCACCACTTGCTCTTCCAGCACAACCGACTGAATTTCCGCAAGTTGCTGTTCGTTCTGGTAGTACCAGTTGATGACCTGCTGCGGCTCCTGATAGGCGGAGGCCAATTCTTCGACCATGCTGCGTACGCGATCGTTATCCGGCTTGATGTCGTTCTGCTTTACGACCTCGGCAACGATCAGGCCCAGACTGACGCGACGCTTGGCCTGCTCTTCGAACAGTTCGGCGGGCAGTTGCTCAGGTTTGATGCTGGCACCACCGAACTGCTGTACTGCCTGGGCGCGCAAGCGATCGATTTCGCTGCTGACCAGGGCCTTTGGCACGTCCACGCTGTTGGTAGCGAGCAGACCGTCCATTACCTGGGACTTGACCTTACCCTTGATCGCCTGACGCAGTTCACGCTCCATGTTCTTGCGAACCTCGGCGCGGAAGTCCTCGAGGGTGCCGGCTTCAACGCCGAATTTAGCGAAAAAGTCCTCGTTCAGCTCAGGCAGAACCGGGGCCGCAACGCTGTGAACCACGACTTCGAACTCGGCGGCCTTGCCGGCCAGCTCCAGGTTCTGATAATCCTCGGGGAAGGTAACCTTGAGGGTGCGCGACTCGCCAGCCTTGGCGCCGACCAGGCCTTCCTCGAAGCCCGGAATCATGCGGCCGGAACCCAGTACCAGCTGGGTGTTGCTGGCGGTGCCGCCCTGGAAGGCTTCACCATCGATGCGTCCGGTGAAATCGACTGTCAGCTGGTCTTCGTTCTGCGCTGCACGCTCGACAACCTCGAACTGGGTGTTCTGCTTGCGCAGAATTTCCAGCATCTTGTCCAGGTCTTCCTCGGTCACTTCGGAATCCAGACGTTCGACGGAAATCTGTGCGAAATCACCCAGCGCAACCTCGGGGTAAACTTCGAAGGTAGCGATGTATTCGAAGTCCTTGCCTTCCTCGAGCTGCTTGGGCTCGACGCTCGGCGCGCCGGCCGGGTTAAGCTTTTCCTGCATGATGGCTTCATAGAAGGAGGACTGGATCACCTCACCAATGACCTCCTGGCGAGCCGAACCCCCGAAACGCTTCTTGATGACGCTCATCGGCACCTTGCCGGGGCGGAAACCATCAACGCGAGCACGGCTGGCGGTCTGCTGCAGACGCTTGTTCACTTCGTTTTCGATGCGCTCGGCAGGAATGCCAACAGTCATGCGGCGCTCAAGGCCGGAGATGGTTTCAACCGAAACTTGCATGGAGAGTCCTCGTTAGTACAGACGGTATGTGATGGACGAATTCTAAAGGGACGACATTCTATTCCCTTGCTCGCGATAAGTCATCACCCGGCCGCGTCGTGGCCCGCCAAACCATTCAGGAGTCGGCGTCGCCCGCAAAAGCGGACCCCAGCGACTCGCCAGACAGGAGTAACAAAGAGATTGCGGAGAGACTACAAAAAGATGGTGCGGACGGAGAGACTCGAACTCTCACACCTTGCGGCGCCAGAACCTAAATCTGGTGTGTCTACCAATTCCACCACGTCCGCAGAACATAACCCCAAAACAACGACGCCGAACCCTGAGTCCGGCGTCGTCTGGAAGATGGGGTGGACGATGGGGATCGAACCCACGACAACAGGAGTCACAATCCTGTGCTCTACCAACTGAGCTACGCCCACCATTACTACATGCTTCATTCTGACCAGGCCACATCGATGGCACGCCCGGCAGGACTCGAACCTGCGACCATCCGCTTAGAAGGCGGATGCTCTATCCAGCTGAGCTACGGGCGCCTTGTGCACCGCCGCTGCCCTCTTGCAGGGTAGCTTTAAATGCCCGCCTTTCAACCCGAGGGTCGGGGCGGTGGAGCCTGATCGCCTTCCAAACCGCTGTCGCCGTGTTTGTGAAGCGGGGCAGATAATACTCAGCCGCCTTTCACCCGTCAACGAAAAAAACCAAAATTTTCCGATATTTGAGAGGGTTAAGCACTGCGACTTTCTCGCCCTTTTGTCCGCCTGCGGCGCATGCGACAATTGTCGGCAATTTTTAACGCTTCAGGAATACCATGACAGCCCAACTCATCGACGGCAAGGAAATTGCCGCCAGCCTGCGCCGGGAAATCGCGACGAAAGTCGCCGCCCGTCGCGAGCAGAATCTGCGCCTGCCCGGCCTCGCCGTCATTCTCGTTGGTCAGGACCCTGCTTCCCAGGTCTATGTGGCCCACAAGCGCAAGGACTGCGAGGAAGTAGGCTTTTTATCACGCTCCTACGACCTGCCGGCGGAGACTTCGCAGGAAGCTCTGCTTGGCCTGATCGACGAACTGAACGAAGACCCTGAGATTGATGGCATTCTGGTTCAGCTGCCATTGCCCGCCCACCTGGACGCCTCCCAGTTGCTGGAGCGCATTCGTCCCGACAAGGACGTGGACGGTTTTCATCCCTACAATATCGGCCGCCTGGCCCAGCGCATGCCGCTGCTGCGCCCCTGCACCCCCCTGGGTATCATTCGCCTGCTGAAGAGCACCGGCATCGATCTGTACGGCCTGGACGCGACCGTGGTCGGCGCATCCAACATTGTTGGACGCCCGATGGCGCTGGAACTGCTACTGGCCGGCTGCACCACGACGGTGACCCATCGCTTCACCCGTAATCTGGCCGAGCATGTCAGCCGCTCCGACCTTATAGTGGTCGCAGCCGGCAAGCCTGGTCTCGTCAAGGGGGAATGGATCAAGCCCGGCGCCATCGTCATCGACGTGGGTATCAACCGCATGGAAGACGGTCGTCTTTGTGGCGACGTGGAATTTGACGTCGCCGTGCAGCGGGCCAGCTGGATTACCCCCGTGCCCGGCGGGGTAGGTCCGATGACCCGGGCGTGCCTGCTGGAGAACACCCTGCACGCCTGCGAGCAGCTGCACGACTGACTCATCCGGCCGCCTACCCGGGCGGCCGGCTTTCAAAGGCTCGCGGTACTGCCACCATCGACCGGCAGATTGATGCCGTTAATGTAAGCCCCGGTCGGAGCCGCCAGAAAGCCCACTGCTGCCGCGAATTCCGCCGGTTCGGCAAACCGCCGTGCCGGAATGCTCGCCAGCATTCCATCCACCACCTGCTGTTCGCTGCGCCCACTTCCCGCCGCCAGATGCTTGATCAATCCATGCAGCCGCGGAGTGCGTGTCAGTCCGGGCAAAACGTTGTTCACGGTGATCCCGTCAGGCCCCAGTTCCGTCGCCAGCGTCTTGGCCCAGTTGGCCATGGCCGCACGGATACTGTTGGATACTCCCAGATTCGGGATCGGCTGCTTCACCGATGTCGACAGCACATTGAGGATACGTCCGTAGCGCGCCTCGCGCATTCCAGGCAACAGCAGTCCGAGGATCGCCTGTGCCGTGACCAGGTGCTGCGAAAATGCCTGCAGATAGGCGTCCGGGTCCGCCGTATGCGCGGGGCCTGGTGCCGGCCCGCCGGTGTTGTTGACCCAGATGTGCACCGCCCCACCCTGCTTCAGTTCGAGCTGCAGGGCGCTAACTACCGCGACGCGGTCGGCAGCGTCGACAGCCACCACGCGGTGCTGGCGCCCACCATCGTTCGGCAGGCTTTCGACAATCGCTGCCAGCCGATCTCCGGATCGCGCCAGCAGCAGCACCTCAGCACCCTGCTCCGCCAACTGGCGGGCGCAAGCCTCGCCAATACCCTGACTTGCGCCCGCTACCAGCGCGCGCCGCCCCTGTAGATCGAGATTCATCGCGGCATTCTCCTCAAGCGATCAGACAGTCTCCAGGTACTCGCACCCAGCCTTCCATCAGAATTCGCGCACTGCGGCTCATGATCGCCTTGGTGACCTGCCACTGTCCATCGACCTGTTTCGCCTCGGCACCCACCCGCAGGGTCCCGGAGGGGTGGCCGAAGACGACACTGGTGCGCTCGCCACCGCCGGCTGCCTGGTTTACCAGGGTGCCGGGTATGGCCGCCGCGGTGCCGATGGCCACTGCGCAGGTGCCCATCATGGCGTGGTGCAGCTTGCCCATCGACAGCGCGCGCACCAGCAGATCCACGTGATTCGCTTCGATTGCCTTGCCACTGGACGCCGCATAGCTTTTCGGCGGGGCAACGAAGGCGATCTTGGGCGTATGCTGGCGCGTCGCGGCCTCCTCGTGCGTGCTGATCAGCCCCATGCGCAGGGCACCGGCGATGCGAATGGCCTCGAAACGGGCCAGCGCCTCGGGACTGGAGTTGATGTCCTCCCGCAGTTCGGTGCCGGTGTAACCGATATCCTCGGCCCGAACAAATACCGTGGGGATGCCCGCGCTGATCATGGTCGCCTGGAGCGTGCCGATACCCGGCACATCCAGCTCGTCGACCAGATTACCAGTGGGGAACATGGAGCTGCCCGCCTCACCGTCATCCGAGGGATCCATGAACTCCAGTACGATTTCCGCCGCCGGAAAGGTCACCCCGTCCAGCTCGAAGTCGCCGAGCTCCTGAACCTGGCCATCGGTGACGGGAACATGGGCGATGATGGTCTTGCCGATATTGGCCTGCCAGATCCGCACCACGCAGGTGCCGTTCTGCGGAATCCGCGCGGGATCGACCAGGCCGGCATGAATGGCGAAGGCGCCGGCCGCAGTGGACAGGTTCCCGCAGTTTCCGCTCCAGTCGACGAAGGCCTTGTCGATGGAAATTTGACCGTACAGATACTCCACGTCGTGCTCCGGCCGCTCGCTTCGGGACAGGATCACGCATTTGCTGGTGCTGGATGTGGCTCCACCCATACCGTCGATGTGCGCGGCATAGGGATCCGGGCTGCCGATGACGCGCATGAACAGCCGGTCACGCGCGGCGCCGGGCTGCTGACAGCTCGCCGGCAGATCTTCCAGACGGAAGAACACACCCTTGCTGGTACCGCCCCGCATGTAGGTAGCGGGGACTCTGATTTGTGCTGCCTGGGTCATGCTGCTCTCCTGAAATGCTGGGGGTGATCAGCCCCGAACCGCAACCAGCGCGGCTCGGGGTCGATCCGGCTCAACCGACCTCGGACTGCAGAAAGTCCTGGGCGAAGCGCTGCAGGACACCGCCGGCTTCATAGATCAGCACGTCTTCGTTGCTGTCCAGGCGGCAGGTCACCGGCACCTCCAGGCGTTCGCCGTTACGGCGATTGACCACCAGAGTCAGATCCGCCCGCGGCTTGCGCTCACCGATCACGTCATAGGTCTCGGTTCCGTCCAGCCCCAGCGTGAGGCGCGTGGTGCCCGGCTTGAACTCCACCGGCAGCACGCCCATGCCGACCAGGTTGGTGCGGTGA
>JAUVYN010000125.1 GCA_030603065.1 Pseudomonas sp.
TTGAGCATGGCCAGGAAATTGTTCTGCAGGGTGACGCTGCCGTAATCGACCGGAAAGGTCACCAGGGTGATCATGGGTTGCATGGGCCGAACCTCCTGCAAGCTCATCTCAAAGCGAGGGTTTGGCCCCCGGCTCGAGTCGCGGTTGAGAATCGGGGTCGGCATCGATGATGCTGGCCAGCCGCGCAAATACCTGGGCATAGCTGAATCCTGTGATCAGCTTTTCCCTGCTGTGCGCCTTGAAGCGTTCGAGCCTTTCACGATCGGCCACCAGGGCAGAGAGGCAGCGAAAGAGCTGCTCCTCGGTACTCGCCACATGGCCGTTCATGCCCTCATCGATCACCTCCGGTGCACCCAGCGCCTTGTCGGTGGTGACCAGTGCAAGGCCTGCGCTGGCAGCTTCACCTATTGCCTGCGGGTAGGCGTCGCAGCGAGTCGGCAGAACGAAGAGGTCATAGTCGCGAAAGTATTTTTTCGCGCTGTCCTTGGGATTGTTGCGGATGACCGACACGTTCGGCGGCAGGTCGAGCTCTGTCTGCGTCATCAAGGTCAGCTCCACGGGGGCGCCCCGGTGGCTTTCGAACCACCTGAGCAGCACGTCGCCGCCCTTGCGGTAAAAATCCCCGCCGACGAAGAGGATCCTCACCGGCCCAGCCGTTCTGCAGGCAGCAATGTCGGTGCCGAACACATCGAAGGGCATCGGTATCTTGTGCAGCCGCTCGCCTGGCAGGCCGTACCCCTCGACCAGGGATTCCGCTGCAGCGTCGGTGAAGGTGATCACGCCGGTCACCGCCTTCAGCACCAGGCTGTGAGTCCAGGTGATGGGCGCATTTGTGATCTTCTGGCCAAGGATCGGCTCGTAAAGTTTGCGGGTCCAGTCGGAGAGAATGTAGGACCGCACGCCCAGCAGAAAGGGCAGAGAGAACAGCGCCGGGCTGATCTGCTGAAACATCACCACACGTCCCTCGCGACGTGCCTCGCTACAGATTCTGCGCAACTTCCCGGTTTCGCGGAAACGCGCAAGCAATCGCGACAGCGGCGTGAAACGCTCGCCGTTGTCCGGCGCCTCCGTGGGCGAAAAAGTGTAGTGCCTGACGTCCGCCCGATCCTTCAGCATCGCCAGAAAGTTGTTCTGCAGCGTCACGTTGCCGAAGTCGACAGGAAAGGTCACAAGAGAGATTTTGAGTGCCATCATGCATCCTCCAGCAGGATCGGTTGGGGAAACAGCTCGTCCAGGGTCTTGCGATGAAGTTGTTCCTTTTGCCCCCACAGAAAATTCTTTCTGACGTTGCAGATGGCTTCCTCGGCCAGCCGTGAACGCAGTTCCGGCTGCGTGGTGAGTCTTGCCAGCGCCTCGGCGACAGCCTCGACCGCGGATTCATAGGAATCCACGTCAAGCAGCAGGCCCCCGCCATCGCTCAGGATTTCGCGAGCGCCCTGATGGTTGAAAGCAATTGCCGGAACACCGTTGGAAAGGGCTTCCAGCAGCACGTTGCCCGAGGTGTCCTGCACACTGGTGAACACGAATGCCTGGGCATGCTGGTAAAGCTCCTGCACTTCGGTATAGCTGATGGCCCCCATGGCATGCACTGTCTGCTCCAGTCGGGCATCGTGAATCGCAGCGTGCACGGCAGCCGCGTCTGGCCCGGAGCCAACTATGCTGACCCGCAACAGCTCGAAAACCCGGGGCTGGGTATGGCGCAGATGCACGAGCGCATCGAGCAGAATGACGACGGCTTTGCGTGGTTCCAGCTGGCCGACCCAGAGCACATCGAATCGAGCCGTCGCAGCCGTCGTTTCCGCTGGCGCTGGCGCCCTGACTGCGGCGACGGCCGTCTCCAGCATCGGTGCGCTCTTGCCACGTGCCACCGCAGGCAGCACCGCCAGGGTGTCAGCGTTGGCCACATAGATGCGCCGGGCGCACAGCGAGGCCAGGTACACCAGCGGGTTGATCCTGATGGTACGTTTCATCAACGTCCGCCAGCGCTGCTTCAGCCAGGACCGGCCATACACTCGGCGGGACCAGGCCGGCGGCACCTGCCCACCGCCCACCGGGCCCCATATGAAAGCCGTTCCCGGAATCATCCATAGAAATCCGGGCATATCCACCACGTTGTAGGTGCAATGGTGGATGACCGCGATGCTGCGGTGCCGGGCCTGATAGCCAGCTATGTAGAACAGCGCTGCCAGTTGCCAGAAAACGTAATACAGCTTCATCAGCCGATGCCGGTGGTCCATGTTCGCCAGACCCCAGATATCGAACCCCAGCACCCGCGTGCGCTGCGCCTGCTCAGGCGAGAGCCCTGCCAGTACCCTGTCCACGTGCATCTTGCGGGTCAGCAATATCACCCGCTCCACGTCGGTACAGCGCAGCGTCAGCTGCAGCCAGTTCCAGCCGACGTAGGCTTCGGAGCCCATATTCGGGTCGCAGGCGATGGCGGATAGCAATACGCTGTTTTTCATCTGAGACCCTTCATTGATGGGTGAGAGGGGATTTCCGGCAGTACGGACCGGGTAGCGGCAACTGCCCGCGGGGCCAGCGTGAACATGCCCCCGGCGACGAAGATCGAGAAGATGTGCGACAGGCGCGTGCTGTCCAGGTAAGCGTTCACGTACAGCGAATACAGCGCCACGAACATCAGCATGTAGTAGTGCTTGTTCGATACCTGCAGCAGATTCAGGCAGCCCATGAACTTCAGGCAGAAGGCGATATAAACCGGTAATCCGAAGCGAAAGAAGATATCGAACAGCGAGTTGTGGCTGGATACCTGGTGCACCCAGTACTGCTCGTTCAGCAAGGGGTGGCTGAACAGGTAATCGAAGTTCGGATCGCGGAAGGGCGTCCCAAAGCCGCTGCCGAACAGCAGCTCGTCCAGCCCCATGGTCGAGGTGGCACCCTTGAGCATTTCATAGCGTATCGCCGCGTTGTCATCGAGCCCGGACAGCGCCTCCGGCACACCGGGCGTCATCATGATGTAGCCCATCAGCGGGGTAATGATCAGTACCGCGAGGTAGGCCGCGCGCATCAGTATTCTTGGCGGGTCGAGCAGATAGATCACCCCGATCAGCAGGGCAACGGCCAGCGGGGTGCTGCGCGTGGATATGGCGAACATCAGCAGCAGGTAGACCATCAGCATGGCAAACAACAGGTTGCGCTGGCGCCTGACGATCATCAGCCGAATCATCGCGAACACCTCCAGCCCGCCTACCTCGTAGGTGTAACCCACATGCAGCTGCACCAGCAGATAAACCGCGCCCAGCAGCGCGTAGTGATACAGCGGGAGGGTGGCAACGAACTCCAGAAAGTCCTCACGGCACACGTAAAGAAACCGCAGCACCATCAGAAACACGAAATAGGCGCCCGAGTGCGTGTCGATGAAGCTGCGGGCGTAGCTGTCCACGGTCAGCCAGGAAAACGCAGCGATCCCGGCCAGCACCATCAAGAGGCCGTCGATATAGCTCAGCCGCCGGTTCACCAGCAGCGACAGCGCAAACAGCACCAGGGCAATGCCCAGCGCGCCCAGTGGGGTCACCAGTCCGACCGGGAAAAGCAGCAGCAGGTAGCCTGTTCGCTTCAGCATCGTCTGGCATTCTTTCCCAGCGCAATCGCCAGGATGACTGAGGTAAGTGATAGCCCGGCAAGCATTCCGCCCATAACGCCATGCAGGCCGAAACGGGTGATCAGGTAATGCGCCGTGAGCACGGAGAAAAGGGCGCAAAGCAACTGGGCTATGAACAGCGAGCGGGTCTTCTCGAAACTGCGCAGGCCCGCGCGCAGCGGCAGTGCGATCGCCACCAGAATGTAGAAGGGTACGTACCAGAGCAGTGCGGTGACGCTGGCAGGGTCAGCGGCGCCATAGGCCAGGCGCAGTATGGGTTCGGCAAAGGTCGCCGCGACCAGCGCGATGGTGCCGGTCACCGCCAGCAGTATCAGCATCGTCTTGCCGACATAGCGCATCAGGGCCGCAGAGCCGTTGCGGTGCAGGCGCCGGCTCGCCTCGGCGGGCACCAGATTCTCCAGGCCCTGAAACAGGATATGCGTCAGCCCCAACAGATTCTGTGCGGCGCGTATGGCGCCGACCATGACCGGGCCAAGCAACGCACCCGCCACCACCAGAAAGTAATTGCCGGACACCCAATGCAGGACAGCGTCACCCAGTAGCCATTTTGACGAGCGCCAGTGCCGCAGCAGGGTGTCACGCAGTACCCTGCGGCCGGGAATCACGACTTCCAGCCAGCGCCAGCCCAGCGCAGCGGAAACCAGCATGGTAACCAACACCACGGTGAGCGCTCCGGCCAGTGACGGCTCGCTGCTAAGTACCAGCGCGATCAGCGGCAGCTGTGCGCCATAGGCGAACAGGTCGATGAAGAAGGCCCGCCTGGAGGCATCGGTCGAGAACAGATAGCGCCGCAGGAAGTCCTGCAGCTGAACCACAAGCACGCACCCCAACAGCGGCAACATGACCTCTGCATTCAGCCAGCCTGGCCGCAAACCCGACGGCAACAGCGCAATCAGGACCGCCACTCCGGTCAGACACACGGCGAGCGTCAACTGCCAGACAAGTGTCGCGCTGTAGTAGGCCCGTCGCTCGGCAGAAGGCATCTTCGGCGCGATGGACAGCATCGGCGACAGCACGAGCGCGTTCTGAATGCTCATCACAAACTGCACGCCCATCCACAGCAGCACGTACTGGCCGTACTGCTCAAGGCCCAGATAGCGCACCAGCAGCAGCCCCACCAGAAAGTTGCTGCCACTGACCAGCGCCTGGTCCAGCAGTACCCAATTCAGGTGGGAGAAGCGCCGGGTTGCGGCAACGGCTTCGGTCTTCAGCATTTTGAAGTCTCGCTTCGCTCAGGCGCTGTCAGGCCGATAGTCGTAACGGTGATAACCCGGGCTGTAGCCGTAGGTTGTCGCTGCGCGCTTCTCTACCGAATTGAAAATGGCACCGCTGAACTCGATCCCGTTGTGGGCAAAGCTTCGCAGGCATTGCTCGACTTCCTGCGGGGCGGTGAATTCAAAGCGCGCAACGAGCAGGTTGGTGCCGGCCTGCTGCCCGATGATGGCCGCATCCGTCACCGCCAGCAGTGGTGGCGTATCGATTATCACCATATCGAACAGGGCACTTGCCTCATCCAGCAGGGCCGTGAAGGTAGAATGCATCAGCAGTTCAGAGGGGTTGGCCGGGGTTTCACCGCGCGGCAAGAAGAACAGGTCATCTCGTGCCGAGCCCTGCAGCACAGCCGCCAGGGACGCTTCCCCGGCCAGCACGTTGGACAATCCCGGTTTGCGCTCGACACCGAATACCTGATGCAAATGCCCCCTGCGCATATCGGCATCGATCAGCAGCACCCGCCTGCCGGCCTGGGCAACCACCTCGGCAAGGTTCGCCGCCAGAAAACTCTTGCCAACGAAGGGGGTAGGGCCGGTGATCATCACCCGATTGTTGCTGGCGCGGAGCATCGAAAAATGCAGGCTGGTGCGCAGATTGCGCAGTGCTTCGATGCCGGGCCCCTCGGGATCGTATTCGGCAAGCCGGGCGGGGCCTGTCGTGGATTCGCCGCGACCAGCCCGGTAGTCACGGGAGGCAGCGCTGCCAGGAGTGAAGGGGATACTGGCGTACACCGGCAGCCCCAGGCGCTCGATCTCTTCGGCCCTGCCAAGGCTCGGATACAGGGCGCGGTAGAGCAGCAGAAACCCGACAGCCAGCGCAAAGCCCGCCAACGTGCCCCCCGCGAGGATCAGCAGCTTATGGGGCTTGACCGGATTGTCCGCATCGAACACCGCGCGGTCGACCACCTGCGCGTTGCCGATCGAGCTCTGCCGCGCAACGTCCAGCTCCTGGGCCCGGTTGAGCATCAGCATGTAGAGTTCGTTGCTCACCTCCACGTCACGTCTCAGCCGAATAAGCTCCTGCTGCGTTCTGGGCAGGGTCTCCAGTTTGCTCATCAGCTGCTGCTGGCGCGCCTGCAGGCCGCTGATCTGGCTGACGACCGTCTGGTGGGCAAAATGCCCTGCGGTAAAGCGCCGTGCAATGTCGGCCCGCTCCAGTTGGAGCTCGGATATCTGCTTGTCGAGCTCGACGATCTGGGCGAGGATGCCCTGAATCTCGAGACTGATATCCACCGAACGCGCCTCGGCCTGGTAGGCGTTCAAGGCATGTTCGGCCCGCTCTAGCCGACTGCGCATCTGCGGCAGCTGACCTTGCAGAAACTCCAGCCTGGCGCTGATCTCGGATGCGCTCCTGTGGGTGTTCTGGTGCAGATAGGCATCCACGATCGCATTCAGGGACCGGGCAGCCTGCTCGGGTTCACTGCTGTAAAGAGAGAGCGCCAGCACCCCGGACTTTTCGCCAAGCTCCACCACCTCGAGCTTCTCCTGAATGCGCAGCGCAGTGGACAACGGACGCTCCACTACGACTCGAAAGGCAGTACCCGGGCGGGCGTGCAGGGTGAATACCTCAAGAGAGAGGCCCGCGGCCGTTGCGGTCTCACCTGCTGCGCCGCTCAGCAGCGTTTCTCCCTCAGGGCCCTGCAGATAGTACTGTTCGTCCGGGCCTGCTATCAGGGTCAGTCGCCGCCCCCGCAGGCGATCGGGTATCTCGTTAACCCTGAGCAGAAGCTCCTCCCCACCCCAGCCATAACGTGCCAGCCCCATGACCGGCTCGTTCAACGCCCCGGGGGCACGCTCCTCGAAGCGTCTGGCGACCAGGCCCCCGATGAGCGGAAAGCGCATTGGCTCGGCGCGCACGTTAAGCTGCAGAGCGTCAACCGCTGCACCGATCACGCTCGCGGAGCGCAGAAACTGTAGTTCCGGCTGGGCGGGCAGTGGCTCGGCGGGGTTGAAGCGCTCCACCTCGGAAAAGCTGGCGACGCCCGGCTTGGGCGGCTCGATCTGGATGACACTGGTGACCCGGTAT
>JAUVYN010000166.1 GCA_030603065.1 Pseudomonas sp.
TTCCGGCGCGTTGTCGATCTGATCGAACGCACGGGCGGATCCGCCGTAGGATTCTGCACAGACCTTGGTCAGAGCGGCAGTCAGAGTGGTCTTGCCATGGTCAACGTGACCGATGGTGCCCACGTTCAGGTGCGGTTTGCTACGTTCGAACTTCTCTTTGGCCATCGAGAGATCCCCTTTTCCTGAGTGCAATTCGCGAGTCACGCGACCATTAAATAAAAGGCAGATATTTGCATATCTGCCTTGATACTGGAGCTCATGAGCGGATTTGAACCGCTGACCTCACCCTTACCAAGGGTGTGCTCTACCAACTGAGCTACATGAGCCTGACACCATTTGCAGAAGCCGATCTGGAGCGGGTAGCGGGAATCGAACCCGCACCATCAGCTTGGAAGGCTGAGGTTCTACCGTTGAACTATACCCGCCTGCTGCTCGGCTAACGCTAAATCTGGTGGAGGGGGAAGGATTCGAACCTTCGAAGGCTAAGCCGTCAGATTTACAGTCTGATCCCTTTGACCGCTCGGGAACCCCTCCGTAAAAGAGGCGCCATTTTCATCACTCGGCGCGCCCCTGTCAACAGTTTTGTTAGCAAAAACCGTCACTTGAACAAAAAAACCCTCAGGCGCTCGGCGCAATGCGGCTACCGCTCGATTTCCCGCGGGAAATCAGGGCTCGAGGAGATCGGAGGGAATCGCCGGGCAGGCCTGATACTGATGCTGTAGCCCGGGAAAATCCTCCCGAAGGCGCCCAAGGAGAGCCTGATCGACCAGCCGCCTAGCGACCGCATCGACCTGTACAAAATATTCCCGGCCCGGCTGATCGACAGGCTCTACCTCTACCCGATAACCCTGCGCCTCAAGCTGGAGGCGTCGGGCATTCGCATTGTCGTCCCGACTGAAAACGCCAAGCGAAAGATTATCGGTGAATGCACCCTCGGTAATCAGGAAGCTGTCGATGCCTCGCTCCTGCAGGATGGCTAACTGGGCGAGCGCCTCGTCTCGCCCGCCAACGATCTTCATTACCAGCCAATAACTGACAACACCCGGCGCTTCCCGGCTGGTTACCCTCGACTGGATACCCAAAACCAGCAGCCGCTGGCGCAACTGCTCTGCCCGGAGCTGTTCGGAAAACACCCCTAACTGCACACAAAGGGGCGCGGAAGGCACCCTGGAAACCACGACCTCCCCGTCCCGCCCAGGTTGAGGCACACCCAGAGGAGCGATCTGTTCGGGCGCGTCCGCCACCTCGAGAATTGCACGACTCGCTCTGCCATCCTGAAGCTGCCAGAGCGCATATAGAATGTTGAGCAGCACCAGGAACAGAAACAACGCTTTCACTATACCGGCTCCATAGGGCATGCCAGAGCGAGACCACGGAAAACCAGATCGCCTATGACATGGCAGCCCTCAGGCAGAAACTCTGCCATGCGTTCAGCATCACCTCCGGTCAGGATCACCACCATTCCCGTACCAACAACCTCATGGGCGATACGCAGCTGCTCGCGAACGAACCCGGCAAGCATCAGATCACACCCATGCTCCACAGCCTCCGCAGTACCGCGACCGGGTGTCGAGATGTCGCGCTCCCCTCTTGGCACACCCTCATAACGTATCAGTCGAGTATGCCGCACCAGCCCGGCCCTCAGGAGCTTGCTGCCAGGCGCGATGTATCCGCCCAGATGCTGCCCACTCGCGTCCACGTAATCCACCGTGACAGCTGTTCCCAGATCGATTACCACACAGGCCTTTCGGCACAGGTCATATCCCGCAACCAGAGCGAGCCAACGATCCATCCCCAGCCGTGTGTAGTCCTCGTACCCGTTGCTGACGCCTGCCAGACAACGGGCTGGGCGAGCTAGTTCGGGATGAAGCTTTAGCCAGCTGGCAAGCTGATCGACCACCACCTGAGTCTCCTCGGAGGACCGAACGCTGACCAGGCGGCAGCCGCGGATTTCCCTCTCTTGCCCGCCAAGGAGTCGCTGCAGTTCTACCAGATCGGGGGCCATGTCACCGTCCCGAACACGCCCTTCCTGGTCGAGCAGGCGCCATTTGATGAGCGTATTGCCACAATCGAGCTCAAGAAGCATTGTCCAACCTCAGGCTGACTTCACCGCCATTGACCAAGACCTCGCCATCGCCTGTCATCAGCCGCAAAGCACCCTGATGGTTAACGCCAAGATTGGTGCCTTGCAGCACATTGCTCCCGGAAGTGACGCACACCTGACGTCGATGCCATGCATCGCGTGCGATCCAGTCGGAAACAAAAGGCGCAAAACCTTCGTGACGGAACTGCTCAAGCCCTGCAGACATACGCGAGACAAACAATGCTACCAGCCTGTTGCGGTCGAGTTCGGCGTTCTGACCGGAAAGCAAAAGCGACGTCCAGGGCTGCTCGATTGATTGTGGAGACTGCTGCATCAGGACATTCACCCCCACTCCGATAATAACGGTGCAATCCGAGGTGAGGTCGCCGGCGATCTCCACCAGGATCCCAGCCAGCTTGTGCCCCTCCAGCAGCACGTCGTTTGGCCACTTAAGCTGACATCCACGGTAGCCGCAGACCTCAAGCGCCTCGACCAGACACAGTCCTACCAACAGGCTCAAACCCTCCAGGCGCTGAGCACCGCCGCTGAAAGGCTCTACAAGCGTCAGATAGATGTTTTGCCCGAAGGGGCTTGCCCACTCTCGACCACGCCTACCACGTCCCGCGCGCTGAGCCTCACTGACGAAGACCATCGCGGAAGTCCCGCCCTGGCTTACACACCGATGGGCCTCGGCGTTGGTCGAGTCGATCTCTTGGAAAACATGCCACTCCCAGCGTGTACGTAGCGCCTCTGGCAGGTGGCGACAGATCTCCGAGACGTCGAGAAGACGCGCTCCTCGAGGTATACGGTAACCCTTGCCGCGAATGCGCTGCAGTGGAAATCCGTCATCTTCGAGCCGCTTGAGCGCCTTCCAAACAGCCGCACGACTGACACCCAGCGACTCACCCAGGCGTTCGCCCGAATGAAATTTGCCATCAGACAGATGTGCCAGCAGGAGGTGGAGCATGCTATTTCGCCATATTCTGTAACAGGCGAGCATCATAACGCCGTGGGGCCGCAGATTGAACGGAAAAGTCACGGCCGAGCGACGCCGGGGCCTGAGCAAGGCTGTAAATCGGCATAGGGGGCAGACCTTTCGGTCTACGCCCCTGCCACACCACCCGGCATGCGGGTCCGCACCGGGCGGTTCGAGAGATTGAGGTCATGAGAGGCGCGGCAACCCGAGACGCTCGAACCAGGCCAGGGTCAATAC
>JAUVYN010000151.1 GCA_030603065.1 Pseudomonas sp.
TGCCGCACGTCAGCCCCAGCAGCGGGCTGCCACCCTGGCGGGGTGGTTGCGCGCCGAGGTTCAGCGCTGACAGGTTGGTGCGAGAATCAGGTCCTTTTACCGGCAGGGGTTATGGAGATGAAGGGGTTGAATCGGCGCCGCGCGAGCTGGCGCATGCTGGCGATAGGCAGTCTGATGTGGGCCCTGGGCGGCTGCGGCAGCCTGCAGTATGCCAATCAGGCCTGGCAGGGCAACCGGGAGGTCATGCGCCTGGCGGTGCCTATCGAAGCCGTGCTCGCCGATCCGCAGACCGACCCCGCGCTGGCGGCGCGTCTTCAGCTGGCGCTGGAGGCGCGGCGTTTCGCCAGCGAAGAACTGCTGCTGCCGGACAACGCCAGCTATACCCGCTTCGCTGCGCTACCTCGGCCCTTCGTGCTATGGAACCTGTTCGTCGCGCCAGAGCTGTCGATGGAGCCCATCCAGCATTGTTTTCTGTTTGCCGGCTGCATCGCTTATCGCGGCTACTTCGACGAAAACCGCGCCCGGCAGGCGGCCGCCGAGTGGCGTGCCAGTGGCCATGATGTCCACGTGGGCGGCGTGCCGGCCTACTCGACCCTGGGCTGGTATGACGACCCGCTGGTCAGCTCCATGCTGCACTGGGACGACGACTACCTGAAGGAGCTGATCTTCCATGAACTTGCCCATCAGCAGTTCTACGCCCGGGACGACACCGCCTTCAACGAATCCTACGCAACCTTCGTCGGTCGGCAGGGCGTCGATCAGTGGCGCGCGGCTCAGGGTCAGCCGCCCCGGGACCAGGCCCTGCAGCGCCGCCAGCAGGAGCTGACCGAACTGGTGCTGGCGGCGCGCGAGGACCTGGCTGCACTCTTCGCCAGCACCGCCACCGATGAGGAAAAGCGTGCGGGCAAGGCCGACCGTTTCGCCCGGCTGCGAGCCGATTACCGGCGCCTGCGCGACACCCGCTGGAACGGCGATACGCGCTTCGATGGCTGGATGGAGGCCGAGCTGAACAACGCCAGCCTGCTGCCCTTCGGTCTGTACGATCTGTGGGTGCCAGCGTTCGGGCAATTGTTCGAAGACAGTGGGCGTGACTGGGCACGCTTCCATGAGGCGGTCGCCGAACTCGGTCGTACGCCGGCCGCCGATCGTCAGGCCCGTCTGCAGGAGCTGGACGCCCGGGCGACACGCTGAAACTCGACCGGTGCAAAGTGAGCACAGCCTCTATACTGGCTGCCTGCATCCTTTCGTAGTGGAGATCGAACATGAAAGCCGTCGGCTATTACACCCCGGGTGACCTTGAGCGCGATGACGCGCTCACCGATATGGAACTGCCGCGTCCCGAACCCGGCGCTACTGATCTGCTGGTGCGGGTCAGTGCCATTGCGGTCAACCCTGTGGATACCAAGATTCGACGCAATCGCGCGCCGGAGCAGGGTCAGGCGCAGGTGCTCGGCTGGGATGCGGTGGGCATCGTCGAGTCCGTAGGCAGCCAGGTCGCGGGTTTCGCTCCGGGTGACCGGGTCTATTATGCGGGCGCCATCAACCGACCCGGCAGTAACGCGGAGTACCAGGCAGTCGACTACCGCATCGCGGCACGGGCGCCCTCCAGCCTGAGCGATGCCCAGGCCGCGGCGCTCCCACTGACCACCATTACCGCCTGGGAGCTGCTGTTCGATCGTCTGGCGGTGACCGAGGGTGGCGGCAAGGGCCAGAGCCTTCTGGTGATTGGCGCCGCCGGTGGCGTCGGCTCGATTCTGGTTCAGCTGGCGCGGCAACTGACTCAGCTCACCGTGATAGGCACCGCCGCCCGAGCGGAGAGTGCCGACTGGGTGCGCCAGCATGGTGCGCATCAGGTCATCGACCACAGCCGGCCGATGCAGCCGCAACTCGAGGCGCTGGGGCTGGATGGCGTGACCATGGTCGCCTCGCTGACCCATACCAGCGAGCATTTCGAGCAGTACGTCGAATGCCTGGCGCCCCAGGGCAAGCTTGCGCTGATCGACGACTTCGAAAGCCTGGACATTCTCAAGCTCAAGCCCAAGAGTCTGTCGCTGCACTGGGAGTTCATGTTCACCCGCAGCCTGCATCAGACCCCGGATATGGCAGAACAGGGCAGGCTGCTCGCCCGAGTGGCCGAACTGGTCGATGCCGGCACGCTGCGGACCACCCTGGGCGAGCACTTCGGAACCATCAATGCCGCCAACCTCAGGCGCGCCCACGCGCTGCTGGAAAGCCACCGGGCGCGGGGCAAGATCGTTCTGGAAGGCTTCTGACCAGCCGACTTGACAGATGGGCGGGGCAGGTTCACCTTTACGTTAACGTAAAGGTGAACAGCGAACCCGTTCCATGCAGCAGACCTACGGCATTTCCGATCTGGCCCGCGAGCTCGACATCACGCCCCGGACCATTCGCTTCTATGAAGAGCAGGGCATGCTCAGCCCGGAGCGGCGTGGGCAGGAGCGGATCTACAGCGCCCGGGACAAGGTCATTCTCAAGCTGATTCTGCGCGGCAAACGCATCGGTTTTTCCCTGGCAGAGTGCCGTGAGCTGATCGAGCTGTACGACCCGGTGCATGGCAACCGCAAGCAGCTGGACACCTTCATGCGCAAGATTGACGAGCGCCGCGCCCAGCTCGACCAGCAATTGCTCGACATTCAGCAGATGCAGATTGAGCTGGACAACGCCGAGGAGCGCTGCCGCAACGCGCTGGCGGCCCTGGACGGCTGATCGCTCCAACACCCACAACAATAAGATCAGGCAGGTGATACATGTTTTACCCGAGCCTCAACTTCGCCCTCGGCGACACCGTGGACATGCTGCGCGACCAGGTACGCGCCTTCGTCGATGCCGAGCTGGCGCCGCGCGCTACGGCAATCGACCGCGACAACGAGTTTCCCACGGCGCTCTGGCGCCGCTTCGGTGACCTTGGTCTTCTCGGCATCACGGTAGGCGAGGAGTACGGCGGTGCCGGGCTGGGCTACCTTGCCCACGTGGTGGCGATGGAGGAGATCAGCCGCGGTTCGGCGTCGGTCGCCCTGTCCTACGGCGCCCATTCCAATCTGTGCGTCAATCAGATCAACCGCAACGGTACCGCCGAGCAGAAGGCGACGTATCTGCCGAAACTGATCAGCGGCGAGCACGTCGGGGCGCTGGCGATGAGCGAACCCAACGCCGGGTCGGACGTGGTCTCGATGAAACTGCGGGCCGAGCGCCGCGGCGACCACTTCGTGCTCAATGGCAGCAAGATGTGGATCACCAACGGGCCGGACGCCGACGTTTACGTGATTTACGCCAAGACCGAGCCCGCCCGCGGCGCCCACGGCATCACCGCGTTCATCGTCGAGCGTGACTGGAGCGGCTTCAGCCGTGGCGAGAAGCTCGACAAGCTCGGCATGCGCGGGTCCAACACCTGCCCGCTGTTCTTCGATGACGTGGAAGTGCCGGCGGAGAACGTGCTGGGTGCGGTCAACGGCGGGGTGAAGGTGCTGATGAGCGGGCTCGACTACGAGCGTGTGGTGCTCTCCGGCGGGCCCACCGGCATCATGCAGGCCTGTCTGGACGTGGTGATTCCCTACATCCACGAGCGCCAGCAGTTCGGCCAGTCGATCGGCGAGTTTCAGCTGATCCAGGGCAAGGTCGCCGATCTGTACACGCAGCTCAATGCCAGCCGCGCCTACCTGTATGCCGTTGCTCAGGCCTGCGACCGTGGCGAGACCACCCGCAAGGATGCCGCCGGGGTGATCCTCTACACCGCCGAACGGGCGACCCAGATGGCGCTGGACGCGATCCAGATCCTCGGCGGAAACGGCTATATCAACGACTATCCGACCGGCCGTCTGCTGCGCGATGCCAAGCTGTACGAGATTGGCGCCGGTACCAGCGAGATTCGGCGCATGCTGATCGGGCGGGAGTTGTTCAATGAGACGCGGTGAGGCGACGGCTATCTACGCGAACGATTCCTCGAGCTCGGGTGCGCTGCGGGTCATATCGCCTGTTCTGGCGTCCAGCCGCCAAGGTGCTGTCGGAGAAGCCGTGGTGCAGGCGCGGCTGGCGCACACCGCCGGTGGACACGCCGTGAACCCTTCCCTGGGGGCTTGGCGATGCCCGTCCAGGGCATCGACAGTCCACCAACGGTGCACGCCAGCCGCGCTCAGAGTTCAGCTGAGCGTTGAGCTCCAGGTTTCGAGCGGTTTTCCTGGGGTTGTCGAGCACCTGCTGGACGACCTGCGTGCTCCGCCGCAACACCGGAGTTCATTTTCATGATATTGCGCAGCCAGTTCAATCCCGCGTCGGCGGAGTTCACTACCAACGCGGCTGCCATGCGCCAACTGGTCACCGATCTGCGAGCCCTGCTCGCCCGCATCGCCCAGGGCGGCGGCGAGCAGGCTCAGCAGCGCCACCTGTCGCGCGGCAAGCTGCTGCCGCGCCAGCGCATCGATGCCCTCCTCGATCCTGGCTCGCCCTTTCTGGAGATCGCCCCGCTGGCCGCACATGAGGTGTATGGCGAAGACGTGCCTGCTGCGGGTCTGATTGCCGGTATCGGCCGAATCGAAGGCGTCGAATGCATGATCGTCGCCAACGAC
>JAUVYN010000024.1 GCA_030603065.1 Pseudomonas sp.
CCAGATTCTCGAGGGCAACGAATCGATCATCGGCCTTATGGTCGAAAGTCACATCGGCTGGGGCAATCAGTCCATTCCGAAGAACCTTTGCGATCTGAAGTATGGCGTATCGATCACCGATGCCTGTATTGACTGGGAGACCACGGTGCAGAGTGTGCGCGCAATGCACACCAAGCTTCACGATATACTGCCGAAGCGCCAGCGCGGCTGACCGCAGTCAGGGTAGGTACAGCTGCGCCTGTATTAGCCAGGGCAGAAACGAAAAACCCGCTTTTCAGCGGGTTTTTTCATGCTCGCCTATCGCGCGGATTCTCGTGCCTTCTTCTGCTCCTCTCGCTCCATGTAGCGTTCCACGTAGGAACAGGAAGGAATGACCGTGTAGCCCCGTATGCGGGCAAACTGAAGGGCGTGCTCGGTAAGTTTGGCTGCCAGCCCCTGCCCTCTGAGCATGTCGGGAACAAATGTCCGGTAGATGTCCATTGTCTGCTTGCCAAGATCCATATAGGCCAGATACGCCCGTGCGCCCTTCTCGACGAGGTAAAATTGTTTGCTGTCCGGGTCGTGCACTATACGGGTGGTTGAACTCATTATTATTGACTCCTGGCAGATCATTTTTAGCAACCGCGAACACCAGTTGACCGCGCAGGACCGGAAAGATTCCGGCCCGGCAGTCTGCCGTCCCCCGTCTAGATCGGGGGCGTCACCCCGATTCCCAACGCCATGAGCAATGCGATGGAAGCCAGGCACGCGATCACCGGGATCGCCACGGTTACGACGAACATGTCCTTATAGGCTTCCTTGTGTGTCAATCCCATGATCATGAAGGTGGCGATGACCGCGCCGCAATGCGGCAGCGAATCGAGACCACCCGAGGCGATCGCAGCAATACGGTGCAGTATCTCCGGCTGCACTCCCATCTCCAGATAATGCGGCGCCAGCGACTGCATGAAGATCTGCAGGCCACCCGAAGACGAACCGACGATCGCTGAAACCACGCTGGCCGAAGCGAAGATCGACAACAGCGGCGGCAAGTCTGCATTCAACATCCAGCTGGCGAACTGGCCGAAGCCTGCGGTCTGGGTCACCACTCCGCCGAAGCCGATCACCGCCGCAGTATTGATCAACGGCATGATCGAGTCTTCCGCGCCCTGGCCGAAGACCTGACCTATCTTGCGGCGCATGCTTGGGAATAGCACAACGCAGGTCAGAGAGCCAATGATTAGTGCCATGCTCGGCCAGATGATCGGTTGGCTCTGAGCGAAACGCAGCGTATCACCGACCATGCCTTCGGCCTGACCCAGCCCGCCGATACCGATTAGCAGCCGCGGCAGCATGATCACGCCCAGCACCACGATCATCGGAATCATCGCCATGTACCAGGGCGGCGCGTCGGACGGATCACCAACCAGCTGTTCCATGCGGCGGTCCTGGGCGTTCTCGACGAAACCTTCGCCATTGGCACGGGCGATGCGCCAGCCCCGCTCGACGTACCACATACCCAGCCCAGCCATGATCAGTGCGGCGAAGATGCCGATCCAGCCGCCGGCGAACAGGTCGGTGCCCAGGGAACTGGCTGAAATGACGTTATGAATGGAGGGCGTGCCGGGCAGCGCAGTCATGGTAAAGGTGCCCGCACCGACAGAAGTGGCCGCAGCCCACAGCCTCTTGGGCAGATTTGCCTCCCGCATCAGGGTGATACCGAGCGGATACATGGTGAATACCACCACGAACACCACCACACCACCGTAGGTGAGCAGTGCGCAGACAATCATGCCCACCAGAAGCGTCTGCTTGACACCGAGGCTTCTGGTGATCGCCAGTGCGATGCTCTTGGCTGCCTGGCTGGTAGCCATGGCCTTGCCGAAGATCGCGCCGCAGAGGAAAAGCAGAAAGAAACGTCCAGCGAAGGTGAAGGCACCGAGCTGGCCGGCTGGGTAATGTTCGAGGAGCGTACGAGGGATCAGCAGTCCATTGGTGACGGCCACCACCAGCGAGCAAACGAGGGAGGCGATGAATATGTTCACGCCTCGCAGGGCCATGTAGATTAGAAGTGCCAGCCCGGCCAGCAAACCCAGGTTGCCTAGCATAGTTGCGCGTTCCTTATTGTAAGTTGATTGCCGGACCTAACATAACCGCAGCTTATTATCATTACAAATCCACAGCCGCGGCATTCACGAGACTGTCATGGACTCATAAGCCGGGCCAGACATTTAGATGACGCTGATCAATAGCGTTGGCTAAAACAGATGCTAGAATTGCTGCAGAATTGATGGACCCAACCTGAAACGTGACACAGGAGAATACCAATGAAAGCAGCTGTTTCACTGACCGCCGTCGCGCTGACCGCACTGCTCGCCACCGGGTGTGCAAACACACGCCAGCATGACGAAACAGTCAGCCGCCTCACTGCCAGCGAAAGCGCTGTCGCTGCGGCTCAAGCGCGGGCTGACGAAGCCTATCGCAAGGCCGAGGAAGCTCTGGCTGCCGCTCAGCGGGCACAACAGTCCGCTGACGAAGCCAACGAGCGTGCCGTACGTATGCTCGAGCGTGCCAGCCGCAAGTGAGCAAGATGCGGTAGCGGCGCCAGCCGCTACCGCAGTCTCGTCCCGATAACTCGGGGAATTCCCTCTTCGGCGTGCGCCATCTCGCCGATCACTCTCCAGTCCAGACGAAAGCCTGCTACCAGATCACGCTTCTCTTCCAACAGCGATTGCACGGCAGCCTGTCTGTCGACGGAAGACGGAAAACCATGCTCGTCCAGCGGTGTATGCACCTCAAGCCAGAGCTGGTCCTCATGAACCCCGAGCTTGAAGGGCTGGTTGACTATCCGTACCTGAGTGCCGACGGGAACCAGCGGGAACAGGCGGGTGATGTCCTCGTTTCGCAGGCGGAAACAGCCGGAACTTACGCGCATCCCGATCCCGTAATTCTTGTTGGTCCCGTGAATGACATAGGCGCCCAGCGCGAGGTTCATCTTGTAAGGTCCCATGGGATTGTCAGGCCCGGGGGGAACCACCGCAGGGAGAATTTCCCCGTTACGCGCATATTCCTCTCGGATCGACTGTGGCGGATACCAGGACGGATTGGCTTCCTTGCGGGCGACTCGCGTGACGCCAATCGGAGAAGACCAGCCCTCACGGCCGATGCCCACCGGATAGGTGATCACCCGCCCGCCTTCCGGCGGAAAGAAATACAGTCGATATTCGGGAAGGTTGACCACAATACCTTCACGGGGGGCGTCGGGCAGGATGTGCTTGCCCGGCAGGGTAATCTCAACACCTTCGCCCGGTAGCCAGGGGTCTATTCCCGGATTGGCAGCTTCCATTTCCCGTTGACCGAACCCATAGATTTCGCCCAGATCAGCGAAGGTATCCTGGAACTGTGCCTCGATCTGATGAATACGGCCAATTACCTGCTGATCCGGCGCCAGGCGGTGTTCCGTCGCCTGGGCAATTGGCGCTGCCAGCAGCGTCGCCAGCAGCGTGTGTCTTACAAAGCTTCCGAACCTGCCCATGATGGGTTCCCGAACTCGTTTATCTACGAGCATTCTCGCAGATAGCGCGGGGCAGACGGAAGCCGCCGGGGCGGAACCACCGTCTCAGCGCGCCGCACTCGTTGGCCGGGCCGGCGCCTGATCCTGCAACCATTGTTCGATCAGCGGCCAGGCGTTTTCCAGCAGGATCGGCTGCGCCTCTGCCGTCGGGTGGATGCGATCCGACTGCATCAATGCCGGCACGTCTCCGACGCCCTCGAGCAGGAAAGGCAGCAGTGGAATGGACCATTGCTCGGCAACATTGACGAAGGCCTGATTGAAAGCCTCGGTGTAGCGCAAGCCGTAATTCGGAGGAATCATCATGCCCAGCAGCATCGCGTCGGCACCCGCTTCGGTCGAAAGCTCCACCTTCCTCGAAAGATTCTGTTGCATATTGCTCGGAGGCATTCCGCGCAGTCCGTCATTGCCGCCCAGTTCGATCACCACCAGAGCTGGTTCATGCTGCTCCAGCAGGCGCGGAAGCCGGGCCAGCCCACCCGCCGTGGTATCACCGCTTACCGATGCATTGATGACGGTATGCGGGTAGCCGTGCTCCCGGATGCGCTCCTGCAGCAGGTAAACCCAGCCCTGTTCGATTTCCAGACCGAAAGCGGCGCTGATACTATCCCCCACCACCAGGATGTTCTGTGCGTTCGCCGGCAGGGCGAGCAGGAACACCACACAGGGCGCGAGTAACTTCTTCAGCAGATTCATAGGCATAACACCATGTCGGAAAGCGTGATAGTTGCGAGTCACCTTAGCAAAGTTGTCCAGACCTCGGAAGCTGAGCTGACCATCCTCGACGACGTCAGCCTGCGCATCGCGCGGGGTGCCAGCGTCGCCATTGTCGGCGCGTCCGGCTCGGGGAAATCGACCCTGCTGAGCCTGCTCGCCGGTCTCGATCTGCCGAGCAGCGGTGAAATTGAGCTCGCCGGCCAACGTCTTTCAACGCTGGACGAAGATCAGCGTGCCGCGCTGCGCGCCGAACACGTCGGCTTCGTATTCCAGTCCTTCCAGCTGCTGGGCAGTCTGACAGCGCTGGAGAACGTAATGCTCCCGCTGGAACTGCATGGCCGAAGCGATGCTCGCGAACGCGCCGCGGCCCTACTCGAGCGCGTGGGTCTGGCCCAGCGGGTCACCCATTACCCCCGTCAGTTGTCCGGAGGCGAGCAGCAGCGGGTCGCCATCGCGCGGGCATTCGCCAGCGACCCCGCCATTCTGTTCGCCGACGAGCCCACCGGTAATCTTGACGCTGCCACCGGACAGCGCATCACCGACCTGCTGTTCGAACTCAATCGAGAGCAGGGCGCAACGCTGGTAATGGTCACCCATGACAGCCGCCTGGCGGACCGCTGTGGCGCAGCCTTGCACCTCGAGGCCGGGCGGCTGCTGGAGCAGCAGGCATGAACGGCCGCGCCGACCTGGGACTCTCGACCCGCCTGCTGGTCCGGGAATGGAGGGCCGGTGAGCTACGGGTCCTGGTTCTTGCGTTGATCATCGCCGTACTGGTCAGCACAGCCATAAGCTTCTTCACCGATCGCCTGCAGCGCGGCATGGTCAGCCGCGCCGCAGAGTTTCTCGGTGCGGACATGGTCGTGTCCGGCCGTGCGCCCCTGCCCTCGGACTACTTGCAGGAGGCATCGAGGCTGGGTCTGGAGCACGCCGAGCTGGTCGAGTTTTCCAGTGTGGTCGCAAGTGATTCGGACATGCTTCTGGCCAGCATCAAAGCGCTCTCGCCGGGCTATCCATTACGCGGGGAAGTCCGCACGGCACCTGAACTCTTCGCTGCCGAACAGCGCGCAACCGGCATCCCGAGCCCCGGGGAAGTTTGGGTAGAGGGGCGTCTGCTGGGCGTTCTGGAACTCGAGCCGGGCGACCAGCTCGAGATCGGCATGACCAGCCTGCGGGTCGGCGCGGTACTTACCCACGAGCCGGATCGTGCCGGCGACTTCTATGCCCTCAATCCTAGGGTGCTGATGAATCTCGAGGATCTGCAGGCCGCGGGCGTGATACAGCCGGGCAGCCGCGTTCGCTATCGCCTGCTGCTGGCCGGCGACGAAGGCGCGCTCAGTACCTTTCGACAGTGGCTGGAACCCAGGCTGGAAGAGAATCAGCGTCTTACCAGCGTGGCCGATGACAATCGCCAGATCGGCAATGCCCTTGATCGGGCCAGCCAGTTCCTTGGTATCGCAAGCATAGCGGCAGTCGTACTAGCCGGCGTCGCGGTCGCACTGTCAGCCAGCCGCTTCGCCAGCCGTCACTTCGATACCAGCGCCCTGCTCCGCTGCCTTGGCGCCAGCCAGGCGCGGGTGATGCGAATCTTCAGTCTGCAGCTCGCGCTGCTGGGGATCGTTGCCACCCTGATCGGCCTGGCCCTCGGCTGGCTGATGCAGTGGGGGCTGATGCTGCTACTGGCAGAGCTTCTGCCGCCGGATCTGCCAGGGGTGGGCCTGAAGCCGTTGCTGGTCGGAACCGCAACAGGGCTGGTCGGTCTCGCGGGCTTTGCCCTGCCGCCGCTGCTGCGCCTGGGTAGAGTCGCTCCACTACGGGTATTGCGCCGAGATCTGGCGCCGTTGCCGAGCAGCGGCTGGCTGATCTACGGTTTGGCGCTCGGCGCCCTGGGCCTGTTGATGTGGCAGTTCACCGGCAACCTGGGCATCACGCTGGCGGTCATTCTCGGCGGCACCCTCGCGGTGCTGCTGCTGGGCACCGTCGCCTGGGCACTTCTGCGCCTGGCCAGTGACCGGCTGCGCCACGCTGGACTGGCCTGGCGCCTTGGCACCGGTCAGCTCCTGAAGAAGCCGGCCAGCGCAGCTGGTCAGGTACTGTCCTTCGGGCTGATCATAATGTCCATGGTTGTGATCCTGATCCTGCGTACCGAGCTTCTCGATACCTGGCAGGGCCAGCTGCCGGACGATGCTCCCAACCATTTCGCCCTGAACATTCTCCCCAGCGAAGAGGAGGCATTTCTCGCCAAGTTGGCGGAAATCGGTGCCACCGCGGCTCCTCTGTACCCGGTCGCACCCGGCCGGCTGACCGAGATAAACGGGCAGCCAGTGCGCGATCTGGTCAGCAAGGATTCACAGGCCGACCGGGCCATCAACCGGGACCTGAGCCTGACCTGGTCCGCCACGCTCGCCGCGGACAATCGCCTGAGCGAAGGGCGCTGGTGGGACGACCTGCCACCGAGCGATGAGCCACGGGTGTCGATCGAAGCAGGATTGGCGAACAATCTCGGGGTGGGGCTGGACGATACCCTGACCTTCGTCATCGCCGGCACCACCCTGCATGCGCGGGTAGCCAGCGTTCGGCAGGTCGAATGGGACAATTTCACGCCCAATTTCTTCATGGTTTTCGAGCCGGGCACGCTGGAAGATGTCCCTACCACACTGCTCACCAGTTTCAGCCTGCCCTCGGACCGCCGTGCCGAGCTGCGCGAATTGTCCAGGGCCTTCCCGGCCATGACCCTGCTAGAGGTCGAAGCAATTCTCGAGCAGATTCGCGAAATCCTCGCCCAGGTCACGCTCGCGGTGGAATATGTGCTGCTTTTTGTCCTATTGGCAGGCTTCACCGTGCTGTTTGCCTCATTGCAGTCGACACTGGACGAGCGGCTCTATGAAGGTGCCCTGCTGCGCACCCTGGGTGCTCGTCGCAGCCTGCTGCGTCAGGCCAACCGACTGGAATTTGCCCTGCTCGGGGCGTTGGCCGGCCTGTTGGCCATCGCCGCAGCGGAGCTGATCACCTGGCTGCTCTACCGCATGACGCTGGAGCTGCCCTGGAGTCCGCACTATGCGCTCTGGATACTGGTGCCGTTGGCTGGCGCCCTGCTGATCGGCCTGGCTGGGGCACTGGGTACGCGCAAGGTGGTGAATGAAAGCCCGATGCGCCTGATCAAGGACGGAGGCGCATGAGCCGTTACCGTCCTCCGCGCAGCGCCGGCACGCCGTTGATCACCCCTGAGGGAGCCCGGCGCCTGCGCGACGAGCTTCATGAACTCTGGCACGTGCGAAGGCCAGCAGTCACCCAGGCGGTCAGTGAGGCCGCGGCGCTGGGAGACCGCTCGGAAAACGCCGAGTACATTTACGGCAAGAAGATGCTGCGCGAGATCGACAGCCGAGTGCGCTTCCTGCGCAAGCGGCTGGAAGCACTCAAGGTGGTCGACCAGCCGCCGGCAAATCGGCAAAAGGTATATTTTTCCGCCGAAGTCAGCCTGGAAGATGAAGACGGCCAATGCATGACGGTACGCGTGGTCGGCCCGGATGAAATCGACCCGAAGCGGCGTTACATCAGCATCGACAGTCCCATGGCTCGGGCTCTGCTGGGCAAGGAACTCGACGACGAAGTGGTGGTGCGCTCCCCCGCGGGCGAGCGCAGCTACTGGATAACCGCGATCGACTATCCGGCCTCCTGATCAGCCTCGCCCGTGCGGACGCAGCAGATCCATGCCCGTGCCCAGCGGAATGATGCGGGTCGGATTGATGGTGTCGTGGCTGTAGTAATAATGAGTCTTGATGTGATCGAAATCGACCGTCTCGGCTATACCCGGCACCTGGTACAGTTCGCGCAGATAGCCTGACAGGTGGCGGTAGTCTTCGATGCGCCGGACATTGCATTTGAAGTGTCCGTGATAGACCGGATCGAAGCGAACCAGCGTGGTGAACAGGCGCCAGTCCGCCTCGGTCAGCCGCTCCCCGGCCAGGTAACGTCGCTCCGCAAGCAGCCCCTCGACCCAGTCCAGGGCTTCGAACAGCTCGCGGCACGCCTTTTCATAGACGTCCTGCGCAGTGGCAAAGCCAGCCTTGTACACGCCGTTGTTGATCTTGTCGTATACCCGCTCGTTGATACGGTCGATCTCTCCCCGCAGATCATTGGGATAATAATCGTCGGTATTGCCGGTTAGATCGTTGAAGGCACTGTTGAACAGGCGAATCAGCTCGGACGATTCGTTATTGACGATGGTCTCTTCCCGGGTGTCCCAAAGGACCGGGACAGTCACCCGTCCGGTGTAGTCGGGTTTGGCTCTGGTGTACAACTGGTAATGACAGGTGAATCCGTAAAGCGGCTCGGGCGGGTCATAGGTCCAGCCCTTGTCGAGCATCGGTGCTTCTACCACGGTGACCGGAATATGTTCTTCCAACCCCTTGAGCCTCCGCATGATCAGCGTGCGGTGCGCCCAGGGACAGGCCAGCGAAACGTAGAGCCGGTAGCGTCCGGACTCCGGCGCAAATCGACCTCCCGTCTCGATCTTGTTGCGAAATCCGGCGTCTTCGCGTACAAAGGCGCCACCGGTACTCTTGGTGTCGTACCATTCATCATGCCAGGTACCCTCGATCAAGCGTCCCATGTAGTTCCCCCATGCTGTCCGTCAGCCGGCCATTGCCGAGCTGCTGAATGAGTGTACCGCCGAGAAATGTGCGGCAAGTTCAGAGCGGTAAGCGTATAATATTCGATCTTATTATTCCCCAAGGTTCACTTCCCGTATGTCCGATACCGCTCCGGCGGCTCCGCAGTTCGCCGATCTCGGCTTGCCTGCACCGCTCCTCGAGGCCCTTAATGGCCTCGGATATGAAACACCCTCTCCCATTCAGGCCGAGGCCATTCCCACGCTGCTCGCCGGCAGCGACCTGCTTGGCCTGGCGCAGACCGGCACCGGCAAGACGGCTGCGTTCGCGCTGCCGGTGCTGGCAGGCATTGATGTATCCCTGCGCGCTACCCAGGCGCTGATCCTCACGCCCACCCGTGAGCTCGCCCTGCAGGTAGCCGAAGCGTTGCAGCGTTACGCCCAGCACATGCGCGGCTTTTCCGTGCTTGCGCTCTACGGCGGCTCGGCCTTCGCACCACAGTTCAAAGCGCTCGAGCGCGGTGCACATGTCGTGGTGGCAACGCCCGGCCGACTGACCGACCATATGCGTCGTGGCAGCATAAAGTTCGACAATATGCGCTTTCTGGTCCTCGACGAAGCGGACGAGATGCTCAAGATGGGCTTCGCCGATGACCTGGACGCAGTATTCGAGAAGGTTCCGGCGACCACCCAGAAGGCACTCTTCTCCGCGACCATGCCTCCAGGTGTGCGCACCGTAGCCCGCAAGCACATGCGTGAGCCGAAGGAAATCCGTCTGCACAGCGGAGTCAGCAGTAGCCTGGATACCATCACCCAGAAAGTCTGGGAGGTTTCCAACCACCACAAGCTCGATGCCATGACCCGTCTGCTCGAAGTCGAGCCAGTGGAAGCCATGATCGTGTTCGTGCGCACCAAGACCGCGAGCATGGAGCTGGCCGAGCGCCTGGAGGCACGTGGGTTCGCCGCGGCGGCATTGAATGGTGATCTCAGCCAGCAGTTGCGTGAGCAGGTGGTCGACCGCCTCAAGCGCGGTCTGCTGGATATTGTGGTAGCGACCGATGTCGCAGCTCGCGGCCTGGACGTGGAACGCATCTCCCACGTACTGAACTACGATCTGCCGCACGACAGCGAGTCCTATGTGCACCGCATTGGCCGCACCGGCCGGGCCGGTCGGTCGGGCACCGCGATCCTGTTCGCCACCCCGCGGGAGCGTCGTCTGCTGCACGTCCTGGAAAAGGCCACCGGGCAGAAGATCGAAGCTCAGGCGCTGCCCAGCGCCGATGCGGTCCGCAGCGGCCGGCTGAACAAGCTCGCGTCACGACTCAACGCCGCCCGGGACAATACTGGCGCACTGCATCAGCAACTGGTTCAGGACCTGCTCGAGCTCACTTCGATGGCCCCTGAGGAGCTTGCGGCCAGTCTGTTGGCGATTCTTCCAGGTGCCAAGACGCTGGTCGAACCGGTCAGCGACCTGCCGGTTGCGCCGCCGCGCCGCGAGCAGGCCGATGACCGCGACAGCGGCCTGGTTCGCTACAAGGTCCAGGGCGGACGCAGCAACAACCTGATGCCCAAGCCACTGGTGGAGGCTCTCGTCAAGCACGCTCGGCTGCAGCGCCAGCAGATCGGTCATATCAAGATGTTCACCGAGCACACCGGGGTCTATCTGCCTCCGCTGGACGAGGCGACACTGGGCCGTTTGGCCAACATCGAGATCAACGGTGTTGCGCTGCAGATTCGCGAATGGCCGCTCCCTCCGGGAGAAACCGATCGGCCGGCACGTCCCCGTGCTCCGCGCAAGGAATTCCCGAGCAAGCCGCGGGCACCCAGGCCTCCTCGCAGCGCCTGATCATGGGCAGGGAACTGATCGATATCGGCGTCAATCTGACTGACGCCGCTTTTGATAGGGACCGTGATGCTGTCCTCGAGCGGGCCTGGGCAGCGGGTATCAGTCACATGGTACTTACTGCCACCTCGCTCGAAGGCTGTCAGGCCGTGCAAGAGCTTTGCGCGGCCGACCCGCTCCGGCTGTCCTGCACTGCCGGGATACACCCCCATGAAGCCAGACACTGGTCGAATGCTTCTTCCAATGAGTTGCGAAGCTTTGCCAAGCACTCGACGGTGCGTGCAATAGGTGAATGCGGGCTGGACTTCAACCGTGACTTTTCCCCGCGCCCACAACAAGTCCACTGCCTCGAAGAACAACTGGCCCTGGCTGCGGAGACCGGCCTGCCGGTATTTCTGCACGAACGCGACGCCAGTGAGCGAATGCTGGAAATCCTGCGGGAATATCGCGACCACCTGAGCCGCGCAGTAGTGCACTGCTTCACCGGCGAGCGCCAGGCCCTCTACGGCTACCTCGATCTGGATCTGCACATAGGCATAACCGGCTGGGTTTGCGACGAGCGAAGGGGAACCGTGCTGCAGACCCTGGTCCGGGACATTCCCGGCAGCCGGCTGATGCTCGAAACCGACGCGCCCTGGCTGCTTCCGCGCAGCATGACTCCGCGCCCGCGCAACCGGCGCAACGAACCGGCTTTCCTGCCCGAGGTCGCCCGCATGGTTGCAAGCTGTCGGGGCGAAACGGTCGAACAGCTCGCCGCGACCAGCACCGCAACGGCCCGCAACTTCTTCGACCTGCCGTCCACTTCCTGATGGGCTATAGTGGTTCCTGACACTGCCAGGAACCCAGCATGCGCAGCCGCTCCCAGCACGACTCCGGGCCTCCGTTCCCCTGGATCTTCATCCTTGCCTGTACCGCCCTGCTCGTCCTGGGCAACGCGCTACTGGCGCTCCATCACCATCAACAGCACACCCGCATCATCATCGCCTCCAGCGAAACACTGTTCGCCACCATCGCCCAGCGGGTCCAGCAGAATCTCTCGAGCCTCTACCGTGGACCGGCCCAGGCCCTTAACCTGCTGGCGCATGATCCGATCGACCGGGCCAACACCCTTGAGCGCAGGCTCGCCTACCTTGACAAGCTGACCCAGGTGCTCGTCGAGCTGCCCCACCTGGATGCCGTTTATCTGAGCTGGCCGAACGGCGACTTCATGCTGGTTCGGCCGCTTCTGGAAAGCGACATACGTGAGCGCTTCGATGCCCCCGAACCCGCCAGCTGGATGGTCTGGCATATCGGGAGCCTGGCCGGACAGCGAGAATCCGAATACCGCTTCTACGATCCATCGTTGCGGTTGGTAAAAGCTCGCCAGGTCAATGCCGGCCACTTTGACGCCCGAGAACAGGACTGGTATCGGATGGCCCAGCAGAGCCCCCGACCGGTCCTCGCCCCGCCCTATCTATTTCACTCCACCAGCGAATTCGGCATCAGCGTGGCCCGGGCGGCGGAGTCGGGAGTCGTGCTGGGTGCCGATATCACCCTGCAGCGGTTGTCCGCGGCCCTGGCCGGACACGGTCTGACACCCTCCTCCGAGCTACTGCTATACGATTCCGAAGGCACCGTGGTCGCGTATCGGGACGCCAGACGCATCAAGAGCCCGACCCATGTAACTGCGCTGCGTCTACCGGGCTTTCAGGAGCTTGGTAGCACCCTTATTGCACGCCTCGCCGAAGATGGCTATGAAACCGAACGCCAGACCAGTCTGGTGCTGGAGGGGCAACGCTGGCTGGTGCTGCAGCAGCGGCTGAATCTGCCCAGTCTCTCAGGCATTTTCCTCGGGGTGATGGTCCCGGAGGCAGAGCTGCTCGTGACGGCTCGAAGCCTGCACCACCGCAGTCTTCTGACCGGTGTTCTGGGCAGTCTACTGCTGATTCCTCTGTTCTGGCTCATCGCCCGCTGGACCCTGCAGCGCAAGCTCTAGAATGGCCGCCCAGGGAAATTGCAACCGCCAATCGCCCGCCACTTGGCGGCCGCTCGGATTTCAGCAATGATGGGCGGAACAACAAGCCGGAGCCAGGCTCCGGGCTTCCCTGATCAGGGATAGGGAAAGACTGCCAGCTGTCGTCGCTTCCAGGAGTAACACCCGCAATGCTCAATTCCATCAAATTTTCGCTTCGCTGCCTGCTGCCGGTTCTTGGTGTCGCCCTAGCCTCTGCACCGGCACTCGCGGTGGATGCCGGCAAGCTGCCGGCCCAGGTCAGCTCCGCGCTCGCCAACGCCCGCATCCCCGCCGAATCCTTTTCGCTGGCGGTTATACCGCTGGAGAACCAGGGCATGGCGCAGTTCGTCAATGCCGATCAGGTGTTCAACCCGGCGTCGACCATGAAACTGGTAACCACCTACGCCGCACTCGAAATTCTGGGGCCGACCTATCAATGGCAAACGACGCTGCTCGGTACCGGGCCGGTACGCAACGGCACATTGCAGGGCGATCTGGTATTTCGGTCCAGCGGAGACCCCAAGCTGACCCTCGAACGCATGCTCCTTCTGCTGCGGGATCTGCGGGCGGCCGGAGTGCGTGACATCCAGGGTGACCTGGTACTGGTACCCGCCGACATGCGCATGCCCCTAGATGCGCCAGTCTTCCGTGACGATGGCGGTGACCATACCAAGCCCTTCCTGGTCCCACCGGACCCACTCCTGAGCAACCTGAAACTGCTGACCCTGAGCAGTTTCGCCGAGGGTGAACGCGTACGCATTCATCTCGAGCCCGCGTTGCCTGAAGTGCGCATCGACAATCAGCTCAAGGTACTGCCGCCGGTCCGTTCCTGCCCCTGGCCGAACGTGGCCTACTCGGTACGCGACAACGGTACCGATGCCCAGATCACCTTGACCGGCGCGCTGCATGAGGGCTGTTCCGCCCAGCGCTACCTTTCGGTGCTCAATGCCGACGTCTACACCGGAAGCCTGATCCGGACACTCTGGCAGGAGATGGGGGGCAGCATCAGCGGTGGCACCCGAATCGGTACCGTTCCCAGTGGCGCCCGTCAACTGGCCCGCAATACCTCGCCTGACCTTGTGGCAGTGGTGCGCGACATCAACAAGTTCTCCAACAACACCATGGCACGGCAGCTGTTTCTGACCATCGGCATGGAGCGCCGGGGAGCAGGCGATGCGGACGACCACAAGGCTGCCACCCGAGTGATCAACCAGTGGCTGGCCGACAAGGGCATCGAGCCCACAGGGCTGGTTCTGGACAACGGCTCGGGACTGTCACGAATCGAGCGCATGACCGCCCGCGACCTGGCCACGCTGATGCAGAAGGCATGGCAGAGCCCCTACGCTTACGAATTCGTGTCGTCCATGCCGATTGCGGCCAAGGACGGTACCATGCGCCGCCGCCTGCGCAACACGCCGGTAGCAGGCCAGGCGCATATCAAGACGGGATCCTTGAGCGGGGTGCGGGCAATTTCGGGCATCACGCGGGATGCCAACGGACAGAGCTGGGCCGTGGCCGTAATCGTCAACCATCCTGCCGCTGGCGGCAGTCGTGAGGCCATGGATCTGGTGCTGCGCGACGTCTATCGCCGCGCGCCCACCGAAATAGCCACCAGCCGCTGAGCTGCGCGCCCGTTTTACCGCGGGCGCGACCCCTTTTAGCCGTGGGTAATGCGCCAACTGCGATGGATGCGCGTGTTGCGCTGAAAGTCACGGTCGATGGTTTGCGCTGAGATGTCAGTCACCGCGTAACGTTGCTCCACTGACGCATCCATCCGGAATCGGCGGAAATTGTTGGAAAAATACAGCGTTCCACCCCGTGCCAAGCGGGCCATGGCCAGCTCTATCAGGCGCGCATGGTCACGCTGCACGTCGAACACATCGTCGAGGCGCTTGGAGTTGGAAAAGGTCGGCGGGTCGATGAAGATCAGATCGTACTCGCCGCTGTCCGCTTCGAGCCACTGCATCACATCTGCCTGGACCAGTTGGTGCAGGTCGGACAGACCATTGAGCGAGAGGTTGCGTCTAGCCCAGTCCAGATAGGTGCGGGAAAGGTCCACGCTGGTGGTACGCCGCGCGCCGCCAACTGCGGCATGCACCGTGGCGCTGGCGGTGTAGCAGAACAGATTGAGGAAACGCTTGCCGCTCGCCTCTGCAGCCAGGCGCAATCGCATGGGTCGGTGATCAAGGAAGAGCCCGGTATCCAGGTAGTCGGTGAGGTTAACCAGCAACTTGACCTGCCCTTCCCTTACCGTCAGGAACTCTCCGCGCCTGTCCATCCGCTGATACTGCTGCTTGCCGGTCTGGCGCTGGCGCTGCTTCAGCACAATACGTTCGGCCGGTACCTTGAGCGTACCGGGAAGCGCCGCGAGCACGTCCTGCAGTCTAGCCTGGGCCTTCTCTTCGTCCACCGAGGCAGGTGCCACGTATTCCTGCACGTGTACCCAGTCTTCGTAGATGTCGATGGCGACGGCGTATTCGGGCATGTCCGCGTCATACAACCGATAGCAACCGATGTCGTTCTGGCGTGCCCATTTGCCAAGCGCCTTGAGGTTCTTTGTCAGGCGGTTGGCGAACATCTGCGCGGACTCGCTCAGGCGCGCAGGCGCCGCCTCGATCGCGGGTGCCGGGCTACCGCCTTGCGATTCCTGCTCCGCAGCCTTGTTGCGCTGTGCCCCTGCGCCCGTCACGAAGCGCTCGGGCGTGAGTTCCATGAGCAGCAGCTTGCACGGCAGGGCTCCGTTGTACAGGGCGTACTGGCGGTGGCTACGGATACCCATGCGCTTACCCAGTTCCGGATCGCCGGTGAAGATGGCTGCATCCCAGCCGGTACATTCGCTGCGCAGCACTTCGCCGAGTTTCTGATACAGGTAGACCAGGCTGGCGGTATCACCGAGGCGTTCGCCATAGGGCGGGTTACATACGATCAGACCCTTCTGGCCGCGGTCCGGATGGGGTGCAAAGCTGGCCAGTTCTCCCTGATAAACCTTGACCCAGTCGCCCAGTCCCGCACGCTGAATGTTGTTGCGCAGCGGCTGCAGCAGGCGAGGATCCGCCTCGTAGCCTCGTATCCACAGGGGAGGCCTGGCCAGCCCGTGACGGGCACGGCTGGCTGCCTCGATGCGCAGCGGGTCCCAGAGCTCGGGCCGATGACCGAGCCAGGCGCTGAACCCCCAGTGCTGGCGCTGCAGGTTCGGTGCGACATCCGCGGCCATCAGCGCCGCTTCGACCAGAAATGTGCCCGAGCCACACATCGGGTCAGCCAGCGCCTCGCCTGCCTCCGCACGCTGCGGCCAGTCGGCCCGGATCAGAATGGCCGCGGCCAGGTTTTCCTTGAGCGGCGCAGCGCCCTGCTGCAGACGGTAGCCCCGCTGGTGCAGGCTCGCGCCGGACAGATCGATGGCGATCTGCGCTTCATTGCTGCGGCAGAACACATTGATGCGCAGGTCCGGCTGCGCGCGGTCGACCGACGGCCGCGTACCGTCAGGCTGACGCAGCGCATCGACCACCGCATCCTTGACCTTTAGCGCGCCGAAGTGGGTATTGTCCACGCCCGGCAGCACTCCGGTGAAATCGACCGCCAGACTGCCATTCGGGCGCAGGTGGGTCGCCCAGTCTATCGCAGCGACTCCGTCATACAGGGCTGTGGCATCGGTAGCCGGGAAACGCGCGAGTACCAGCAACACCCGGTTGGCCAACCTTGACCACAGACATAGCCGATAACCCAGCGCAAGGTCGCCGCGCAGGCGCACCCCGGCTACGGTCTCGCGGGCATCCTCCGCGCCCAGCGACCTGACCTCGTCCAGGAGAAGCCCTTCAAGTCCGCGGGGGCAGCTTACAAAGAGTTCAACTGTGTCGTGCATTTCATTGATTTCCCGATTTTTTTCGCTTAGCCACCGCAACTGCCTTTTAAAAAATTGCGGTGGTATGCCAATTGATTCTTTGGCCTGGACGCACCCCTTAGGGTACAACACAGGTATTGATCGTGCGCCGCGATAACCAGACATGTGGTCACTCCGCTACGTGAGTGACCCATGGGCCGGGGAACTCCCCCGCCGCTTCCCGCCTCGCCAATTGGGGCGAATCGTCATGTCAAGTGAGGGCTTTACCTTATGAGAAGACTCAAGCGTGATCCGATGGAACGAGCATTTCTACGCGGTTATCAACACGGTGTACACGGCAAATCTCAAGACGCCTGCCCCTTCACCAACGCTGCCACGCGCCAGAACTGGATCAATGGTTGGCGCGAGGGTCGTTCCGACCACTGGGACGGCCTGACCGGCATCTCCGGTGTGCATCGACTCAACGAGATGCGCGCGGTAGGCTGACTACTCCGTAACGACACGATTTCTCCCAGGGCGCTCTTCCAAAGCGCCGGGCCTTCAGGGCCCACCGGCCCCCGTTCAGCGGGGGCCACCAAAGCCCGGCCGGGCCAGACATCCTTCAGCGCATCGCCGCAATCGCCTCCACGCACTCCCCGATCAGCTCCGGCCCGCGGTAGATGAACCCGCTGTAGAGCTGCACGAGACTCGCCCCGGCGCGCAGTTTCTCCACCGCATCAGCCCCGGTCATGATCCCCCCGACACCGATGATCGGCAGACGGCCGCCGAGCGCACCCGCCAGCGTGCGAATCACCTCGGTGGACGCCTCCGTCAGTGGCCCGCCTGACAGGCCGCCGGCTTCCTCCGCATGCTCCAGCCCGGCCACCGCGGTACGATCGAGCGTCGTGTTGGTGGCAATGACCGCGTCCATTCCGCACTCGACCAGCGTGGTTGCGACCAGGCTTACCTCTTCCGCGGTCATGTCCGGGGCGATCTTGATCGCGACCGGCACATAATTCCCGTGCAACGCCTGCAGCTCGAGCTGGCACTGCTTGATCTGCGCCAACAGCCGACTGAGCGTTTCGCCGTACTGCAGCGTGCGCAGGCCAGGGGTGTTGGGAGAAGACAGGTTAACCGTGACATAGCTGGCAACCGGGTAGACCTTGCGCAGGCAGTACAGGTAGTCATCTACCGCGTTCTCCACCGGAGTGCTGGCATTCTTGCCGATATTGATGCCCAGCACCCCGCTGTAACGCACAGCCGACAGCCGCTCGAGCAGCGCATCGACTCCCCAATTGTTGAACCCCATACGATTGATGATCGCCTCGCGCTCCGGAAGCCGGAACATCCTGGGCTTGGGATTGCCGGGTTGCGGTCGAGGCGTGACGGTGCCGACTTCAAGAAAACCGAAGCCGAGCGCAGCCAGGCCGTCAACTGCGATACCGTTCTTGTCGAGCCCTGCCGCCAGGCCTACCGGGTTATCGAAGGTCAGGCCCATTACCTCGACCGGCTGGGTGTGTACCGGCCGGGCCAGATGCCGGGCAAGGCCTAGCCGGCCGGCAGCACCGATGCTGTCCAGGGCCAGATCATGAGAGGTTTCGGCGGGCAGACGAAACAGCAGGGAACGCAGTGTGGAGTACATGGCAGGCGAGCCTTGGTGATCGATGACGACGCGCCAGTATACCGGTTCAGTCGGTAATACGCTCCAGCGACAGCAGCTTGCCTTCCGGGGTGAAGCGCATTACGAAACTCCCGTAGATACCCTCATGGGTGAGGAAGGGCCGTAGGTGGTGGGCCGGCAGGCTGATCGACCTACCGTCCCGACTGTACATGAGCACCCGCTGGGCGCTGCCCTGGTACCAGGCCAGGTAGCGCTCGGCAGACAACGCCAGGTCAAAGATCAACTGCTGCATGGGGCTCCGGATACCGCCTGCCTCGAACTCTGCGCCAGATCCAGCAACTCGCGAATGGCCACCGAGACCATAGGGTAGTCGCCCGCACCGGCGCTTTTCAGTTCTAGAAGCATCGCATGCCAGCGCTGCACCATCAATCGATTGACTTCGAGCCAGGGCTCGACCGTCTCGGCAACGTCCGAGTCTTCACCTGCGGCCTGCAGGGCCGCCACCGTCATGCTGCGAACCTGAGCATCGAGATCATCCCGATAGCTTTCCCTTGCCAGTGCCTGCCAGTGGTTTTCCACCGAAAGATTCTGAATCAGCTGGGCGAACCAGGGCAGTTGCAGCTCGCTTCCAAGGGCGAAGAACACCCGTGCCACGTGCTCGACATCGCGGTCGGTCGCCTCGGCTGCCTCGATGATGCCGAGCATCGTGTAGAAATGCGCGGTTCCTGCAACGAACTGCGCCAGCTCTTCCGGTACACCGGCACTACGGTAATTATCGAAGCGCGTCTGCCAGATGGCCTGCACCGGCCCCTCGAACAGGCTGCTGAAGTCACGACTCAGCGCTTCGATCCGCGGCGCGAAGTGTTCCACCTCCTGTGCCGGATTGAGGTCGCGACGGCGATTGCGGATGAACCAGCGAGTCGCCCTGCGGCCGAGCCGCACCAGGTCACTCATCAGGTCGAACTGGACCCTGGGTGCGACCTGATAGTCGAGCGCTTCGATCGCAGCGAAACGCTCACCGAGACGGAATACGTCGCGAGCCACCACGTAGGCCCTCGCCACATCGCTGGGCAAGGCGCCAGTCGATTGCTCGATTCTTCGCAGAAAAGTGATGCCCATATGGTTGACCAGGTCATTGGCCAGCTGAGTCGCGATGATCTCACGCCGCAGTCGATGCTCACCGAGCTGCTTCGAATACTCCTCCACCAGCAGCGCGGGGAAAGCGGTGGCGATTTCCCGGCCAATGTAAGGGTCATCGGTAATCGGCGACGCGGCAAGCGTCTGCTTGAGATCGGCTTTGGAATAGGAAATCAGGATCGACAGTTCCGGCCGGGTCAGCCCCCTCCCGGCGGCGGAGCGATCAGCCAGGTGCTCATCGTCTGGAATGAATTCCAGCGCCCTGTCGAGCTTGCCGCTGGCCTCCATCGCCGTAATGAAGCGACGGTATTCGGCCATCGCCTGACGGGCCTGCTGCTCCGCCAGGCTGATCGCCTGAGTCTGCTTGTAGTTGTTCGCCAGCACCAGACCCGCCACCTCCTCGGTCATGCTCGCCAGCAGCGCGTTGCGCTGTTTCGACGTCATGTCCTGGGCAGCAACCACTTCGTTGAGCAGGATCTTGATGTTCACTTCATGGTCGGAACAGTCCACACCGCCCGCATTGTCTATGAAGTCGGTATTCACTGCCCCGCCATTGAGGGCATATTCGATGCGTCCGCGCTGGGTCATCCCCAGGTTGCCGCCCTCCCCGACTACCTTGCAACGCAACTCGCGGCCGTCGACCCGCAGATTGTCGTTGCTCTTGTCACCAGCCTCCGCGTGGGTCTCGGTAGAGGCCTTCACGTAGGTACCTATCCCGCCGTTCCAGATCAGATCCACCGGCGCCTTGAGCAGCCGGTTGATCAGTTCGGCCGGCGTCAGACTGTCCTCGCTTATATCAAGGCACTGTTTCATTTGCGGCGTCAGGCGAATCTGCTTGAGACTACGGGGGAATACGCCGCCCCCTTCGGATATAAGCCCCGCATCGTAGTCCGCCCATGTGGACCGCGGCAGTGCGTAAAGCCGTTCGCGCTCGAGGTAACTGCGCTCGGGGTCCGGATCCGGGTCGATGAATATGTGCTGGTGGTTGAATGCTGCGACCAGCTTGAGGGTACGCGAACGCAGCAGGCCATTGCCGAATACATCACCGGCCATATCGCCAATCCCGAGCACGGTGATTGGCTCCTTCTGCACATCAATGCCCAGTTCACGGAAATGCCGCTGCACGGACACCCAGGCTCCACGAGCGGTGATACCCATCTGCTTGTGGTCATAACCGGCCGAGCCACCAGACGCGAAGGCATCGCCGAGCCAGAAGCCGTATTCTGCGGCAATGCCGTTGGCGATGTCCGAAAAGCTCGCCGTACCCTTGTCCGCCGCCACTACCAGATAGGGATCGTCCTCGTCATAGCGAATCACCTGCGGCGGCGGCACGACCTGACCGTCAACCAGATTGTCGGTCAGATCAAGAAGGCCCCGAATAAACAGCTTGTAACAGGCGATCGCCTCCTGCTGAATCTCGTCACGGCTTCCGCTCGCCGGCAATCGACGGGGCACGAAGCCGCCCTTCGCACCAACCGGCACGATCACTGCGTTCTTGACCTGCTGGGCCTTCACCAGCCCCAGGACCTCGGTGCGATAGTCCTCTTCGCGATCCGACCAGCGCAGCCCCCCACGGGCGACCTTGCCGCCCCGCAGGTGCACGCCTTCGAAACGCGGCGAGTAGACATAGATCTCGTACATCAGCCGCGGCTCCGGCAGCTCCGGGATCCGCATGGGGTCAAGCTTGATACTGATGTAGTCCTTGGGCTGCCCCTCCTCGGCGAGTTGGTAGAAATTGGTGCGCAGGGTTGCCTTGATCAGATCGAGATAGCGACGCAGGATCCGGTCCTCGTTGAGCACCGCCACGTTGTCCAGCGCCCCGATGATGGCACGCTCCAGCCGTTCCTCGAGCTCCGCGCCGGACGGCTTGCGCGACAGATAGAACCGCGTCTTGAACAAGCGTACCAGTTCCCGCGCGATGTCCGAATGGGTCACCAGGGTGTTGGCCAGATAGGGCAGTTCGAAACCCATGCGGATCTGCTTGATGTAACGGGCATAGGTTCTCAGCAGCGCCACCTCGCGCCAGCTCATGTTGGCCAGCAATACCAGACGGTTGAACGCGTCGTTCTCCGCATGACCGCGCCAGACCGCCGTGAAAGCATCGCGGAACAACTGATTCACCTCCTGGATATCGCGGTCGCTATCCAATGCATAGGTGAACTCGAAATCATGAATCCAGAAGGTTCGCCCGTCAGAGCGACGCACGCTGAAGGGAAACTCGCCCATCACCCGCAGGCCGAGGTTCTCGAGGATCGGCATGACATCCGAAAGCGGCAGGGGCTCGTCGATATGATAGAGCTTGCAATGCAGCACTCCACTTTTTTGCGTCAGAGGCTGGTAGAAACTCATGGCAAGCGGTTCGTTCTCGTCCAGAGCAAGCAGATGCTGAAGGTCGACCACTGCCGAGGCGGTAGTGAAACGCTCACTGTATCCGGCCTGAAAGCTGGCCCCGAAGGCGTTCCATGCGTCGATCGCAGCGCCTTCTCCCAGCGTTTCATGAAGGCGGTCGCGAAGATCGTCGTGCCAGTTGCGACAGGTCTGGATCACTTCATGCTCGAGCCGCGCCTGATCGACCTGCACCGGCTGGGTCGGGTCGACCCGAAGAATGAACTGGGTACGGGTAAGAACGGACTCGGAGAAATAGGTCCAGAACTCGCATTCGGTCGAGTTGAGCCGCTGCATCAGGACCTGCTGGATGCGCGTCCTGATGTCGGTCGAGTACAGGTCTCGCGGAACGAACACCAGGCAGTAATAAAAGCGCCCGTAATTGCCGCGACGCAGGAACAGCCGAATCCGGGCCCGTTCCTGAATCTGCACGATAGCCAGCGCGGTGTCGCGCAGCACCTCGCTTGACATCTGAAACAGATCATCCCGAGGCAACACCTGCAGTACCCGATCCAGCTCCTTTCCGAGGTGACTGCGACGTTCGAGCCCAAGCTCCTCGCGGACCCGGGCAACCTTTTGCCGCAGATAGGGGATGCGATCGATGTTGTCACTATAAACCCTTGAAGTGTACAGCCCCATGAAGCGGTGCTCACGCATGACCCGGCCCTCGGCATCAAGCTCTCGAATCGAGACGTAGTCCGGATAGGCCGGACGATGCACTCGGCTGAAGCGGGAGGCCTTGGCGAAGGACAGCAGCAAAGGCGCGCGCAGATAATCGATCACCTGCTCCGGCAAGCCCTCTAGCGAGTCCTCCAGCGGATCGTGCGCGCAGATTCCCAGGCTACGCGACAGATCCAGGCCGAGACGCGCCTCGGGCAGGCCCTGCTCGATCTGAAAGCACTCGTAGCCAAGAAAGGTGAAATGGTCGTCGAGCAGCCATTGGAGAAACTCTATGGTTTCCTCGCGCTCCATCTCCTGCGCGCGAAGTTCTCCGGCTTGAAGTGCCGAGACCAGGTTGCGCATGCGATCCTGCATCGGGGAGAAGTCGGCCACCGCAGCGCGAACGTGGGCCAGCGCCTCGGCAATACCCTGCTGCACCTCCTTCAGTTCGACGGCGCTGGTACAACGATCGATCTCGATGAACATTACCGACTCGTCGCGTATGCCTGGGCCATCGACGCCGGGCTCGAGCAGTGCCAGAAGGCGACCGTCCTTGTCACGCTGGACGCGCATGACGCTGTTCTGCAAAGTGTGAATCAGCTTGCCCTGACGCTTGAGCTCCATGCGGACCGAGTCGACCAGAAACGGCAGGTCGGGCTGGATCAGCTCCACCACCGAATGGGTGGTCTGCCAGCCATGCTGCTGGGTATCGGGGTTCAGCACGCGCAGCTTCGGCTGGGTTCCATCAAAGTCCTGCAGGAAACGCCAGGCGGCCAGGGTACAGCCGATCAGGTCGGAATCATGACGTTCCAGCAGCTCATCCAGCGGAACGATCCCGAAGAACTGCCGGGCGAAGCGGGCAAGGTCGCCCTGCTGCGACTCTTCGGCATGAGAAGCCAGACGTTCGAGCAATACATCTATGAACTCGGCCTTGCTGTCGGCACTGAAAGACGCCATGTAACCTCCGGGTGGAACCGCATATTTTTTTACCTTCAAGTTAGTCTAGACCAAAGGCTTTTCGGTAAAGTGACGTCTGGCAAGGAATCGATCGATCAGGGATACCCCTTCATGAGTCATCGCGACGCACTGTTACAGCTGAAAACCTACATGGGAGAGCAGATTTTCGGGCAGGAGCAGCTGATCGAGCGCATCCTCATCTGTCTCCTCGCGGGCGGGCACGTTCTGGTCGAGGGCGCCCCGGGACTGGCCAAGACAAAGGCCATAAAGGTGCTATCCGATGCCATAGAGGCAGACTTTCATCGTATCCAGTTCACCCCGGACCTATTGCCTGCGGATATCACCGGAACCGAGATCTACCGTCCCGAAACCGCATCGTTCAGCTTCCAGCAGGGGCCAATCTTCCATCATCTGATCCTTGCCGATGAAATCAACCGGGCTCCGGCCAAGGTGCAGTCGGCCCTGCTCGAAGCCATGGCCGAGCGCCAGGTCAGCATCGGCCGCGAGACCTGGCCTCTGCCGGAACTCTTCATGGTAATGGCCACCCAGAATCCGATCGAGCAGGAAGGTACCTATCCGCTCCCCGAAGCGCAGCTCGATCGTTTTCTCATGCATGTGCGCATTGGCTTTCCCGATGCGGCGCTGGAGCGGCAGATCCTGCAGCTGGCGCGCGGCGAAGCACGGGGCATAGAAGCGAAAATAGAGCGGAAGCTGTCCCAGGCCACCATCCTGGCGGCACGCCAGGAAGTACTCGACCTGTTCATGGCCGATGCCGTAGAGGAGTATCTCGTACAGTTGATCATGGCCACCCGTCGGCCCGAGCTGTACAGCCCTCAACTGGCCGAATGGATCCAGCTGGGTGCCAGTCCGCGGGGCACCATCGCCCTTGATCGCTGCTCACGGGCCCATGCCTGGCTCGCCGGTCGCGACTTTGTCAGCCCGGAAGACGTGCAGGCGGTGGCGCACGACGTACTGCGCCACCGGCTGATGCTGAGCTTTGAGGCTGAAGCGGCGGGCATCGACCCCGATCGCTGCATCGCGCTGCTGCTCGAATCGGTCGCTGTGGTCTGAAATGCAGCATGAATGGAGCGATCCGCTGGCCTGGCTGACGCTGGAGTGTCTACTCGAAGCACGCCAGCATTGCCGCAGCCTCCCACTGTTCAGTCGCCCGCTGCGTACCAGTCGCCAGACTGGCCGCCAGTATTCCCGGCTACGCGGACGGGGGGTGGATTTCGATCAGGTCCGTGCCTATGAGCCAGGGGATGACATCCGCAGCATCGACTGGCGCGTCACTGCACGCACCCAGAAGGTTCATACCAAGGTGTTCAATGAGGAGCGCGAACGCCCGGTGTTCATCCTCTGCGAGCAGAGCAGTCGGCTTTTCCTGGGGAGTCGCTACAGCTTCAAATCGGTAGTCGCGGCCCAAGCCTGCGCATTGATTGCCTGGACCGCACTGGCACACAACGACAGGATAGGCGGCATGGTGTTCGGCCCGGGCAACTGCCATGAAGTGCGTCCACGCCGCAGTCGGCAGGCCATTCTTCAGCTTTTCCGGCTACTGATAACCGCCAACAATGCGCTACGTGCCGGTGCGGACGCGCCGTTCGATAGCAGCAGCGAACCGCTTAACCTGGCGTTGCGGCACTGCCGTGAAGTGGTCCGGCCGGGAAGCATCCTTTACCTTCTGTGCGATACCTCTGCCATCGAGCATCTCAACTCGTCACTGCTGATTCCCCTGGCCGCGCACAACGATCTGATCCTCTTGCCGGTTCACGATCCGCTCGATGCGCAGCTGCCCGACCGCGGCGAACTCGAGTTCCGCCAGGGGGACGAGATACTGCGCATCGACACCCGTGATATCGCCGTGCGACAGGCCTACGCCGCACAATTCCAGATGCAACAACAGGCCTGGCAGCAGCTCGCCCGGCGCCTTGGCGCTGGACTCGCCCCTCTCGACACTCTGCGCCCAGCGGTGGATCAGCTGCAGAACCTGCTGCAACCCCGGCGGGGCCGACAGGCATGAGTATGAGCCTGGAACTGATGCCTCCGGTGGCTCCGCCGCCGATCCCCTGGTGGCCACCGGCGCCCGGGTGGTGGCTGCTGCTCGGGCTGGCCCTCGTCCTGGCGCTGATGCTGCCGCTACTTGGCCGCTGGATGCGACTGCGACGCAAGCAGCGTCGACGCGCCCAGACGCTGCTTGCAGGCATTCCCGACACGCTGTCCGACCGCGAGTGGTTGACCGCAATGAATACATTGCTCAAACGCGTCGCCAAACATAAGGGTGAACTGCCTGCGACACGACTACACGGCGAAGCCTGGCTGGACTATCTTTGTGAATCCTACCCCAAACCCCAGCGATCGGCGCTGACCCCTCTCGCCAGCGGGCTGTACCAGAAGGCGCCCGAACTGACGCCCGAGCAGCGCGCGCGACTGCGCCGTGAACTCAAACGCTGGCTGCGCCACAATCATGTTTGAATTCCTGTGGCCCGGCGCCTTTCTCCTGTTACCCCTTCCCTGGCTGATGCGTCGTCTCCTGCCAGGCGCTGCAGAACGGGGCGCTGCACTGCAAGTTGCGTTCATGGCCCGGTTGCAGGCGCTGGAACAGGGCCGTCGGAAGACCCGCAATCGCGCGGTGGGCTGGCCTCTCCTGGCGATCTGGCTGCTGCTGGTGAGCGCTGCGGCAAGACCGACCTGGCTCGGCGAGCCACTTCCTATGACGGTGACCGGACGTGACATGATGATCGCCGTTGATCTGTCCGGCAGCATGGAAGCTCGCGACATGCAGCTCGACGGCCGCGCGACCGATCGTCTGAGCGTGGTCAAGCGCCTGCTCGGTGAATTCATCGACGAACGCCATGGGGACCGCCTCGGCCTGATCCTGTTCGGCTCACAGGCCTACGTCCAGGCACCGCTGACCCACGACCGGGAAACCGTCCGACTGTTGCTGGAAGAAAGTTTCATCGGCCTGCCAGGCCGAACCACAGCCATCGGGGACGCGATCGGGTTGGCGATCAAGCGACTTCAGGACCAGCCTGCTGAGCAGCGCGTCCTGCTACTGCTGACCGACGGCGCCAACAACTCCGGCCGGCTCAGCCCGCTGCAGGCCGCGCGTCTGGCCGCCACACTCGATATCCGCATCTATCCGATAGGCGTCGGCTCCGAAGCCTCCCAAGCGGGCGCCGGTACCGGAACTTTCGTGATCGGCGAGGTAGACCCTTCCCTCGAACTGGATGAGGGAACACTGCGGGAGATCGCCACGGTCACTGGCGGGCAATATTTTCGCGCAGGCGAGACCGATGACTTCGTGCATATCCATCGGGCGCTTGGTCAGCTCGAGCCGGCGCTGCGTGACAGCGGACGCAGGCGACTGGCCGAACCGCTGTACCCCTGGCCACTGGGGGGCGCCCTGCTCGCGTCCGTATTGTTGATCGGTTGGAGGGCTTCTCGTGACGCACGCCGAACTGCTCCCTGACTTCACGTTTCTGCGGCCCATATGGCTGCTCGGTCTGCTACCCGGGCTGGCGCTTTGCTGGTTGCTGTTCCAGCGCTCACGCAGCGGTTCTGGCTGGGAGTCGGTCATTCCCGGGCGCTGGCAGCAACTGCTCCTGGATGGACGACGGGCGCGGACGCCGGGGCCGTTCCTGCTGCTGGCGCTGGGCGTCACCATGGGAGTCGTTGCGCTGGCCGGGCCCGCCGTGCGAAGCCCGGTTCATCTGGCAGAGCAGAATCAGTCGAGCGTGGTAGTGGTGCTCGATCTGTCACGCAACATGCTTGCCGGCGATCTTCCGCCGAGCCGCCTGGCGCGCGCCCAGCGCAAGATTCAGGACCTGCTGGCTCGTCCGGAGGGGTATCAGGTTGGTCTCGTCGCCTACGCCGGCAGCGCCCACAGGGTTACCCCCATCAGCGACGACTACGCGACGCTGACCAACCTGCTGAGGGTTCTTGAGCCTGGACTCATGCCGAGTCAAGGCAACAACCTTGACGCCGCACTGACGCTCGCCCGGGAAATGATCGAGAACCTGCCGCGGCGCACCAGTGCGGTCCTTCTTATAACCAGCGGCGCGGATGGTGACGCTCTGGAAGCCCTGGAACACCACGCCGCGGAACTCGGGCCGCGCCTGGCCATACTCGGCGTAGGTACCTCGGCCGGCTCTCCGGTCGCGTTGGCCGAAGGCGGCTTCATGCGCGACGAAGCCGGTCGAATCCTGCTGCCCAGGCTGGATGCGCAGACTCTCGGCGCCCTTGCCCGCCGTCACGGAGCCGGTTATCAGGGCATCACTCAGGACGATGCCGATCTGGACCAGTTGCTCGGTCGGCTCGAGAACCGGGTCGCTAGCAGTGCCGATCGACAAGTGATACTGCGCGACGTCGGTCACTGGTTGTTGCTGCCGCTGGTGCTGCTTGCCGCCCTTGGTCTGCGTCGTGGCTGGCTTGGGGTAGTGCTGCTCGCCGCACTGCTACCTCCACCGGCCGAGGCCGGCTGGGCAGACCTTTGGCAGAGGGCCGACCAGCAGGCCATGGACCTGCTGGCCGAAGATCGTCCGGATGCGGCGGCCGCACGCTTTGAAAATCCAGCCTGGCGCAGTTGGGCGTTGTTCGAAGCACAGCGGTTCGACGAAGCGGTCGCCGGCTATGCACAGGTGCTGAAGGACGATCCAAATGAAGCCGACCACCATTACAACTACGGTACCGCGCTTGCGATGGCCGGCCGCTACGAGGAGTCGCTGGAAGCCTTCGAACAGGCGCTGACCCGCCAGCCCGACCACCAGGCTGCCCGCTACAATCGCGCCCAGGTCGAGGCGTTGCTGAAGAGTCTGGCGGAACAGGCGGCGGCCGAAGCGGCCGAGGCGGCTGCAGACGAACCCGCCGGCCAGCAGGCCGAAGCACCCAAGGACAGCGGAACCACTGACGCGACCGGCGATCCGGCGGCCGGCGACCCGGCGGCCGGCGACCCGACAGAGGCTTCGCAGAGCAGCAGCGACCCGCTTCAGGCGCCGCCCACCACCTCCTCCCCCGGGCAAGACGCCGCAGCACTGGCCGCAGAGGATAGTGGCGATATATCATCCCAGACTGCAGAGACCGAGGGCGCGGGCCGCGAGGCGACCGCTGCCACGGGTAGCCCGGCACTGGATCCTGAACAACGGCAGGCTCTGCAGCAGTGGTTGCAGGACATCCACGACGATCCAGGCGAACTTTTGCGTCGCAAGTTCCTGCATCAGCATCTGCAACGACGGGAGACCCCGCCTTGACCAAGCCCAACCTGCTGTGGCTGCTGCTTCTCTGGTGCATAGCCCTGCCCGCCCAGGCGACGCTGCAGGCGAGCGTCGACCGTACTCGGCTGGTCGAAGGTGAAACCCTGGAGCTGACTCTCGAAACGGCCAACGGCAGCCGCTTCAGTCGTCCCGACCTGACACCGCTGGAAGAACACTTCCAGGTCCAGGGCACACGCCAGCTCAGCCTGGTCACCCAATTCGATGGCCGCTCCCAACCAGTGACGCGTTGGATCATCACCTTGCTGCCCAAGCGTACCGGTTACGTGGTGATACCGCCCCTTGGCCTCGACGGTGCAGATAGCGCCCCCATTACCTTGCAGGTGCTCTCGGCCACCCAGGCTGCACAAGATACGGTGGCACAGATGTCGCCAATCTTCATCGACAGTGAGGTCGATACCGAGTCGCCATACGTCCAGGCCCAGGTGCTGCTGACCTTACGGGTCTACCATTCCGTGTCGCTGTACGACGACTCGACGCTCAGCGGCTTGACCATCCCGGATGCCCGGGTAGTCTCCCTCGGCAAGCCGCGCCATTACGAACGCCTGATCAACGGCGTACGCCATGGCGTCATAGAGGTTCGCTATGCGGTGTTTCCTCAGCAAAGCGGATCGCTCGAAATACCGTCCCAGTTGTTCAGTGCCACCATCCTGCAACCGCGCGACCCCACCGAGCGCTTCTCCGCCAGAACCGGTCGGCTGGTCCAGGTCCGCTCGCCCAGCATTCTCCTCGAAGTGCAACCAGTCCCGGCGGACTACCCGGCCGGCGCACCCTGGATCCCCACCCCCGAACTTCGTCTGAGCCAACGCTGGCAGCCTGACCCGGGGATAGACCTGGTCGCCGGCGAGCCCCTGACGCGCACCCTGGTAATCGAGGCTGACGGGCTCAATGCAGCGCAGCTACCCACACTGCAAGGCACTTTGGCATTGCCGCGCAACCTGCGCGAATATGCCGACCAGCCGCGGCTCGAAGACCAGATTGGCGATGCCGGCGTAAGCGGAACACGAGAGGAGAGCACCGCTCTGGTAGCCCAGAGCGAAGGCTCCTATGCGCTACCTCAGGTCAATGTGCACTGGTGGAACACGTTGACCGACCAACTCGAGATCGCCCAACTCGACCCGGTAACCCTCAGCGTAAACAGTGATGGAGGGTTCGTTTCCTCCACTGCCGGCGTGGCTGCAGCACCCGTGGATGCCATCGAACTGCCGCTGCTCTGGCCCTGGCAGCTTGCGAGTGCGCTGCTGACGCTCGCCCTGGGCTTCGCGCTGCAACAGCTTCATCGTGCCCGAATCGCCCTGCGCGAGCAGCGCCTCCATCTACCCGAAGAGGAAGAACAGCTGGGTGAAGCGGATAACGGCAACCCGCTGGGCGATCTGCAACTGGCCTGTCGTGCCAACCACCCAGCCGAGGCACGCAAGGCGCTGGAGGCCTGGGCCAGACAGCAGGACCCCGAGGGGCTCATCGGACTGACCCAGCGTCACCTGGAACTGGCCGAAGCCCTGGAAGAGCTCAACGCCTGCCTGTTCGGCCAAAGCGATCTACCCTGGCGCGGAAAACCCCTCTGGCGCGCGGTACGAATGGTCGTACAGAATCGCAAAAGAGCGGAGGAACCCGATCCCGACGCCCTCGAGGAACTCTATCCGACGACCTGACCACTCGTCTTGCTGCGGGAACTGCACCGCCGTCCACGCCTCCATCGTCCAAATCCACCAATTTGCCGTAACCCGGCAATAGCAGGAGGAGGTCCGATGAAACCACAACTCAAACCCCTTGATCAGCAGGTCATTGTCATTACCGGTGCGTCGAGCGGCATAGGTCTTGCCACCGCGAAAATGGCCGCCCAGGCCGGTGCCCGTCTGGTGTTGGTCGCACGTAACGAAGAGGCGCTGCGCGAGGTCGAGAAGAATCTGAATGCCGGCGATCGGGTCATGCACGTAGTGGCTGACGTGGGCAAGCGCGAGGACCTTGAGCGGGTCGCCAGCGATACCATTCGTCACTTCGGTCACTTCGATACCTGGATCAACAACGCAGGCAGTTCCGTCTGGGGGCGTTTCGACGAAGTCGACGATGAAGACCATCAAAAGGTAATTCAGACCAATTACTGGGGAACCCACTATGGCTCCAGTGTCGCTATTCGCCACCTGCGCACCCGCGGCGGTGCGCTGATCAATGTTGGCAGTCTGGAGTCCGCCGCAGCCCTGCCGTTCCATTCCAGTTACAGTGCGAGCAAGCATGCGGTCAAGGCGATGACTGACGTGCTGAGGGTCGAGCTGCAGAAATCCGGCGCACCGGTTTCGGTAACCCTGGTACGCCCACCGGCGATCGATACCCTGTTCAACGATCACGCCAAGAATGCCCTGCCCAGCGCAGCGACTTTCCCGCCGCCAGTGTACGCACCGGAAGTCGTTGCTCAGGCCATTCTGCATGCCGCGGAACATCCGCAGCGCGACGTCTATATCGGTAATGCGAAGATGTTCACCCGCATGGCCCAGCTGGCGCCGGGGTTCACTGACTGGATCAGCCGAAGTGCACTATACGACATGCTGCAAAGCGGGCGTGGCGACTCTCACCGGCAGGGCGCATTGCATAACGAGGACGTCGGGGACGTGGTCGACGGTCGTACCAGTGGCAACTATCCCGGCAAGGTGTTGCAGAGCAGTCTCTATACCCGAATCGCCCAGAAGCCGAAAACCGCAGCAGCCAGTGCCCTCGGCGCGCTGGCGATGGCGGCCCTGGTGGTCCGTCGGATGCGCTGATCAGCAGTCGAAACCACCATTCACCATGAACGAAAAAGCCGCTCGATGAGCGGCTTTTTCACGTCTGCGTCCTGTTACTGACGCAATTTCTCCGGGCGGATGAGGAAGCGTGCCAGAGCAGGCAGCAGCCACAGCGCCCCGAACATGTTCCAGAGGAACATGAAGGTCAGCAGGATACCCATGTCGGCCTGGAACTTGATAGCCGAGAAGATCCAGGTCGCCACGCCGATCGCCAGGGTGAAGCCGGTGAAGGTCACCGCCTTACCAGTAGTCTTCAGCGTTTCATAGTAGGCTTCCTGCAGCGGCAGGCCCTGGCGCAGATAGGTTTCCAGACGGCTGTAGATATAAATGCCATAGTCGACACCGATACCCACCCCCAGCGCAATCACCGGCAGAGTGGCGACCTTCACGCCGATTCCCAGGAAAGCCATCAGCGCGTTGGCCAGAACCGAGGTCAGAGCCAGCGGGATGATGATACAGAGCACCGCACGGATTGAGCGGAAAGTGATCAGACACATGAAGATGACCACTGCATAAACAGTGAGCAGCATTTTGGTCTGGGATGCTTCGATGACCACGTTGGTGGCGGCCTCGATGCCCGCATTACCGGCGGCCAGCTTGAACTCCATGGTCTCGGTATTGTACTCGTCGGCAAAGGCCTGAACCGCATCGGTCACACGGGTCAGCGTGTCGGCCTTGTGGTCTTCGAGGAACAGCATCACCGGTGCCAGCGAGCAGGCGGCATTGAACATGCCCTCCGGCGCGCGGGCGATGGCAGTGTTCAGATTGTCCTGGTTACGCGACAGGGTCTGCCACTTGAGGTTGCCCTCGTTGTTGCCCATCAGGACCTGCTTGGCGACGGTCACCAGCGACACGGCAGACTGCACGCCCGGGACGTTCATCATCCGCCACTCGAGTTGATCGATAGCGCTCATGGTCTCGTACGCCGAACACATTTCCGGTGGCGTGGCGACCATGACTACCAGAACGTCGGAACTGGTCGAGTAGTTACTGATGATGAAGTCGTTGTCCAGGTTGTAGCGCGAGTCCGCGCGCAGTTCCGGAGCCCCAGGGTCCAAATCGCCGATCTCGACATTCTGGCCATGGTAGATGCCGAAGGCGAAAGCCACCAGTGCGAGCACAATGGAAATTGGCGCGACGGTCGGATGGGCGAACTTGGCCACCCCCAGCCACAGCTTCTGCGGACGCGACGCCATGTCGCGGTTGCGTTCCACTGCCCGCTTGCTCATGCCGATGTACGACATGAGGATCGGCAGCAGAATAAGGTTGGTCAGGATGATCACGCCTACGCCTACCGATGCGGCAATACCCAGCTCGCGAATCACCTCGATCTCGATCAGCAGCAGCGTAACGAAGCCTACAGCGTCGGATACCAGAGCGACCATGCCGGGAATGTACAGCGAGCGGAACGCGCGACGGGCCGCAGTGACGGAATCGTCAGCGTTGGCCGACTCGATCGCCATCCCATTGATGATCTGCACCCCGTGGGAAATGCCGATGGCAAAGACCAGGAACGGAACCAGAATCGAATAGGGATCCAGACCGAAGCCCAGACTGCGCAGCAGACCGAGCTGCCAGATCACCGCAATTACGGAACAGACCAGCGCAGTGATCGAACTCTTGAGGCAGCGTGTGAAGATCAGCAGAAGCACGAAAGTGATCAGCAGGGCCGCACCGAAGAACATCACCACCTTGATGATACCCTCGATCAGATCACCCACCTTCTTGGCGAAGCCAACGATGTGGATGCTGATGTTGGGATTCTCGTCCTGAAACTCGCTACGGATCTTTTCCTCGAGTTGGCGGGAGAATTCACCGTAGTCCAGGCGAATCTGCTCGCTCTGATTTTCAGGATTGGGATAAGACTCCTGCAGCGGCACCTCGATGATCGACGACTTGAAGTTGTTGGCTACCAGACGGCCGATCTCGCCTGACTTGAGGACGTTCTCGCGCAATTCTTCAAGATCTTCCTCGGTCAGATAGGCCGGACGGTTGGCTACCGGGCCGCCGTCGAAACCGTATTCGGTCACTTCGGTCCAGCGAACGTTCGGGGTCCACAGCGAACGCAGATTGGAACGGTCCACACCAGGCAGGAAGAACACCTCGTCGTTGATGCGCTTGAGGGTCTCCATGTACTCGGTGGAGAAGATGTCGCCGTCCCTGATCGCAACGGCGATACGGATCGAGTTGCCCAGGTTGGCCATGTCATCCTGGTGCTCGAGCATGTTGACGATCCACGGATGCTCCAGCGGGATCATCTTCTCGAAGCTGGTGTCGGGTCGGACCTGAGAGGCCTGGTAGCCAAGGATCAGCGTAACGAGCGCGAACACGAAGAGTACGAGCACCCGGTTGTTGAAGATGATCCGCTCGAAGAACGGCGCGGAATCATTATGATGTTTGGACATCCAGTTTCTCCTGGCAGTAATTATTATTGAGCTTCTGGCGCAGGCGCGTCAGACGCGGCACCGGGAGCAGCCACGTCGGTCGCGCCGGCAGCCGGAGCTGCGGCGGGAGCACGCATGACGCCGCGCTGTCCTACCAGAATCAGATTGCCGTCATCGAGCACGCGGGCAGATGCCAGACCCACCCGGTCGGGACGAATGGTGACCTGGAAATTGCGGCCACGGTCCTTGCTGACCGCAATGGCGCCACCGGCACCCACCACAACCAGTTGACCATCAGGAGAAAGGGCGCCACCGGAGAGCGTCGCCTCGAGCGGGCCGTTGCCCGGCGTCATCAGCCGAACTTCCTGCCAGCTATCGCCGAAATCTTCGGAGCGGAACATGTTCCCGCGCAGGCCCCAGGCAATCACTACAGACTCTTCGCCGGTGCCGGTTACGCCGAACAGGGAACCATCGTAGGGAAGGTCCTCCAGCGTTTCCCAGGTGTCGCCAAGGTCGGGGGAACGGTACATGGTGCCCATCTCGCCGACCAGGAACAGACCTTCGTCGCCGATGCGGGCAATCGCGTTGTAATGGAATCCGTCGGGGTTATCGATATCGAAGCTGATGTCGTCCCAGGTCTCGCCACCGTCATCGGTGCGCAGCGCAAGGCCATAGGCGCCGACTGCAAAACCGGTCTGTGCATCGCGGAACCAGACGTCCATGAGTGGCTTCTCGAGCAGTCCCATGTCCTCCTCGTCATCACCCATTTCTTCAAGATCCGGATCCCGATATTGCACGGTCCAGGTAGCTCCGGCGTCACTGGAATGGAGGATCAGGGAGTCGTGACCGACTGCCCAGCCATTCCGCTCGTCCACGAAATAAACTGCGGTGAGTAACTGCCGGGTGGGCACTGGCGCCTGCTGCCAGGTTTCACCCCGGTCATCGGAAAACACGATATGGCCACGGGAGCCGACTGCCACCAGGCGTTCGCCAGCCATGGCTACATCAATCAGCAGCGCACGGGAAGCAAGCGGCGACATGATCGCGGCCTGGGTCCTGGTGTGGATGTCGTCCGCCAGCGCAACGCCGACAGGCAGGCAAACCAGCGTACCAGCAAGGCCCAGCGCAGCAAGGATCTGACGTGACAACGATGTACGGCGTCCGCCTGGCCGATTCAACGACCTGGCCTGGCCACTGGACGGAGCGCGCCGCTGGATGGGCTCACGCATATACCATTCCCCCTTATTCTTATAGGACCATTGCCTTGAAATTGGCATGATCCGCAATACTAACGAGGAACCGCAAGGCGTGCCAACGCTCCGAGGTTATCTTTTGTTAACAATCAGACTCGTGAATGTTGGAAGAAAATCGGCTACTTGTCGGGATCTGGAGGGCTTCACTCCACTTCGTGCCGCATTTGGTTATATTGCCCTTCGTCATCCGGGTATGGCGAAGGGCAATCACATCAATGTTTGAAAGCGAGCCCTCCCTCCGGAAGCACCCTGAACTTGGCCGGGTCGATGAGGAATCGTGCCAGTGCGGGCAACAGGAACATCGCGCCAAACATATTGACGATGAACATGAAGGTCAGCATCAGGCCCATATCGGCCTGAAACTTGATGGCCGAGAAGATCCAGGTCGCCACTCCCGTCGCCAGACAGAGGCCAGTGAACAATACGGCCTTGCCAGTTGAGCGCAAGGTTTCGTAATAGGCTTCCTGAAGCGGCATGCCTTCGCGGAGAAAGCTTTCCAGACGGCTGTAGATGTAGATGCCATAGTCCACTCCCACCCCCACACCCAGCGCGATGACCGGCAGCGTGGCGACCTTCATGCCGATTCCCAGGAACGCCATCAGTGCGTTGCCCAGCACCGAGGTCAGCACCAGCGGCAGCAGCACGCAGATCGTTGCCGGCAGCGAGCGGAAAGTCATGTAGCACATCAGTCCCACCCACACGTACACCAGAACCAGGATGGTCAGCTCCGAGCGCGAAATCTCCTCGTTGGTAGCCGCTTCGATACCGGCGTTGCCAGCCGCCAGCTGGAAGCGCATGCCCGGTGTTTCGTACTCTTCGGCGAAGGCCTTAACTTCGCGCACAACGCGCTTTAGCGTTTCCGCCTTGTGGTCATTGAGGAAGATCATCACCGGCGCCAGAGAGCAGCTGGCGTTGAACATGCCTTCCGGCGCACGGGCGATCGCGTTGTTGAGGTTGTCCTGATTGCGCGACAGACCCTGCCATTTCAGATTGCCCTCGTTGTTGCCCAGAATCACCTGCTTGGCTACCGTAACCAGCGAAACCGCGGACTGAACGCCCGGCACATTGCTCATGCGCCATTCCAACTGGTCGATGGCCTCCATTGTGGTGTAGGCCGAACACATCTCCGGCGGCGTATCCACCATCACCACCAGGATGTCCGAACTGGTCGAATAGTTGGAGATGATGAAGTCGTTATCCAGGTTGTAGCGCGAATCCGGGCGCAGCTCCGGAGCGCCTGGATCCAGGTCGCCCACCTGCAGATAGGCCTTCTGATAGAAGAAGCTCGATACACCTGCCACAACTGCCAGGACCACTATCACCGGTGCCAGCCTGGGACTCGCTACGTTAGCCACTGCGCGCCAGAACGGATGTTCGCGCACCGCGTCGGCCTTGCTGCGGGCAACGGCCTTTTTACTGATCCCCAGGTAGGAGATGGTCACCGGCAGCATGATGAGGTTGGTAAAAACGATTACCGCCACACCCACCGAGGCACCAATGGCCAGCTCATGTATCACGCCGATATCCAGCACCAGCAGGGTGATGAAACCCACCGCGTCGGCCAGGATGGCGATCATGCCCGGCAGGAACAGCTGACGGAATGCGCGGCGTGCAGCCATCAGCGCGTTGTCCGCTTCGCCGGATGCCAGGGCGATACCGTTGATCTTCTGCACGCCGTGGGAGATACCGATGGCGAAGATCAGGAAAGGTACCAGCATCGAGTAGGGATCCAGGCCAAAACCCAGCAGACGAATCAGGCCAAGCTGCCAGACCACAGCCACCAGCGTGGCGATCAGCACAGCCAGGGTGCTGCGAATACAGCGCGTGAACCAGTACAACATCACCAGCGTGATCAGGAAGGCGATCCCAAAGAACATGACCACCGCAGCCAATCCTTCGATCAGGTCACCGACCTTCTTGGCGAAACCGACGATGTGCACGCTGATGTTTGGATTCTCGTTCTGGAACTCGTTACGAATCTTCTCTTCCAGCAGCTGCGAGAACTGCTTGTAATCCAGACGCACCAGTTCGGACTGATTTTCCGGGTTCGGATAGTATTCCTGCAGCGGCACTTCGATGATGGTCGACTTGAAATTGTTCGCCACAAGACGACCGATCTCACCCGACTTGAGCACGTTCACCCTGAGTTCGTCCAGATCATCCTCGGTCAGATAGGCCGGGCGATTGGCCACCGGACCACCATCGAAGCCGTACTCGGTCACTTCGGTCCAGCGGACGTTGGGAGTCCACAGCGAGCGCATCGCAGAGCGATTCACACCAGGCAGAAAGAACACCTCGTCATTGATACGCTTGAGCGTTTCCATGTACTCGGTAGTGAAAATATCGCCGTCTTCGATTGCCACGGCAATACGGATGGAGTTACCCAGGCTGGCGAGATCCGCCTGATGCTCCATCATGTTCATGATGTATGGATGCTCCAGAGGGATCATCTTCTCGAAGCTGGTATCCGGGCGAATCTGCAGCGCGTGATACCCCAGGAACAACGTTATGACTGTGAAAAGCACCACGACCAGCATTCTATGATTGAATACCAGCCGCTCCATGAAGGTTTCGGCACCGTGATCTGCGTTCGACATTCCAGATTGCTCCCGGACTAGCGGTTAGTTTTTGCTGTCAGGTCAGCCTGGGAAGCCTTCACGGCCCCACGCTGACCAACCAGGAGTAGTTGGCCGTCTGCAAGCAGGGCGCCATTGGCGAGCCCAACTCGATCCGGGCGAGTGGTGACCGAAAAGGTCCGGCCCCGATCCATACTGGATATCACCACGCCACCCGCGCCGACGACAACCAGACGACCGTCTGCAGTCAGGCTGCCGCCTGAAAGGGTAGCTTCCAGCGGCCCCGCAGGTGTTTCCAGAGCAACCTGAGTCCAGCTGGCGCCGAAATCGTCCGAGCGGTACATGTTGCCTCGCAGGCCCCACACCAGGACCGCGTTCGCCTCCCCAGTCCCGGACACCCCGAACCAGGAGCCGTCGTAGGGGTGCTCGTTGAGAGCTTCCCAGGAATCACCGTAGTCCGGAGAACGGTACAGACTGCCCATCTCACCGACCACCATCAGCCCGGCCCCGGCTACTTCAGCAATCGCGTTGTAATGAAGCCCATCCGGATTATCGATGTCGTCGCTCCGATCGTCCCAGGTCGCGCCGCCATCGTCCGTTCGCAGCAAGAGGCCATAGGCCCCTACCGCGAAGCCGGTGTTGGCGTCCCGGAACCAGACATCCATCAGCGGTTTTTCCAGCAGATCCGCTTCTTCATCCCCGTCCAGACCGGGGTCACGGTACTGCACCGACCAGGTCGCCCCGGCATCACTGGTGTGAAGAATGATCGAATCATGGCCGACCGCCCATCCATGCCGATCGTCGACAAAATGCAGGCCGGTAAGCATCTGGCGCACCGGGACCTGGGCCTGTATCCAGGTGGCTCCCTGATCGTCGGAATACAGGACATGTCCGCGCACTCCTACCGCAACGAGACGTGGCCCGGCCTGGGCAACGTCGAGCAGCAGGCTGGAGCCGGCCTTCGGAGACAGTACGGCAGGCCGCAACTCGGCACTGCCTTTGGCTTGCGCCACGCCGGCGTAACCGCAACCAACCGCAAGAGAAAGACCTAGAACTGAGAAAAGAAAGAGAAAACTGGACTTGCTGCCCTTGTGAGGCGCGCTGGCAAGGCGGCCTATACCAAGGGATGGAGCGCGCCGCTTAGGCTCACGCATACACCCAACCCCCAACATTTTTATTATAGAGAGGCCCGGCCAGAAGGCCGGGACGGCTCATATTAGGAGCAATTTCAGAAAGCCAGCAATACCGCTTGGTAATATTTCGTAAAACTTCCTTCAGGAAAATTCTGAACTAAGCTCTATGTCCTTGTTGCGCCTCGCAAACCACTTGCTCAGGCAAGCGATTTGCTGACTACCTCGTACACGTCGGGCGAGAGCTCCGGGCTTCCCATGATCCGCGAGAGCTCACCCCTCATGAGCGCCTGGCGAGCAGCGTCATACTTGCGCCAGCGGGTCAGGGGAGTGAGCAGCCGCGAGGCGATCTGCGGATTCATGCCATTGAGCGTGATGATCTGATCGGCGAGGAAGCGGTAGCCAGCACCATCCGCACGATGAAAATTCACCAGGTTCTGATTGGCGAAGGCTCCCAGCAGCGCGCGGACCTTGTTCGGATTACGCAGGGTGAACGCCGGATGCTCCATCAACGCCTTCACCCTTTCGAGCCCACCGGGTTGGCTGGCGCTCGCCTGAATGCTGAACCACTGATCCATGACCAGGGGATAATCGGCCCAGCGCTCGGCGAAGGTCGCCAGCGCCGCATTGCTCTGCTCCCCATGCGGTGAGTTCACAAGCATCACTAGTGCAGCCTGCCGATCGGTCATGTTGTCCGCCTCGACGAACTGCCGCACGCAAATGGACAGGGCCTCCTGCGACCCGGTCTCCATCAGGTAACCGAGCAGCGTATTTTTCAGGCTGCGGCGCCCCATCGCCTCAGCGGTCGGACTGTAGGGTTCGCGCACATCGACCCGCCGGAACTCCTCCCAGAACTGCGGAGCAAGGGCCAGCGCCAGTTCACGTCGAACCCATCCCCTCATCTCGTGAATAGCATCGACATCAGCCTCCATAGCCAGCTCCACCAGGTAGGCCTCGGAGGGCAGCCGCAGCATTTCGCTGACCATGGCTGGCTCTAGTGTTTCGTCGGTCAGGGCGGCATGGAACACATCCAGGAGCCGCAGATCGAGCCGCGGCGGCCGGCCGGCCTGGCGCAGCTCCACCAGTCCCTGCAGAACATCCACGGCGAGGCTTTGCGCTGCCTCCCAGCGGTTGAATCCATCGGGATCGTGCTTGGCCAGGAACACACGATCATCACGGGTATAGGGATAATGCAGCTTGACCGGGGCTGAAAAGCCGCGCAGCAGCGAGGGCAAGGGCTCTTCGGTCAGCCCCGTGAAGGTGAAGACCTGCTCGGCCTCGGTCACCTGCAACACGGTCTCGCTGCCGCGCCCGTCAACTTCACCTTCCAGCTGCAGCGGCAGCTCACGGCCCTGCCCATCCAGCAGCGCCATGCGCACCGGAATCACGAAGGGCTGCTTTTCCGCCTGGCCGGGGGTGGGCGGGCAGCTCTGGGCGAAGTGCAGACTGAAGCGACCAGTGCCCGCATCGTAATGGCTCTGTACGTTCAACCGGGGCGTACCGCCCTGGCTGTACCAGCGCTTGAACTGAGTCAGATCCAGTCCGTTGGCATCTTCCAGCGCCTTGACGAAATCATCGCAGGTAACCGCCTGACCATCATGCCGGTCGAAATACAGGTCGGTGCCCTTGCGGAACCCCTCCTCACCACAGAGGGTGTGCAGCATACGCACCACTTCCGCACCCTTCTCGTAAACCGTCAGGGTGTAGAAATTGGAGATTTCGATGAAGGAATCCGGACGAACCGGGTGAGCCATGGGGCCGGCGTCCTCAGCGAACTGGTTCGCACGCAGGAAGCCGACGTCCTCGATGCGCTTGACCGTCCGCGAGTTCATGTCGGCCGAAAACTCCGCATCGCGGAATACCGTGAAGCCTTCCTTGAGCGACAATTGGAACCAGTCACGGCAGGTCACCCTGTTGCCGGACCAGTTATGGAAATACTCATGGGCGACGACCGCCTCGACCCGCTGGAACGCCATGTCCGTTGCGGTATCCGGATGGGCCAGGACGCAGCTCGAGTTGAAGATATTGAGCCCCTTGTTCTCCATGGCCCCCATGTTGAAGTCGTTCACGGCGACGATCATGAAGATGTCCAGATCGTACTCGCGGCCATATACCTCCTCGTCCCAGCGCATCGAACGCTTGAGGCTGTCCATCGCGTGGCCGCACTGCTCACGGTTTTCCGGCTCGACATAGATGCGCAGGTCGATCTGACGGCCGCTCATGGTAATGAAGCTGTCCTGGATCAGGCACAGGTCGCCGGCCACCAGAGCGAACAGATAAGCCGGCTTGGGGAAGGGGTCTTCCCAGGTGACCCAATGGCGGCCCTCCGGGTTGTCGCCGGAGGCGATCGGGTTGCCGTT
>JAUVYN010000067.1 GCA_030603065.1 Pseudomonas sp.
GGCGGTCGCCATGGCGCGGACCGAGTTCGATACCGGCATGGTCAACATCAACGGCTATAACCTGGCCCAGCCGCACATTCCCTTTGGTGGTGTGAAGGACAGCGGCTATGGCCGTGAGCACGGCGGCTTCGGCATGCACGAATTCGTCAACATCAAGGCAATCATGATCAACGAAGGGTGACGCGGTCAGTCGGCGCGATGGGTCAGTATGGCGTCCAGCAGTCCCGGGAACCGCTGATCCATCTCGTCTCGACGTAGCGAGTTCATGTGCGTGGTGCCCTTCAAATCACTCGCAGCCCCTGAGGTATCCAATGTCTGCACTGTTCCAGCCTTTCCGATTGAAGGATGTCAATCTGAGAAATCGCATCGCGGTTCCGCCGATGTGCCAGTATTCCGCCCAGGACGGGCAGATCACCGACTGGCACCTCGCTCATTACACCAGTCTGGCGAGGGGTGGTGCCGGCCTGGTAATCGTCGAAGCGACTGGCGTCGCACCCGAGGGGCGCATTACCCCCGGCTGCGCCGGTATCTGGAACGACCAGCTTGCCCAGGCATTCGTCCCTGTGGTGCAGGCGATCAAGGCAGCCGGCTCAGTTCCGGGGATCCAGATTGCCCATGCCGGGCGCAAGGCAAGCGCCAACCGCCCCTGGGAAGGTGACGACCACATTGCTAGCGACGACCCTCATGGTTGGCAAACCATTGCCCCATCCGCCCTGCCCTTTGGTGCACACCTGAACAAGGTGCCACAGGAAATGACACACGATGACATTCGTCGGGTGCAGGATGATTTCGTCGCGGCCGCGAGGCGTGCGCTGGACGCAGGCTTTGAATGGCTCGAGCTGCATTTCGCTCACGGCTACCTGGCCCAGAGCTTTTTCTCAGAGCATTCCAATCAGCGTACCGATGAGTATGGCGGTAGCGCCGCCAATCGCGGCCGCTTCCTGCGTGAGACCTTCGCCGCAGTACGCGAGGTTTGGCCGGCGCACCTGCCGCTGACGGCGCGTTTCGGTGTGCTCGAGTTCGATGGCAATGATGAACAGACTCTCGTCGAGTCGATTGATCTGATCAAGAGCTTGAAGGCGGACGGCCTGGACATGCTGAGCGTGAGTATCGGCTTTTCCACACCCGAGGCCCGGATTCCCTGGGCACCGGCATTCATGGCGCCAATCGCGCGCCGCGTTCGGGATGAGACCGGCCTGCCTGTGTCCTCGGCCTGGGGATTCGGGGAACCGAATCTTGCGGAGCGCAGCGTTGCAGAGGGTAATATCGACCTAGTGATGGTCGGCAAGGCTCATCTGGCCAATCCTCACTGGGCCTACCACGCGGCACGCGAACTCAAGATCGAGCGCGCCTCCTGGACGCTGCCAGCACCCTACGCCCACTGGCTGGAACGTTACTGATCGATCAGGCGGTCTGGCCGACATGCCGCCGATGGAACCCCTCAGTTCCATTGGCGTATTCAAGCGGGGTAACGGCTGGTATATGCTGCCAGACGTTACCTGCCCACCGCCTGTGAGGATCCGCCGGCAACAAGCTGTGCGCGCTTTACCGCATGGGTTGATTGGCACCGAAGCGGGCCCTCCGGAAGGCCCGCTTCGGTCAGGCAGGACGAAACGCCTTCATCACCTGCTCATTGCATTCCAGGTAGGGCCCGTCCATCAGGTCCAGGCAATAGGGTACGGCTGGAAATACCACATCCAGACACTGCCGGATCGCCCTGGGTTTACCCGGGAGGTTGATGATAAGGCTACTGCCACGCAGTCCTGCCGTCTGCCTCGAAAGAATCGCCGTGGGAACGTACTTCAGCGACTCCATCCGCATCAGCTCACCGAATCCCGGCATCATCCGATCACAGACCGCCTCCGTTGCCTCCGGCGTAACGTCACGCGGGGCCGGGCCGGTACCGCCGGTGGTGACAACCAGCGCGCAGCCCTGACGATCGACCATGTCGATCAGCGCGGCCTCGATCAAGGGTTGCTCGTCCGGGATCACCTGGTAGGCAGGCTCCCAAGGGCTGGCCAGATATTCCTCCAGCGTGGCGATTATCGCTCGGCCTGAGAGGTCCTCATATACCCCTGCGCTGGCCCGGTCACTGACTGTGAGAATACCGATACGCGCGACGTTTTCCATGGAACCCTCAATACAACTGGATCAGGTCGCCGGCGCGGTTGAACGCCAGAAATTGTGACACGATGCCTGCCTGAATCTGTTCGGTCATCATGCGCAGTGGCTGCTCGGTCTCATCGCTGTTCGGCGCAATCCCGCCACGACCGGACATGGCAGAGACAAAAGCCACGTCCCACTCCATTCCCGTGCGGGCCGACTCTTCCACCAGAACTCCGAAATGCGGCACCTCTTCTGGCAGTTTATCGACACAGAGTACTGGTGCCAGTGCACCGCCTTCGCCCCGCTCGAACTGAGCCTGCTGCTCTTCGGTGGCACCCTCGGGCAGCTCTGCCCGCGCGAAAACAAATAGCAGCCGCTGCGGCTCGCTCTGCTCGGCAGCCGCACGTACAAGGTCGGAATAGGAATCGATTTGCATGGATGTCACCAATCACTCTGATGCGCCCAGCCTAGCAGCAGACGCACCCGGCCGCTCAGGACAAAAGAGGCACCTGAGATGCCCCTTCATGGGTATATATCACCATGGACTCATTCAACGTATCGCGAGTGCATCCCCGCCGGTAATTCGTGCGCGATCCCCTTGTGACAGTCGATACAGGTTCCACCGGTGGTAAGCGCCGTGGAATGAGCTGCAGCAGCCCTCGGCGCCTGCAACGTAAAGTCCATCGAGTCGAACTGATGACAGTTGCGACACTCAAGCGAGTCGTTGGCCTTGAGTCTTCGCCATTCGCGCTGGGCCATGGAGAGGTGCTTGGCCTCGTACTTTTCAGGCGTGTTGATGGTACCAAACAGCCAGCCCCAGACTTCCTTGGAGGCTTCCATCTTGCGCCCCATCTTGTGTGTCCAGTCGTGCGGGACATGGCAATCGGAGCACATTGCCCTCACCCCGGAACGGTTCGAATAATGAATGGTATTCTGCAGCTGCTGATAGGGAATGGCCTGCATTTCGTGACAGCCGATGCAGAACTGCTCGGTATTGGTCGCCTCGACCGCCGTGTTGAAGCCGCCCCAAAAAGCGATTCCCGCCAGGAAACCGCCCAGCGTCAGAAAGCCCAGGCTGAAATGAACGCTTGGACGAGTAAGAATGTTCCAGAACCGGACGACAAATCGTTTCATGGTCGTCCTCCGCCGGTTGCACGCCGAGCCGACTGCCCCTGAATCACCTCATCGATGGAGCGGAAGTCGGACTCCACCAGGGGCTTTGCGTCCGTCTGCGGCACATGGCACTGAGTACAAAAGTACCGGCTGGGCACGACCGCGGCCCGGGTTTGCCCGTCCCGGTCGACGAAATGGGTGACGCTGATCATTGGCGCGCCGACGTTGGGTGCCGCACTGCGGCTGTGGCATTCGAGACAGCGGTTATGCCGTCGGTCCACCTGATAACCGCGAATACTGTGCGGAATTACCGGGGGCTGCTCCGGATAATTACGTATCTCCCGTCCGGAATGGCGCGGCTCGCCGGCCATAGGCGGCGCCGGCAGGTTCTGGTAGAGCGTACCGCCCTTGCGAAGCCCATCCGGGCCGGAAAAATACTCGTCATCGGCGCTCACAGGCAGAACCAGCAACAAGGCAAGGAGAAACATGCTTGAACGAATCATCTGCAAGCCCTCCTTAAGCCAGATTGACGAGTTCTAGGCGGACTGCACACTTCTTGAAATCCGTCTGTTTGGAAATGGGATCGGTAGCGTCGAGCGTGACCTTGTTGATCAGTCGATTGGCATCGAAGAACGGTACGTAAACCAGTCCGCGCGGTACTCGCACACGACCACGGGTCTCGACACGGGCATTCATCTGGCCCCGGCGGCTTATGACGTTGACCTCGCTGCCCCGCCGCCAGCCCTGCTCCCTGGCGTCTTCGGGATGCATGTACAGCAGTGCTTCGGGTACTGCCTTGTGCAGTTCGGGAACGCGCCGAGTCATCGAGCCGGTGTGCCAGTGCTCAAGCACGCGCCCTGTACATAGCCAGAATGGATACTGCTCGTCCGGCGACTCCGCCGGCGGGTCAAATGGCGTAGCGAATATGCGCGCCCTCTTGCTCGCGTTGCCGTAGAACTGGAAGCCGCTGCCCGCTTCAACGTAGGGGTCGGACCCCTCCCGATAGCGCCAGAGGGTTTCCTGACCATCCACTACCGGCCAACGCAGCCCGCGGTTGGCGTGATAGCTATCGAAGGCTCCAAGGTCTTTGCCCTTGCCGCGACCGAACTCTGCGTACTCTTCGAACAGGCCCTTCTGAAGATAGAAACCGAACGCCTTAGCTTCGCTATTTTCATAGTTGGGGTTGAGGTCATCGAGCGGGAATCGGTCCACCTTGCCGTTGCGATAAAGCACGTCATACAGCGTCTTTCCACGAAAATCCGGAGCACTGGAGAGCAGCTCTTCGGGCCAGACGTCTTCGACACGTATTCGCTGGGACAACGCGACCAGTTGCCAGAGATCAGAGCGCGCCTCGCCGGGGGCATTGACTAGCTGCTGCCAGAACTGGGTGCGTCGCTCGGCATTACCGAACGCCCCTTCCTTCTCCACCCAACTGGCAGCAGGGAGGATAAGGTCCGCAGCCTGGGCCGAAACCGTCGGATAGATATCCGAGACGATGATGAAGGTTTCCGGATTACGCCAGCCCGGCAGGATCTCGTCATCCACGTTCGGACCGGCCTGGACGTTATTGTTCACCTGGGTCCAGTACACCTTGAGCTTGCCGTCTTTCAGCATCCGGCTCTGCAGTACCGCATGGTAGCCAGGCGTAGTGGGAATGGTCCCCTCTGGCACGCGCCAGATGCTTTCTGCCTTGGCCCGGTGCTCGGGGTTGGCCACCAGCATGTCCGCCGGCAAACGGTGGGTGAAAGTCCCCACTTCGCGCGCGGTGCCACAGGCCGAAGGCTGGCCCGTCAGCGAGAAGGGGCTGTTGCCGGGCGTGGAAATCTTCCCGGTCAGCAGGTGCAGGTTGTAGATCAGATTGTTGATCCAGACGCCACGGGTGTGCTGATTGACGCCCATGGTCCAGAAGGTCATCACCTTCTTGTTCGGATCAGCGTAGATCTCTGCCAGGCGTTTCAGTCGGTCCGCCGACACCCCGGATTCGGCTACCGCCCGCTCGAGCGTGTAGGGGCGCACATACTCAACGAACTCCTGATAGCTCATATCCGTCCAGGTATTGGGGTCTGCCCAGTTCTTCGCGTTGCGCTCGCGCGGGTCGTCGGGCCGTAGCCCGTAGCCGATGTCGTCAATCGCCAGATGGAAGCTGACATGCTTGTCGACGAAGTCCTGGTTGACTGCGCCGGCAGAGATGATGTGATTGGCAATGTAATTCAGAATGACGATGTCGGCGTTTGGCTTCATTACCATCGGCAGGTCGGCCAGCTCGAACGAACGGTGCTCGAATACCGACAACACTGCCACTTCGGTGCCCTCATGGGACAGCCGGCGATCCGCCACCCGGGTCCAGAGGATCGGATGCATCTCCGCCATGTTGGCGCCCCAGAGCACGAAGGCGTCGGCATGTTCGATGTCATCGTAAACACCCATCGGTTCGTCCGAGCCGAAGGTACGCATGAAACCGGCAACTGCAGAAGCCATGCAGTGCCGCGCGTTGGGATCGATGTTATTGGTCCGAAAGCCGGCCTTGAACAACTTCAGCGCAGCGTAACCCTCCCACACCGTCCACTGTCCGGAACCGAACATGCCAACGCTCTCGGGCCCGTGCTCGCGAATGGCTGTGGTGTACTTTTCTGCCATCACATCCAGCGCTTCGTCCCAACTCACTTCCTCGAAGTCGCCGTCCTTGGCATATACACCATTGCGCTTGCGCAGAAGCGGCTTGGTCAGGCGGTCACGCCCATACAGAATCTTGGAGAGGAAGTAGCCTTTGACGCAGTTCAGGCCACGATTGACCTCAGCCTTCATGTCACCATGCGTGGCGACGATCTGGTTGTCGCGGGTCGCGACCATCACGCTACAGCCCGTTCCGCAGAAGCGGCACGGTGCCTTGTTCCAGTTCAGCGTGGTCAACTCGGTATTGGTGACCAGGTTTGCAGCAGCGGGAAGCGCAATGCCAGCCGCAGCGGCTGCAGCGGCAGCGGCGTTGGCCTTGACGAAATCACGGCGGGTCATTTTCATGGAATTGATCCCTTTTTGTATGTTGGAAGTACTACAGCGGTTTCAGTCTGTTAAGGAGCTGACGGGCACCAGCTCCTGATCACCCTCCGATTGCTTCATGACTTCGTGATAGACCATGGTGCAACTGAGCACGCCGGTTTGCTGCTCCACATCGTCGATCACCCCAAGGATTTCCCGTTGGTGAGCACGCTCGACGACCAGCACCAGCTTGCCCTGCGGGCTATCAGCGCGGATTTCCACATCCGGCTGGCTTTCGATCCAGCGTTGCAGGGCCTGGAGATGCTCAGGCAGCACATGCACGATCATGCTGGCTATATGTATTTCTTCACTCATTTGGCATCTCCAGTCGCACCGCATCCGCCGGACAGACCGCCATGCAAGCGCCGCAGCCATTGCAGGCATCGAGTGACAGTTCCGGTTGCGCCGCCCGACCCAGGGCAGGACGGAAACGAATAGCCCGGGGCTCACAGGCGTCCTCGCAACTACGACAGTCGATATCTGCAAATGCGAGGCAATTGGCGGCGAGATTGATTCGCCATCTAAATGCCGGCCCGTCTACATTGAAGGCATCGACACTGCACGCTTGCGCACACTGCCCGCAGAAATTGCAGCCGTCCTGGTCAAAGCGGATCTCCGGGTAACCGCCGTCACCCTTGAACAGCAGTTGGTCGGGACAGGCTGCAATGCAATCACCGCAACGCGTACAGGCGTCGGTGAACGCCTCCCCCGTCCAGGGCGGCCGACGCGCAACCTGCCCCCCGCTTACCCCGCGGAACAAGGCTCTTCTCGATAGCATCGTCGTCATATTGATTGCCTAACCAGGCGGTCCCGGCGGGCCCGTGAAGTGGTGCAGCATCCACACCATGAACCCGAAACCACCCACCACGGCGACGGCGACTATCGGGAAAAGAAAAACGATCAGGAAGGTAAAAACCAGCGCCTCGTCACGCTTGCGGGTACCGGAATCGGTTTTTTCGGCTTCTTCCATAGAGTCACCTGACTTGCCCAGGACACATGGATAAACCTTACTACACGAAACGCGATCCCGAAACCTTTTGATACAGCCTTCTGACTGACGGGATCAGACGGCGGCCGAATTTCAGTCGAACGGCCTGTTACGTGTGCGCTCGATTGCCCTGAGCCGACGGTGAAGTGCCGCCTTGGCAAGCATGTGCGCGCTTACCGGCGCGGTAGCGAAAAGAAACAGCGTGACCAGTGCTTCCTGCACCGACAAGCCTTCCTGCTGATGACTGAAGAACAGCAGCGAGCCCAGCAGCACGCACCCGACTCCCAGCGTGCTCGCCTTGGTCGGGCCGTGCAGGCGCATGTAGAAGTCAGGCAGCTTGGCCAGGCCAAAGGAGCCGATCAGCGCCACCAGCGCACCGAACAGCAGGAACAGGGCTATCAGGATATCCAGAAGCCAGGGCATCTCGGCAGCGGTCATTCGATCACGTCCCCCCGCAGCAGATATTTGCTCATGGCCACGGTACTGACGAAGCCCATGAGCGCCAGCAGCAAGGCAATTTCGAACAGAAAGCCCAGCCCTATGCGAATGTCGGTCAGCACGATCAGCGCAATGGAATTGATCAGCAGCGTATCCAGCGCCAGGATACGGTCGGTCAGATCAGGCCCGATCAGCAACCGGTAAAGGTTGAGCAGGACCGCCAGCGCAAACAGACCCATGGCGATGGGAATGATGAAGGCGATCATCCGAATATCTCCCGGAGGGGCTGCTCGTAACGCCGCTTGATTTCTGCGATGGCGCCAGCCTCGTCCTCGAGGTGAAGCGCATGGATGAGCAGGGTCCGGCCCTCGGCATCATAGTGGGTGGTGACGGTACCCGGTGTCAGGGAGATGGTGCTCGCCAGGATCGTGATGGCAAAGTCATCGTCCAGCTCGAGCGGGAACGTGAAAAATCCAGGCGTCAGCTTTCGGCTCGGGCCAAGGATGCGCCATGCCACCACCAGATTCGACCAGAGTATGTCGCGCAGCAGCACCAGGAAGTACTTCAGCAGCGGTAGCGGGCGACTTATCCTCGCCTGCTCGGGCCAGAAGGCATGGGTCAGAAACGGAATGGTCAGACCGAAGGCTATGCCCAGCATCAGCTGTCCCACCGCCAGACTGTTCACCAACAGCAACCACAGTACTACCAGAAATGCAGAAAACAGCGGTCGCGGGACCCAGAACGACAGGGGCTTCATCAAGGCACCTCCTGGTATCGGGCATAGGCTTCCGGCAGTACCGCTCGCAGATAATGGTCCGGGCTATGCAGTTGTTCGGCGGTCAGCAGCAGGTACTGGCTGACCGGCTCGGCCATGACCGAAAGCACAGCTGTGACGCCGGTCATCATCCATACCAGTGCAAAACAGTTGCGATCGAGCGGTACGGCTGGTCGGGTGAGTTCGCCCGGCTTCCAGAACCAGCTGCTCCCCGCACGGCTGACGGCGGCGATGGTCAGCAGCGCCACCGCCAGAAGCACGCCCCACAGCCAGAAGCCCTGAGCCTGATGCGCCGTGGATTGCAATATCCAGAGTTTGCTGACGAAGCCGCTGAAGGGCGGAAGGCCGACCAGGCTGATGCCGGCGACGAAGAACAAGGAGCCCAGCAGCCAGCGATGGGCAACCGGTGAAATACCGGTGAACCGGTCGTAGCCCTGCTCACGGTGGCGGCCGACCAGGTCTGCCAGCAGGAAGAATACCGCGGTCATGCAGGTACTGTGGATGAGGTAGAACAGCGCTGCGGCCAGACTTGCGGTGCCAGTGAAGCTGAGCGCAGCCAGGAGAGTGCCGACCGAGACGATCACGAAGTACGCCGTTTTCGCGCGCAGGCTCGCTGAACCCAGTACCCCGACTCCCCCCAGCGCCAGGGTTAGCAGTGCCAGGGGCCAGATCCAGCCCCAGGCTGTCTGATTGACTGGCTCATCTCCCAGCCCGAACACCAGCAGAAACACCCGCAGCATGGCGTAGATGCCCACCTTGGTCATGATGGCGAAGAGCGCTGCAACCGGCGCGCTGGCCGCGGAATAGGCTCGCGGTAACCAGAACAACAGAGGCAGGATGGCGGCTTTGATACCGAACACCACCAGCAGCAGTAGACTGGCGCCGGTCAGAAGGGCTCGCTCGCTCTCCGTTGAGCTGGCAACGGCAATGGCCAGATCGGCCATGTTGAGCGTACCGGTCAGGCCATACAATATGCCGAGCGCAAGCAGAAACAGCGCCGAACCCACCAGATTGATGATCACGTAATGCAGCCCGGCGCGGCTGCGCGCCCTTCCCCCGCCATGCAGCAGCAAGGCGTACGAGGCGATCAGTAGAATCTCGAAGAAGACGAACAGGTTGAACAGGTCACCGGTAAGGAAGGCGCCGTTGATGCCCGCCAGCTGGAACTGGAAAAGCGCATGAAAATGCGCGCCCTGCCGGTCACTGCCACGGCAGGCATAAAGCACGCAGAACAGGGATAGCCCGGCGCTTAGGGCCAGCATCACCGCACTCAGGCGATCGAGCACCAGCACGATACCGAAGGGCGCCGGCCAGTTGCCAACCTGATACAGCAGGTATTCACCCGAGCCGGCGGTGATCAGGGCCCAGGCGCCGAGCAAGGTCAGCAGGAGCGTGCTGGTGACGCTGATCGACCGTTGCCGGCCCGTCTTGTAGCGATAGACCATCAGCAGGCTCGCACCGGCCATCAGCGGGATCAGGATCGGCAGGATCATCAGATGATTCACGGGCGGTCCTCGTTCGGGCTTTCACCATCCACATGATCGTTGCGCAGCTCTACCGCAGCCTTGAGCGCCAGCACCACGACGAAAGCGGTCATGGCAAAACCGATGACGATGGCAGTCAGCACCAGCGCCTGGGGCAATGGGTCGGCGCTCTCGGTGCCAAGCCCGATGATCGCAGGCGCCCCGGTAGTCAGCCGGCCCATGCCGAACAGGAAAAGATTGACCGCATGGGAAAGCAGCGTCAGCCCCAGGATTACCGAAAACGTCCGCGCCCGCAGCAGCAGATAGATGCCACAGGTGGCGAGCACTCCGAGCGCGAGGGAGAAGAACACTTCCATCAGCCTACCTCCTGTCCGGGACCATCCACGGTCATGAGCTTGCCCAGGTTGGCCAGAATCAGCAGCGTGGAACCCACTACGGTGGTGTACACCCCAAGGTCGAACAGCATGGCACTGGCCAGCTCGAACTCACCGACCAGCGGCCAGTGCACATGGCCGAAGGTAGAGGTTAGAAACGGATAGCCCAGCACCCAGCTGCCGAGGCCGGTTGCGGTGGCGATCAGAATCCCGCCACCGATCAGCGGACGGAAGTGTGTCAGCATCCGCTCCTGCGCCCAGACCAGGCCGCCTGCCATGTACTGCAGGGTCAGCGCGACGGCGGTGATCAGGCCGGCGATGAACCCGCCACCCGGCAGATTGTGCCCGCGCAGGAAGATGTAAGCCGATACCAGCAGGGCAACCGGCAGGACAATTCGCGAGACCATGCTCAGAATCACCGGATGCGGATCGGCGACCCAGCGGCTATCCGGGTTGCCGGCCACCCGCTCCTTCAGGTGCAGATCCCGGGTAAAGGCATAGACCGCCACAGCAGCGATACCCAGCACGGTAATTTCGCCCAAAGTATCGAACCCGCGAAAATCGACCAGAATCACGTTTACCACGTTGGTCCCGCCGCCACCGGTCAGGCTGTTGGCCAGGAAGAAACTGGAGATGGTTTCCTGCGGGCGTGTCAGCACCGCAAAGCTGAACAGCGCGACCCCGGCTCCGCCCAGGCCGGCAAGCATCAGGTCGCGGCCCCGCCGCTGCACTGACGACTCGCGCGGCGACTCCTGAGGCAGGAAAGACAGTGCCAGCATCATGATCACAACCGCCATCACCTCGACCGTGAGCTGGGTCAACGCCAGATCCGGGGCGGATAAGCGGGCGAAGGTAAGCGTGACGAACAGCCCGGTAACACCGACCATGATCAGCGCCTTGAGCCGCTGGCGGTGCAGCAGCACAACCCCAACAGCCGATGCAGCCAGTATCAGCGATCCACCGGCGCTGATCAGGTCGGGCGGTGTCAGCGCGACCTGCCCTCTCCATGCAGGCAAATCGACCATAGCCATTCCGACCAGAGTGATTGCAGTCAAGATCAGAAAAGCCAGATAGCGTTGCAGCGAGCCGTTCTCCAGCCGGTACACCAGGCTGCGCGCAAGTCGGATGGCCTGGCGCAGCACCCGGTCGAATATCTCCTTGGCATCCACCTCCGGTAAACGGCTGTGAAAGCGAAATAGCGGCGTACGTGCCAGGTAGAACAGCAAGCCGCCAAACATGGCGGTATAGCTCATCAACAACAGCCGGTTATCCCCGCCCAACTTGCTGAAGTCGAAGGTTGGCAAGGTCAATTGTCGTGCGGCATCCACCGCCGGGTGAATCAGCAGATCGTAGACCGACGCCGGCGCAAGACCGACAAGGAGCGTCGCGCAGACCGGCAACGCGATCGGCACCAGTGCGAAATAGCTCGGCTGTCTTGGAGGCCATTTGGGTAGATCGATCGGGCGACCGTTGAAGAATACGTTGTGAAAGATGCGGATCGAATAGGCCATGGAAAACAGCCCCGCCAGCGTTACGCCAACCGGGATCACCGCGACCGCCCAGCCGGGGGCCGCCAGCTGCAGGCTCTCGGTCAGCAGCATCTGCTTGCTGAGGTAGCCGCTCATCAGCGGCAGCCCACCCATGGCGGCTGCCGATACGCCGCCAAGCACCATGAGCACCGGCATATAGCGCCACAGGCCGTTGATATTGCGCATGTCACGCGTGCCAGTGGCCTGATCGACGTAGCCCGCCATCATGAACAGCGGCGCCTTGAACAGCGCGTGACAGACCAGATGAAAGAGCGCAGCGGTCATTGCCGCAGGCGTGCCGAGCCCAAGCAGCAAGGCGATCAGCCCCAGGTGGGAAATGGTCGAATAGGCCAGCAGGCCTTTCATGTCATGCATGAACATCGCCACGAAGGCACCGACCAGCAGCGTCAGCAGCCCGGTAAGCGTCACCAGGGTGAACCAGAGCTCGGTATCGGCCAGCGCCGGATGCAGGCGCGCCATGAGAAACAGTCCCGCCTTGACCATGGTCGCGCTATGCAGATAGGCCGAAACGGGCGTCGGCGCTGCCATCGCGTGGGGCAACCAGAGGTGGAAGGGAAACTGGGCGGATTTGGTAAAGGCGCCCAGCAGCACCAGGCAGAGCGCCAGCGGATACAATGGATCGGCCTTGATCTGGCTACCGGCTGCCAGTACGTCGGAGAGCTCATAACTGCCGACCATCTGACCAAGCAGAACGATCCCGGCAAGCAGCAACAGCCCCCCGCCGCCGGTAATGACCAGCGCCATGCGCGCGCCCCGGCGGGCACGGGACTTGTCACTGGTAAAACCGATCAGAAGAAACGAGACCAGACTGGTCAGCTCCCAGAATACCAGCATGACCAGCAGATTCTCTGACAGCACGATGCCGAGCATCGCAGTCATGAACAGCAGAATCAGGGTGAAGAAGCGGGCTGCCGTGCTCTTGCCTTCGAAGTAGTAGCGCGCATACAGGATTATGAGCCCGCCAATCCCGGTGATCAGCGCCGCGAACAGAAAGCCAAGACCATCAAGGCGCAAGGAGAACTCAAGACCCAACCCAGGTGCCCAAGCCAGGCTACGAACCAGCGTCTGGCCGCTCAATACAGCCGGCGCCCAATACAGCAGCAAAGCCATACTCAGCAGCACCGGCGCGCCGGCGAGCAGAGCCAGATTACGGGTGGTGGCGTCCCGGCGCAGGGCGGGGAGCAGCGATCCCAGAAGGGGCAGAACAATTATCCAGGCAAGCGACATGAAGAGCCTTGTTGAGCTCGGTCATTTCAGATTACTGGTATCACCGCTCGAAAAGCGCGTGTTGGCGACAGTCCAGTCCGTTCAGAGCCTGGCTCAACGACCAGGTGGCCCGCTTAAGGCTAGCAGTTACCAGGTCAAGTTTCCTGCCGGATTCCGATGCGGGCAGCCTAACAGCAGATGCGCGTGCCCACATGGGACAAAGGGGGGATCAGACGTGCCCCTTATGGGGTACTGTAACGATCGCCGGCAACGGTCTCACATCTGCGATTGCAGGTAGTTTTGCAACCCAACCAGCTTGATCAGACGAAGCTGCTGCTCCAGCCAGTAAGCATGGTCTTCTTCGGTATCCTTGAGCTGTATCTCCAGCATTTGCCGCGTCGGGTAGTCGCCATGCTTCTCGCAAAGCGCGATGGCATCGGCGAGATTCTGACGAACCTCGTATTCCAGACGCAGATCAGCGGCAAGCATGTCAGGGACGGTAAAGCCCGGCTGGATGGCCGAGGGGCGCATATCCGGCTGGCCTTCGAGGAAGAGGATGCGCTTGAGAATCGCATCGGCGTGCTGGGTTTCCTCTTCCATCTCATGATTGATTCGCTCGTACAGCTTGGAGTAACCCATGTCTTCATACAGGCGCGAGTGCAGAAAGTACTGGTCACGCGCGCCGAGTTCGCCGCGCAGCAGCTCGATGAGACAGTCTATTACTTCCTGATGGCCTTTCATGATTCGAATTCCCGCGGTATGTGTGCCGAATATTCTGCCCAAGCCAGGCCGAAATTGCCACCGGGTTTGTAAGAAACCCTTGAGGATACAAAGATTTATGCAGATATTGATGCAAAACTGAACGAGAAATCTTCTCGTTCGAGTTGCTGCGTTCGGTTCCAGCTATACTCGTATGGCAAATGACAATAACAACATTCAGGCTGTGCAGCGGAGGCTAGCAGCTCATGGCAAACGACCGCTTTCTGTACGAAAGCATCAGTCAGCAACTGCGCAATCAGATTAACTCCGGTAGCTACTCGGCTGGGCAGCGCCTTCCTTCGGTACGGCGCCTTAGCCGGCTGTTTGGGGTGAGCATAAACACCATCGTTCAATGCTTTCGGCAACTGGAGTCCGACGGTTACATCGAATCCCGCCCCCGCTCGGGCATCTTTGTACGCGATCATCCGCCAGATGCATTTGTCGCGGCCAACCTCAATCATTTTCCGCTCTTGCCCGTTGAGGTTTCTCTTAGCGAAGAGATCCTGCACTACATGGAACCGCACACAGAGCAAGCGCTTGTACACTTGGGTGTTGCGTTGCCGGCCAGCACAGTGATGCCAGTGGACAGAGTTCTCCGAACGCTCCGCGAAGTGACGCGCAAACATTCCCAGGCAAGTTGGGATTACATGCATCCCCATGGCCATGATGTCTTTGCTCATCAGCTCGCGCGCCGAAGCCTGAATTACCCGATACCGATCAATCACGCGGAACTGATCATGACCAACGGCTGCATGGAGGCGGTCCAGCTCGCTTTGCGCGCCGTCACCCAGCGCGGCGATACGATCGCAGTAGAGACGCCGTCCTACTATGGCACTCTGGTGTCGCTGGAAGTGATGCAGCGTAAAGTACTGGAGATCCCTACCCATTACCGGGACGGTATATGTCTCTATTCCCTGGAGCAGGCGCTCAAGCGAGGGCAGGTCGCCGCGTGCCTCGTGTCCTGCAACGCTCAGAATCCATTGGGCTTCAGCATGTCCGACGAGCGAAAACAGAAGCTGGTCGCCCTGGCAACACGCTACGAGGTTCCGCTGATCGAAAACGATATATGGGGCGATACGGTGTATCGTGGCGACGCGTTACCGGCCAAGGCCTACGACGAAGCCGGCATGGTTCTTTACTGCAACTCATTTTCAAAAACATTGATGCCTGGTATGCGGCTGGGATGGATCGCCCCAGGCCGCTTTCATCACCGAGTCCTGGAACTCAAACAGATCAGCAGCATCACGACTGCCTCCGCGCCGCAGTTGATGATGGGAAGGCTGATGGAAAACGGTTTCTACGCCCAACACCTGACACAGCTGCGTCGGCAACTGGAAACGCAGACCACAGAAACAGCCAAAGCCGTTCTCGAAGCCTTTCCAACTGGAACGCGGGTGGACATACCCACCGGGGGATGTGTTCTCTGGGTGGGGCTTCCCCGGCGAATCGACGCCCGCCCACTATTCGAACAGGCACTCGCCTCCGGGATACACATTTTCCCCGGCAGCGTTTTTTCTGCGGGGCCCCGGCACTTCGATTACCTCCGACTCAATGCCGGAATACCTCTGGACGGCCGCATACGTAAAGCGATAGGTCATCTGGGCGAAATGGTTCACGGTCGATACCCAGCTTGAGGCCCCAGCTTGTTCTGTGCCTCTGCTTTACGTAGATCTGTAGCTGTTTCCTGCATGGTTCGCGGCGTAGCATGACCGAGCGCTTCATACAAAAACAATATTTCATCAGAGGCTAGCCGCATGTCATCTCCTGCAAAGCGCTATGGCGCGCCCTTTACCGCCACCCTACTCACTTTCGTCCTGAGCGGCTGTCTCAGCTCGGGCAGCTCCAGCAGCTCGGGTCCAGGTTCGCCGTCCGGGCCAGGTAATCCCCAGCAGCCCGCGATTAGCCTGAGCGCCCTGTCCAGTGCTCCGGACCAGGTCAGCGGTGACGATGTATTGGTGACACTGCAAAGCGAGGCCGTCCTCACCGAAGACGAAATGGCGAAGCTCGAGTACTGGCTCAATGATCAACGGATCGAACCTATCCGCGTTACTCGACGCAATAACCGGATAGAGGTCCTGCTGGACGGACTGAGTCTAGGCCTGAACGAGCTGGAACTGCACCACGTTGAGCATGGCAGACTGGATGCCCTTACTCTCACCAATCACCCCATCACTGGCCCAATTTTTTCGGGGCCGCAGCAATATCCCTTCGTATGCAGCGTGGCTGCCGAGTTGGGCAAACAACCACTGGTCGACACCGAGGGCGACACCGGTTTCCCGGTATACGATGGAAACAATAACCAGATAGGCCTGAGCAAGGATTGCTCCATAGAGACTTACGTCGAGTTTCTTTACAGGGCAGCCGACAACACCTACAAGTCCTTGCCCGCCGACCGCTCCAGGCCCTCGGATATGACCACGACGACGCTTACCGACGGCAGGGTCGTGGACTTCATCGTGCGTCGTGAAATCGGCACTATCAATCGTTTCATTTATAGCTTCGCTACGCTCGCCAACATTGACGATGCGGCCGAAACCGCTGCCACCAATTTGTGGAATGGAAGAGCCTTGTTCCATTTCCTGGGCGGCGTAGCCATAGGACATAGTCAAGGGCGCATGGACGCGCGCTCGATGGTTCCGGAGGCTCTCGGCAAGGGATACGCAGTGTTGTATTCGACCGGTACTCGCACCAGCACCCACTACAATCTCCAGGTCGGCGGCGAAACGGCGCTGATGGTAAAGGAGCACTTCGTAAAACGCTTTGGCTCGCCGGAATACACGGTGGCCATTGGCGGATCAGGGGGCGGCATTCAGCAATACGTTTACGCACAGAACCATCCGGGCCTGCTGGATGGTGGCGTACCCCAGTACTCCTACCCGGATATGGTGACCCAGACCATTCATATCGGCGACTGTGAGCTACTGGAGCATTACATGGACGTAACAGATAAAACCAATCCGTTATGGCGCACAACTGCGAACCGCAGCTGGCTGGTTGGCTTGAACTCGACCGACGCCTACCCTGATCCACTCGCTGGAGCGAAAATGCTGTTCGGTTATAGCACCGCGCCGGGCATGACTGAATGCATTCCAGCCTGGCGCGGCCTGACGCCGCTGGTCATGAACCCCCTCTATGGTGAAGCACGCAATCAGCAGCTAATGCAGCCGCCCGGCGTGATGAATGCTGTGCACTGGACTCACTACGATGATCTGCGCAACATCTACGGCGTAGACGAAACAGGTGAACCCCGCACCCTGTTCGACAACGTCGGCGTGCAGTACGGGCTTCAGGCACTGAAGGATGGAAACATAACACCAGCCGAGTTTTTAAGACTCAATTCACAGATCGGCGGATGGAAGCATCCTCGTGACATGGTCCAGGAAGGATTTCCATTCCTTGGAACCGAGGCAGAGGTGATGTCGGATCCGACTCTGTTCGATCCGTGGAGCAGCCGCAACATGCGGCTGAGCCCGGACGGCAACGCGCCCGCCCCACGCACTGAGGGTGACTTGCAGGCAATAAACGCCGCGTACAGCTCCGGCATGGTCTTCGATGGAGAACTCAACATTCCGGTGATCGATTGGAGGCACTATCTCGAGGAAGTGCTCGACATGCACAATAGCCATCAGTCGTTTTCCGGACGCCAGCGCATTCGCAATAAAATGGGGCATTCGGATAACCAGATCATCTGGTTCACCGACGCCAGGCCGACCAACACCAGCAGCCCCGCCCGCCCCCGCCCGCTGGACAATTTCGATCAGACCTGGCAAGCGCTGGAGGTACTGCATGACTGGATCACCAACATACGACAGAATCCCGATCGAACCATCGCCGAGAACAAGCCAGCCGCGGCCGTGGACAGCTGTTTTTCGGCCAATGGCCAGCTGATCGCATCGGGAGCCGACGTCTGGAACGGAATTCTGGATGACGCTCCAGCTGGCGCCTGCACTCAGGAATTCCCCACCTACACAACCTCAAGAATGGTCGCCGGCGGCCCAATCGAAGGAAGCATCTTCAAATGCGCCCTGAAACCGGTGGCTACTGCGATCAGTGACGGCACCTATGCCCCATGGATCCCATCCACAGAGCAACAGGCCGAACTGGAGAGCATCTTCCCGGCCGGAGTGTGCGATTACACCCAGCCAGATCAGGGTCGGCCAAGAGGCTGATCCATCACTGCAGCCGGCGAAACGGTTCGGCCGGCTGCAGCTCCCATTCCCTCTGCCTCTTGTCCCGCGGTCTCAACAACACTCTGATCCGAATGTCCACTCAATGCGCCAAGGACTTGCTGGTAACATAGCGTCCGTCATCTGAACAGGAACCCACCGTGAACGAGCTTCCCAACTGCCCCGCCTGCGGCTCCGCTTATACTTACGAACAAGGCACGCTGATGGCCTGTCCGGAATGTGGTCATGAGTGGAATGCAGCAGAAACCGAAGTAGCATTCGCCGGCCCAGCCGTTAGCGACGCGCACGGCACCCCATTGAACGATGGTGACACCGTTACCGTTATAAAGGATCTGAAAGTCAGGGGAAGCTCTCTGGTGGTCAAGGTCGGTACCAGAGTGAAGAACATCCGGCTGGTCGAAGGCGATCACGATATCGATTGCAAAATCGAGGGTATAGGCCCAATGAAACTCAAATCGGAATTCGTGCGCAAGGCGTGATTGGAAGCCTAAAGTTCCGCATTCAGGCAGACCCGGTTTCGACCCAGCTTCTTGGGCTCATACAACCTGGCGTCGGCCAACCTCATCAGTTCTTCTATCACATAGGCTGGAGCGCCTCCCCCGCGCCAGCTGGCGCAGCCGATCAGATGTGTCGGCATCGATCGGCTTCTGACTACGTAGCAGAATGTGCGCTCCGGGCCACCATGCAGATCATTGGATCAACCCGATCTGTCATGGCGTTTTCGCCGAATCTGTAGCTGTTTTGCCTGATGCGAAAGCCCTAGGCTGGTGCGGCACACACATAACAATAAGTTGGAGACAATCATGCATTCCAAGTGGCCTCTCCTGGCGCTCGCTTGCAGCT
>JAUVYN010000036.1 GCA_030603065.1 Pseudomonas sp.
GGCCCCTCATGACTGTCTGAGTGGAGCAACAGACATGCCAATTAGGGAAATGTTTGGAAATCCCGACGAATTAAGCATTTAACTGTGAACCACTGCTCGCTCGGGGTTGCAGGCTGCATGATCTGCGCGTGCGGGTCGTGCAAGGTGCAAGGTGAGCTCCGTTCGTCCGTCTGGCTGACGCCCTGCCCACTCGGAATGTCTTATGCCAGAATGAGTTTGGAAGTCCCCGTCACACGGGGCCTAGCGGAGAGCCCGATATGCTGCGTATTTTTTTGTTGATTGGTCTGGCCTGGACTCTGGTCGCGTGCCAGACCGCACCGGCTCCCAGGGACTATGATCAGTCCCGCGATTTCACGCGTTACCGTACATGGACCTGGGCGGAGCCGGCAGTTGTCTATCGGCCAGCCGATGATCCGCGGATCCAGAGTGATCTGACCACACAGCGCATTCGCGAAGCGGTCAGTGGGCAACTGGACGCGCGGGGCTTGCGCCCGGCCCAGCCGGGCGTGGAGCCTGATCTACAGGTGCGCGCCTACATGATGATCGATCAGCGACAGGATAATGTGACTACCTCTTACGGGAGGTCGCCGGTGTGGGGCGTCTGGGCGGTGGATCCCCTGTACACCGAAACCCGCTCGGTGCACTACCAGGTCGCCACTCTGCAACTCGACCTGCTCGATGCGCGGGATGGGCAGTTGGTGTGGCGTGGTAGCACCAGCGATATCGTTCGTGACCGCCAGCAGACGCCGGCCGAGCGCAGTACCAGCATCTTTACCATGGTTCGCCAGATTCTCGATGGTTATCCGCCCTGAATGGGGTCGGGCGGCATTGCATGGTGGTCAGAAGTTGGCGGGGGTAGTTGCGCTGATCAGTACGCAGGGTTCGTCGAAGGGATTGCGAAAGCGATGGGGCAGCTGGCTGTCGAAATAGTAGCTGTCGCCCTTGTCCAGCAGGTAAACCTCTCCGTTGACCGTAACCTCTAGTCGTCCTGCCGCGACGATACCCGCTTCTTCGCCCTCATGGGTAAGCATGTCCGCCCCGGTATCGGCGCCGGGTGGATAGGTCTCGTTGAGAAAGGAGAAAGCGCGGTTCGGGTGGCCCTTGCCGACGAGCTTCATCGATACCTCACCGGTGCCGATCTCGAGAAGCTCATCGGCGCGATAGATTACCTTGCGCTGCGTTTCCGGCTCGACTTCCAGCGAGAAGAATTCCACCAGTGACATGGGTATGCCGCCCAGAACCTTTTTCAGAGAACTGACAGACGGGCTGACGCTGTTCTTCTCGATCATCGAAATGGTGCTGTTGGTGACGCCGGCACGCTTGGCCAGCTCACGCTGGGACAGGCCCTTTAGCTTTCTTATGGTCTTGAGGCGGGCACCCACGTCCAATGGTTGATCCTCCAGGCAGGGGCGGCAGACAGGCGTGGCAGGAATCATTGCACGGCTGTTCGGAATTTTCAACGAAGCGGACGGTGATATCTCAGCCCTTCCCGTGTCCAAGTTGCTTGACACGTGGAAGAGGACTACGCATGGATCTCGAAGATCTGCACCTGACGCTTCGCACGCTGGAGCCGGACGATTATCCCCAGCTCAAGCTGCTCATGGATCGCGTCTATGAAGACATCGGCGGGGCCTGGCCGGAGAAGACCATTCGTCGGCTGATTCGCGACTTCCCCGATGGCCAGCTGGTAATTGTTGATGGTGAGCACCTGGTCGGTGTGGCGCTCAGCGTAATGGTCGATTACGACCTGTTCACCGACCGTCATCGCTACTCGGACCTGATCGGCAAGTCCGATACCATCGCCAATGACCCGAACGGTGACGCCATCTACGGCCTGGATGTGCTGATCGACCCGGAATATCGCGGTCATCGCCTCGGTCGGCGCCTGTACGAGGCACGCAAGGATCTATGTCGCTCGCTCAACATGCAGGCGATCCTGGCGGGTGGACGTATTCCCAACTACCACCTGCATGCCGACCAGTACAAGCCCACCGAATATATCGACGCGGTGGATCGCAAGGAACTCCATGATCCCATCCTGTCGTTCCAGCTGGCCAACGACTTTCAGGTCAAACGGCTGCTGCGCAACTATCTGCCGGAGGACAAGAAGTCCCTGGGTTACGCGACCCTGCTGGTGTGGAACAACATTCTCTATGAGCCGGATACCGATGCCATTGCTGCCCAGCCGCGGCGGACCCAGGTACGGGTCGGCGCCGTACAGTGGCAGATGCGTCGTTTCGCCTCCGAGGCGGATGTGCTGGAGCAGGTCGAGTACTACGTGGATGCGCTGTCGGACTACCAGAGCGATTTCGCTGTATTTCCCGAGTTGTTCAATGCGCCGCTGATGGGCTTGCGCGACCAGACCGACGATGTCGAAGCGATCCGCTTTCTGAGTGGCTTCACGGAGCATTTCCGGACCGAGATGCAGCGCATGGCGGTCAGCTACAACATCAACATCATCGCCGGCTCGATGGCCGAGGAGGGCGAAGATGGCCGCATGTACAACGTTTCCTATTTGCTGCGTCGGGATGGCACCCAGGAGCGCCAGGCCAAACTGCACATTACTCCCCATGAGCGCCGGGACTGGATCATCCAGGGAGGGGACGACCTGCAGGTATTCGAGACCGATGCCGGGCGGGTGGGAATACTCATCTGCTACGACGTGGAATTTCCCGAGCTGGGGCGTCTGCTAGCCGACCAGGACATGGATCTGTTGTTCGTACCCTTCTGGACCGATACCAAGAACGGCTATCTGCGGGTGCGCAACTGCGCCCAGGCGCGGGCGATCGAAAACGAATGCTATGTGGTGCTCTGCGGCAGCGTCGGCAATGTGCCCTCGATCGAGAATCTCGGCATTCAGTACGCCCAATCGGCGGTGTTCTCGCCGTCGGACTTTCCCTTCCCGCACGATGCCGTGCTGAACGAAACCACGCCGAACACCGAGATGATCTTCTTCTCCGATCTCGACTACACCCGGCTAAAGCTGGTGCGCAACGAAGGCTCGGTGACCAATCTGAAGGACAGGCGCAGCGACCTGTACAGCCTCAAATGGCGGAATCGGAAGAGATGAAGCGTCTGGGCACACGGTTGAGATTGCAGAACAACTGATAGGCTATGGTGCCGGCATGGCTGGCTACTTCGCTGGCGTTGAGGCCTTCCCCCCAGAGCCTCACGCGGCTGCCGAGGCCAGCCTGGGGCAGGTCGGTCAGGTCCACCGTGAGCATATCCATGGATACCCGGCCAGCGAGTCGGGCACGTTGGCCATCGACCAGCACCGGGGTGCCGTCCGGCGCGTGGCGAGGGTAGCCGTCGGCGTAGCCCATCGCGACTACGCCCATGCGGGTCGGGCGCTGGGTAACGAAGCGCGAGCCATAGCCGATCGGCTCGCCCACCGGGAGGTCGCGCACAGCGATGATGCGCGACTCCAGATTCATCACCGGGCGTAGCCGAGCGGCGTTGGCCTGGTCGAATTCGAAGGGGGTTGCGCCGTACAGCATGATGCCTGGCCGCACCCAGTCCCCGTGGGCAGGGGGCCAGGCCAGGACACCGGCGGAATTGCACAGGCTGCGTGGCCCTTCCAGGCCCTCGGTGGCCCGTCGGAAGGTCGCGATCTGCTCCTCTGTACGACCAGTTTCCGGCTCGTCGGCGCGGGAGAAGTGAGTCATTTTGGTGAGGCTCGCGACCTGATCGCAGGCCTTGAGCTGGCGCCAGACGCGGGCGTAGTCATCCGGCGCAAAGCCAACCCGGTGCATCCCCGAATCGAGCTTCAGCCAGATGTGCAACGGTGCGCTCAACCGAGCTTCGAGCAGATCCTCGAGCTGCGCCTGGTGGTGCACCACGCTCCACAACCGATGCTCGGCGATCACCGGGAGCTCACTGGCCTCGAACCAGCCCTCGAGCAGCAGGATCGGCAGCCGGATTCCCGCCTGGCGCAGTGCCAGCGCTTCTTCGAGGCAGGCAACGGCAAAGGCGTCGGCTTCCTGTTCCAGGGCGCGAGCACATTCCACAGCATCATGGCCGTATCCGTTGGCCTTGATCACGGCCAGGGCGCAGGCACCCGACAACTGACGGGCCAGGCGGTAGTTGTGGCGTAGGGCTTCGAGATTGATCAGGGCGTGGGCTGGGCGCATGCGACGAGTCTTGAGAAGGCGAGGCGGGGCGACCGGCCCCGCACGGCGCTAGCTTAGCAGAAGCAGCGCTCAGCGCGCCGCCACGACAGACATTTCGACCAGTATTTCCGGCTCGCACAGGCGCGCCTCGACCGTCGCCCGAGCCGGCGCAGTACCCTCCGGCAGCCAGGTATCCCAGACGCTGTTCATAGCCTCGAAATCCCGCTCGATGTCCTTCAGGTAGATGGTCACCGACAGCAATCGAGTCTTGTCGGTGCCGGCTTCGGCGAGCAGCTTTTCGATTTCGTTAAGGGTACTGCGCGTCTGGGTCGCGGCATCGGCGGACAGGTCATCATCCGCTGCGACCTGCCCGGCCAGGTAGACCGTGTTCTGGTGGATGACCACCTGGCTCATGCGACGGTTAGTGTGCAGACGCTGGACGGACATGCGGGCGTTTCTCCTTGCTGAGGTTGTAGCGGTCAAGTCCCAGGCCGTCGGTACGAATCGCGGTCTTGCGGCCATCGATCAGATCCGCCAATACCTGTGCCGAACCGCAGGACATGGTCCAGCCCAGTGTGCCATGGCCGGTATTCAAATACAGGTTGCGCAGCGGGGTGGCACCGATGATAGGCGTGCTGTCGGGAGTCATTGGTCGGAAGCCGGTCCAGAAGCTCGCCTGGCTGGCATCCCCGGCACCGGGGAACAGATCGCCGACCACCATCTCCAGTGTCGCCCGCCGACGTGGTTTGAGCTGGTCGTCGAAGCCGGCGAGTTCGGCCATGCCGCCAACCCGGATGCGGTCGTCGAAGCGCGTCACCGCTACCTTGTAGGTTTCATCCATCACGGTGGACAACGGCGCCGTCCGCTCGTTGACCACGGGCAGAGTCAGCGAATAGCCCTTTACCGGATAGACCGGCAGATCGAGCCCGATCGGACGCAGCAGCAAGGGTGAATAGCTTCCCAGGGCCACTACATAACGATCAGCGGTGAGGGTTTCGTCGGCCACCCGTACGCCGCGTACACCGCGCTCGTCCGCCAGCAGGCCGCGAATATCGGCGTTGAAGCGAAACGCCACTCCCAGTTCCCTGCAGCGCTCGGCCAGGCGGGTGGTGAACAGGTGACAGTCGCCGGTCTCGTCGTTGGGCAGGCGCAGCCCACCTACCAGGTGCCCGGCGCTGGCGGCAAGACCCGGTTCAGCGGCCACGCAACCGTCAGCATCAAGCAATTCATAGGGCACGCCGCAGCGCTCCAGCACAGCTATGTCCTGGCGCGCGGCCGCAAGCTGCTTGCTGGTACGAAACACCTGCAGGGTCCCGCGTTCACGGTGTTCGTAATCCACCGCCGCTTCGCGGCGCAGGCTCTGCAGGCAGTCGCGGCTGTGCTCGGCCAGGCGCATCATGCGCTCCTTGTTTACCGAGTAACGGGACGCTGTGCAGTTGCCCAGCATCTGTAGCATCCAGCGGTATTGATGCGGGTCACGCGTCGGACGGATCGCCAGCGGGGCATGTTTTGCCAGCATCCACTTGATGGCCTTCAGCGGCACGCCCGGGGCAGCCCAGGGGGAAGAATAGCCGGGGGAGATCATGCCGGCGTTGGCGAAACTGGTCTCCAGACCGGCGGCCGGCTGGCGATCGAGCACCGTTACCTGGTGCCCGGCACGGGCCAGATACCAGGCGCTGGTAATGCCGATCACCCCACTTCCCAGGATCATCACATGCATGCTCGCCTCCACCGCCAGGGGCGGATTGGTAAAGTCCGGTTGGAATGTACCGGTTGATATCGCTATTCTAGAACCGCCGAGCCAGCGAAAATTGGCGAATTAATTGTATTTTGCGGAAGAAAGTTCTGCGCTGGCGCCAGAAACAGGATGAATTAATGAAAACCCGCAGAGCCTCCATTCGCGAACTGGATCGCATCGACCGGCATATCCTGCGCCTGCTTCAGGAAGAGGGTCGGATGTCCTATGTGGAACTCGGTGACCGGGTGGGTCTGTCGACCACCCCTTGCATGGAACGGGTAAAGCGCCTGGAACGAGAAAAGTTCATCCTGGGCTACGGTGCGCGACTGAACCCCCAGCGGCTCGAAGCCAACCTTCTCGTGTTCGTCGAAATCAGTCTGGCCTCCAAGTCCGCAGACATCTTCGAAGAGTTCCGCCGCGCGGCGATCAAGCTGCCGCACGTGCTCGAGTGCCATCTGGTGTCCGGGGACTTCGATTACCTGGTCAAAGCTCGGATCTCCGAGATGGCCTCGTACCGCAAGTTGCTGGGTGACATACTGCTCAAGCTGCCGGGGGTTCGTGAGTCCAAGAGCTACATCGTGATGGAAGAGATCAAGGAAAGCCTGGCGATTCCGGTACCGGAGCAGGAGTAGCCCAGGAGAAGGCCCAGTCGGGATCGGAGTTGCCGCCGGAGGCTTGCACCCGATGTCAGGTTGACGCCTACTGATCAGGAATTTGCAATCGGGTTGAATTGACCATCTATGACCGAGACCAGCGACAGAATCGACAACGCGCCTGCCTTCTGGCGCGCCCAGGAGATGCTCCTGCTGCAGCAGGTCACGGCACTTGCCGGGCGGGACTTCGCTGCCGAGCGGGTGCTGCGTGAAATGTTGCACCTTCTCTCCGAACTGCTCGGTCTCAATCGCGGGCGTATCGTGCTGCTTGACGAGCCGGGTACCACCGGAAGTATTGCCTACGCCTACGGGCTGACCGACGATGAGGTACGTCGCGGCCGCTACGCTCTGGATGAGGGGGTGACCGGCCGGGTTCTGGCGCGCGGCCAGTTGATGATCATTCAGGATATCGACAATGACCCGCTTTTCCTCGGAAGAATGGTCGAGCGCAAGCATCTGCCGGCCGGGCCGGTCTCCTTTATAGCGCTACCCATCCAGACCGGCCACCGTACCATCGGAGTACTGGCCTGCCACCGAATTCGCACCCGTGCGCGTTCGTTGGCCGATGACGTCACGATTCTGAGAATCCTCGCGACCCTGGCCGGACAGATGCTGCATCTAGAGCAACACCTGCGCGAGAAGACCGAGGCGCTGGAACAGCGCAACGCTTTGCTGTCCCGCGCACTGGAAAGCAGGACCAGTCGTTATGGAATCATCGGCAGCGCGCCTCAGCTGCTTGGTGCGCTAGCTGAACTGGAGCGGGTAGCTGATGCCACGGCCAGCGTCCTGTTGCTGGGCGAGTCAGGCACTGGCAAGGAGCTGTTCGCCCGTGCGTTGCATCTGTCCAGCCCGCGTCGCGACCGCCCCTTCATTCGGGTCAATTGCGCTGCAATTCCCGATACCCTGTTCGAGTCCGAGTTGTTTGGCTACGAGCGAGGCGCCTTCACCGGCGCCCAGTCGGGTCGGGCGGGATGGTTTGAGCAGGCTGACGGCGGCACCATCTTCCTCGACGAGATTGGCGAGCTGCCACTGGCGATGCAGACCAAGCTTCTGCGAACCCTGCAGGAAGGCACGATCACCCGGCTGGGTGCCACACGGGAGATACGCATCGATGTGCGGCTGGTGGCCGCAACAAATCGGGATCTGGAAGGCGAGGTCGCAGCGGGTCACTTCCGGCAGGACCTGTTCTATCGACTCAATGTCATCCCGATTCGCCTGCCCTCGCTGGCCGAGCGGCGCTCCGACATTCCGGCGCTGGTGCTGCATTTTCTCAATCACGCCAATCAGGTCAATCAGCGCAATCTCAGCCTCACCGCCGACGCCATCAAGCGTCTACAGCGCCACTCCTGGCCCGGCAATATCCGCGAATTGGCCAATGTCATCGAGCGCATGGTGCTGCTGGCCGACCATTCATCGCTGGGTGCGCAGGATATCGAGCGCTATCTGCCCAGCGCGGAACAGCCACTGCCCGCTGGGTCTGAGTCGGACTGGCCTGCCCAGCCGATTGTTCGACCCTATGCCAGGGTCGAATCGCACAGCGCCGAGGTGCTGCGGGTCGCGCTGGAGCGCAGCGGAGGCAACAAGTCCCGAGCTGCGCAGTCGCTCGGCCTGACCGCGCGGCAGTTCAACTACCGTTGGCAGAAGCTGAACGGCGCGGACAGTTTGTAAACAAATTGTAGACATTGTCTACAATGCATCTTTGCTCGTAGTGCTTCATGTACTGCCTGATAGATGTTGTAACCTATTGATATAAAAGGAATATATTCAAAAATGTGCTGACTGGCACAGCCATTGCTCTCTCCATTCCGACAGGACGCACGCTTTGACGTCCGCTACCCGATGGAGAGATTCATGAACGCACCCGCGACCACTACTATCAAAACCTCCTATCTGCGCCCGATCGATCGGGACGGCCTGCTGGCATTTGCCGAAAAGGGCCGCAACAACCCGAATACGCGGGGCACCAACAAGGTTCATACTGTCATGCAGGGCATGTACCGTAGCCTGAGCTATGTCGGTGATCATCAGCCCGTGGTAGTCGATGAGCCTCTGCATCTTTTCGGAGAAGATACCGCGCCCGCACCGGGTGAGATTGTGCTGTCCGGACTCGGCGGCTGTCTGGCCGTGGGCATCACCGCGGTGGCGACATGGAAGCAGGTGCGTCTGAGCAAGCTGGAAGTCTTTCTTGAGGCGGACATCGGCAATCCGGCCGCCTGGGGTGCAGGTGGCGCGCAGATGAGCCCGGAGCAGATGGGCTTCCAGGACATCCGCGTCAAGGTGCTGGTAGAGGGGGACGCGACCCGCGAAGAGCTGGCAGAAATCGTCAACCAGGCCAACTTCTTCTCGCCAGTGGCCAACAGCATGCGCAATCCCATCCCTTTCAGCATTTCGCTGGTTGACTGAGCCGCCAGAGCAGGGGGAGATTGCCATGAGTAACGTCGCCGTAGCCGGGTGGGTGCCTGGCCTGACTGACACCCTGATTCTGAAACAGGTCGCCGCGGTGGCCCGAGGCCCGCTGGCAGCAGCAGCCAACCGCATTGATCAGGAGGGATATTACCCACTGGACATCATGGCCCGCCTGGCCCAGGCGGGCAGCTTCGCTGCCCATCTGGACAGCCACGGCCAGGACTTTGGCGCGGCGATCGCGGCGACCGGAGAAATAGCGCGTAACTGCGGCTCGACGGGCTTTCTCGCCTGGTGCCACAATGTATGTGGGCTGTACATGGAGCAGTCCGGCAACCCCTCCCTGCGCAAACGCCTCGATGCCCATGTCGCAGGCCGCTCTTTCGGCGGTACCGCCCTGTCCAACCCGATGAAAGCGCTGGCCGGCATCGAGCCGATGCTGCTCCGTGCTCGCTCTGTGCCCGGTGGCTATCGTGTCAGCGGATCCCTTCCCTGGGTCAGTCATATTGCCCAGGGGCATTACTGCGGTGTGATCGCTGCGGTGGAACGTGACGACGGCACGCGCTCGCATGAAATCATGTTCCTGCTCGAAATTGATCAGCAGGTCGAGCTGAAGAAATGTCCAGCGTTTTCCGGAATGGAAGGTACGAGCACCTGGGGCATTCGGCTTACCGATTACTTCGTGGGCGAAGACTGTCTGATCGCCGATCCGGCAGGCCCCTTCGTAGAAAAAGTTCGCGCCGCTTTCATCCTGCTGCAGATGGGCATGGCGACCGGCCTGGTCCAGGCCAGCCTTGACGACATGCGGGAGGTCGAACCGGTGTTGGGGCATGTCAATCAGTTCCTGCAGGACCGGCCGGACATGCTCGAGGCGGAGTTCGAGGAACTGAACGGTCGGATCGCGCTTCTGGTACGTTCACCCTACGAAACCGACCGGGACTTTCTGCTGGACGTGCTGGATGCCCGTGCCCAGGGGGCCGAACTGGCATTGCGCGCGACACAATCCGCACTGTTGCATCAGGGTGCCCGGGGCTATCTGCTCAGCGCGGGACCCCAGCGGCGCATCCGCGAGGCGCATTTCGTGGCGATCGTCACGCCCGCCATCAAGCACCTGCGCTATCAGATGAACCGTCTGATGCAGGAGGTCAGGCCGCTATGAGTCAGACCAGTTTGCCCTGGCGCCAGTATATTTGCCGAGCCTGTGGGCTGATCTATGACGAGGCGGAGGGTGATCCTGACAGCGGTCTCGCACCCGGCACCCGTTTCGAGGATATTCCGGACGATTGGGAATGCCCCCTCTGTGGCGTTACCAAGCTCGATTTCGAGGCTTATGTCGAGCGTGATCTGAGCGCTGCTCCGAATGCGGCTCCTCCGGCGGCGGAAACCGGCGTGGTGATCGTTGGTGGCGGGCTGTCCGGCTGGTCGGTGGCCGAAGCACTGCGCGCGATCGATCGACAGGTGCCAATCACGCTGATCACTGCCTGTAGCGGTGACGTCTATCACAAGCCCGAGCTGTCGGTGGCACTCAGTCGCCGCCAAACAGCCTCGGCGCTGGTGCGCGAGCGCGGCCAGGAAGCCGCCAGACGGCTGGGCATCCGGCTGCTGCCGCATACCTTTGCGGTTGGTCTGTCAACGGCCTTGCGGCAGTTGCGAACTACCCGTGGCACGCTGGCTTATACCCGGCTCGTGCTGGCGCAGGGAGCTGGCGTAGCCTTGCCGGCCAATCTGCCGGCGGAGCTGTGCTGGCGGGTCAATCATCTCGACGGCTGGAGCGGTTTGCGGACGCGCCTGGCCGAGCGCAGTGGCCAGCGCATTGCCGTGGTTGGGGCCGGTATGATCGGCTGCGAGCTGGCCGAGGATCTTGTTCGCGCCGGTCATCAGGTGATTCTGTTCGACCGCCATGCCCTGCCATTGCCGGACTTGTTGCCGGACCAGGTGGCCCGGCGTCTGCGCGCCGCGCAGCAGGAACTGGGAATTGAGGTTCTGGCCGGGGTAGAGGTCGCGGCCTTATATGGCCTGGATGACAATCGCAAGCGGCTGCTCACGCGCTGCGGTCAACAGCGCGTGGTCGATCAGGTGGTCGCCGCGATCGGGTTGGTTGCCGAGCCGCGGCTAGCAAGGTTGGCCGGGCTGACCTTCGACCGTGGCATTGCGGTCAATCCAGTCACGCTTCAGACCAGCGACCCGCATATCTACGCCCTAGGCGACTGTATCAGTCTGGCCGGCGCCCCGTGTCGCTTCATCGAGCCGATCGCTCGTCAGGCTCGGGCCATCGCTGCTCATATGAGCGGTATCGAGGGGCAGGGTTACACCCACAGTGCGCCAATCATCCGACTCAAGACACCCTCCCTGCCCATCGTGATGCACGGCATGCCTTGTGCAGGTGGGGTGTGGCAGGTAATTCGCGAGTCCGACGGCTTTTTGCACATGGAACAGCAGTTCAACGGCCAGAGCACGGCCACTCTGCGCGTCGGGCGTCCGGCCGCAGCATGACTTCGGAACCAGCAGAGGATCAGGCATGAGCGATAAAAACGTGTTTCGCCCCTATATGGAGCACAGCAAACTGTCCGGTTGCACCTGTGGGCAGCACGAAAGCCAGAGCGCACATGACCAGGCGGAGGAGAACGCCCGCCTAGCGAGGGCGCAGGACCCCGATACGCTATCGCAGGACTTCGTCGAAGCTGCAGCCATTCGGGCGCTGTTTCCGAATGACATCACCCGGCGACGCTTTCTCCAGGCGGTCGGGATCGGCACTGCGATGGCCGCCATCTCAAGCGTTCTTCCACTGGGCTCTCTGCAGGCGATGGCCGACGAGCGCGGCCCGCTGGAAAAGACCAACCTCAGGATCGGCTTCATCCCGATCAACTGCGCCACCCCGCTGATCATGGCCGACCCGCTGGGCCTCTACCGCGAGCAGGGACTTTCGGTCCACCTGCAGAAGACCGCCGGCTGGGCACTGGTGCGTGACAACATGCTCAACGGCGAGTTGGACGCATCGCATATGCTCGCGCCAATGCCTTTGGCGATCAGTATGGGCCTCGGCTCGAACGCGCAGCCGATGCGGGTGGCAACCATCCAGAACATCAACGGCCAGGCCATCGTGCTGGCGCTCAAGCACAAGGCCAATCGCGACCCGAAGAACTGGAAGGGCTTTCGCTTTGCGATCCCCTTCGAGTATTCGATGCACAATTTCCTGCTCCGCTATTACTTGGCGGAACACGGACTCGATCCCGATCGCGACGTGCAGCTGCGCGTGACGCCGCCAGCGGAGATGATCGCCAACCTGCGCGCCGGCAATATCGACGGTTTCTTTGGGCCCGAGCCCTTCAACCAACGTGCCGTTTACGATCAGGTGGGATTCATCCATGTTCTTTCCAAGGACCTCTGGGACGGCCATCCCTGCTGTTCCTTCGGTGTGTCAGAGGCCTTCATCCAGCAGAATCCGAACACCTTTGCGGCATTGTACCGGGCCATTCTGAATGCGGCGGCCATGGCGCAGGATAAGACCCAGCTGCCGACTATCGCCAAGGCGATAGCCACGCCCAACTACCTCAACCAGCCGGAGACGGTGATTCTACAGGCCCTTTCAGGACGCTACGCCGACGGCCTCGGCGCAGTGCAGAACGAGCCGAACCGTTCCGGCTTCGCGCCGCTGCCCTGGTATTCGATGGCAACCTGGATGCTGACCCAGATGAAGCGCTGGGGCTACGTCAGGAACGAGGTGAATTACAACACCCTGGCTGAGCAGGTATTCCTGCTGACCGATGCGCGACGCCAGATGGCGGCCCTGGGCATGGCCGAAGCTGAAGCTCAGCCGGACAGCGGCTACAAGCCATTCAACGTAATGGGGAGACCCTACGACCCGAGCGCGCCGGACGAATATCTTGCCGGTTTCGATATTCGCAGAGCCTGAGGAGAAGACAATGACCCTGCACCTGCGTCTCAAGGCCGCCGTACTCTCGGCTCTGCTCCTTGCCGTCCTGTTGCTGGTCTGGCAGGCCAGTACTGGTGGGCCGACTGCCGGTCCCGCCATGAACGAAGTCGATGCGGAGTACGCGGCGCTCATGGGCCATACCGTGGAAAGCTCGCCCAGCGGGGGATTCCCCACGCCGGCAGAGTTCTTTCGGTTGGCCGGTCAGCAACTGAGCGAGCCTTTCTATGACCGAGGCCCCAATGACAAGGGAATCGGCATTCAGCTGGCCCACTCTCTAGGGCGCGTCGCGATGGGTTATCTGATCGCGATGGCTGTGGCGATTCCTCTGGGTTTCGTGATCGGTATGTCACCCTTGCTGTACCAGGCGCTAAATCCTTTCATTCAGGTGCTCAAACCCATTTCGCCGCTGGCCTGGATGCCGATTGCGCTCTACACCATCCGCGATTCATCGATCTCCGCGGTATTTGTGATTTTCATCTGCTCGATCTGGCCCATGCTGATCAACACCGCCTTCGGCGTGGCCGCAGTACGCAAGGACTGGCTGAATGTGGCTCGCACGCTTGAGGTCTCGCCCTTGCGCAAGGCGTTTCGCGTGATCCTGCCGGCCGCGGCACCGACCATCATTACCGGCATGCGAATTTCGATGGGCATCGCCTGGCTGGTGATAGTCGCTGCCGAGATGCTGATTGGCGGCACCGGCATCGGTTATTTCGTGTGGAACGAGTGGAACAACCTGTCGCTCGCCAACGTGATCTTCGCGGTACTCATGATCGGCCTCATCGGCATGCTGCTCGATCTCATGTTCGCTCAACTGCAAAAGAGGGTGACCTATGTCGAATAACGCGTTTCTCAAGGTCGAAGGCCTGAGCAAGTGCTATGCACCAGGCCAGCCGGCGGTGTTTGAAAACATCAACTTCAGTATCGAGAAGGGCGAGTTCGTTTGCATTATCGGTCATTCCGGATGCGGTAAGAGCACCATTCTCAATGTACTTGCGGGACTCGAAGACCCCACGTGCGGTGGAGTCGTGATGGCTGGCAAGGAAATATCGGGCCCCAGCCTGGATCGCGGGGTGGTGTTCCAAAGCCACGCCTTGCTGCCCTGGCTCACCGTGGAGCAGAACATAGCCTTTGCGGTGAAATCACGACACCCAAGATGGTCGGGCAAACAGATTGCTGAACACGGTGCCCGCTTCATAGAAATGGTCGGCCTTGCTGGTGCAGCGAAGAAAAAGCCTTCTGAATTGTCCGGCGGCATGAAGCAGCGGGTCGGCATCGCCCGCGCTTTTGCGGTGGAGCCGAAGATGCTGCTGATGGACGAACCCTTCGGCGCCCTCGATGCCCTGACTCGCGGTGTGATCCAGGACGAGCTGCTGAAAATCTGCGCCGCTACTCAGCAGACCGTATTCATGATCACCCATGACGTCGACGAGGCGATCCTGCTGGCCGACAAGGTCATGCTAATGAGTAATGGTCCCTGTGCACGTATTGCAGAGGTGGTGATCAACACGCTACCGCGGGAGCGTTCCCGCGAAACCATTCACCACGATCCGCAGTTCTACCGTATTCGCAACCACCTGGTGGACTTCCTGGTCCGCCGTTCGAAGACCCTCCAGCAAGATGCTGAGACGGGACGCGAGGCAGGTCAGGCGCCACGGACCGTCAGGCCTGGCCTTGAGGAGAGCGACCCGTTGCCCCCGGATCCCAAGGCCTTGAAGCCTGTCCGACACATTCGTGCAATCTGAACGACCAACCCAGAGAAGGAATGAACCCATGATTACCGACCGCGCACAAGTCACCGAGATGATCGTATCGGCCAAGGTGAGCAAACAGATCAAGTGGAGTCACGCCGCCGAGGCGATCGGCAAGAGCAAGGAATGGACCACCGCGGGGCTGCTCGGCCAGATGGCCTTCGACAAGACCCAGGCCGAGACCCTCGGCCAACTTTTCGGCCTGTCCGACGAGGCCGTCGCCTGGCTGCAGATTGCACCCTACAAGGGCTCGCTGCCCACTGCGGTCCCCACTGATCCACTGATCTACCGCTGGTACGAACTGGTCAATGTATACGGAACCACTATCAAGGAACTGATCCACGAGGAGTTCGGTGACGGCATCATGAGTGCCATCGATTTCTCGATGGACATTCAGCGGGAGCCGGACCCCAAGGGAGATCGGGTCAACGTTGTACTGTCCGGCAAGTTCCTGCCCTACAAGAGCTACTGAGTCTTTGTTAGATCCGGCATCGACCCCGTTTCCGGCGGGGTCCCTGTCGCCAGCGCCTGTACCGGGGCAGCAATTCCGGCTATTCTAGCGTTCGCTTTATCGAACACTTACGCTGGAATATCAAACGGAACGCCCATGCCCGCTTCGTCTGTGCAAACCGCCCCTGCCCGATCCTGGTACCTCGCCAGCAGTCATCCCCGCATCGCCTGTCAGCAGCTTGCCGGAGAGGAGCGCGCCGACGTGTGCATCGTCGGTGGCGGCTACACCGGCATCAATACCGCCATCGAGCTGGCCGAGCGTGGCCTGTCGGTGGTCCTACTGGAGGCCGGACACCTGGGGTGGGGCGCCAGTGGGCGCAATGGGGGCCAGCTGATCCGTGGCATCGGGCACGGCCTCGACCAGTTTGCGCCCATCATCGGTCAACAGGGCGTGCGGGACCTCAAGCTGATGGGTATCGAAGCTGTACAGCTGGTGCGCGAGCGGATCGAACGCTTCGCAATCGATTGCGACCTGACCTGGGGCTACTGTGATCTGGCCAACAAGCCCCGCCATCTCGAGGATTTCGAACAGGCCAGGTCCGAGCTGCAGTCTCTTGGCTATGCACACGAAATGCGCATGATCCCGCGGGATGAGCTGGCCAGTATCGTCGCCTCCGACCGTTATGTCGGCGGCATGACCGACATGGGCTCCGGCCACCTGCACCCGCTGAATCTGCTGCTGGGCGAGGCGCAGGCCGCGCATCAGCTGGGCGTGCATCTGTATGAAAACTCCCGCGTTCTGCGCATCGCCGAGGGGCCTCAGGTACGGGTGGAAACTGCAACGGGCAGTGTAGTTGCCGATCATCTGGTCCTGGCATGCAATGCCTACCTGCGCGACCTGCATCCGCAACTGAGCGGCAAAGTACTTCCGGCGGGAAGCTATGTAATCGCGACCGAGCCGCTGGGCGCCGAGCGCGCGCGTCAGTTGATTCCGCAGAACATGGCCCTCTGTGATCAACGCGTCGATCTGGACTACTACCGTCTCACGGCCGATCATCGACTGCTCTTCGGTGGCGCCTGCCATTATTCGGGGCGCGATCCGGCGGACATCGCTGCCTACATGCGGCCCAAGATGCTGAGGGTATTTCCGCAACTGGCCGACGTGCGCATCGACTTTCACTGGGGTGGGATGATCGGCATCGGTGCCAACCGGCTACCGCAGATCGGTCGGCTACCCGACCAGCCCAATGTCTACTATGCCCAGGCCTACGCAGGCCATGGCATCAACGCGACTCATCTGGCTGCAAAACTCCTGGGGGAGGCCATCAGTGGGCAAGCCAGTCAGGGCTTCGATCTGTTCCGGCAGGTCCCGCACATGACCTTTCCGGGTGGGCGCCATTTACGCGCACCGTTGCTTGCCCTTGGCATGCTCTGGACGAAAATGAAGGAAGCACTCTGACCCGGTGCGGTAGATGGTCTCCGCGGCGGGGACGGTGACTTCAGCTGCGGTCTATGGGCGTCAAGGCAAAAGGCAGGTCCGCAACCTTGCAGGGCTGCGCGCGCAGGTCGATCAGGTCGCCATTGGCGGGGACCAGCCCGCCAAGACCCAGGCTGCGGCCGAACGCCATATGCGCCTGCTGATGGTACGGCTCACCGTGTACCGGGAGCAGGTGGCGGGCGCGCAGCCAGCCGTAGAGCTGACGCAGGTCCTCCTGCGGTGGGTGTCCGGAGGCATGGATTGGCGCCATCTCGTCATCAATCACGTCCACGCCCTGCCGCTGCAGCCCGGCCTTGATAGCCGCCAGTGCCTGCTCGTTGCCGGGTATCAGCCGTGACGAAAACAGCACTGCGTCGCCTGGCTCCAGCTCCAGATGCGGATGACTGCCACTGGCGAGCCTGCCGAGCGCAGCGGCTGGCTCGCCCTGGCTTCCGGTACAGATCCACAGCTGCTGTTCGCGTGGCAGATAACCGAGCTCCCAGGGGCCGATAAAGGCTGGCCCCCGCAGATAGTCGTGCGCACGTCCGGCACTGTGCATGGTCAGCAGACTGCGGCCCAGCAGCCCGGCATAGCGTGCGGTATCCATGGCGATCTCGGCCAGACTGTGAAGCCGGGCAAGGTTGCTGGCGAAGCAGGTCACCACCACGCGCTTGCGGCAAGTGCGGATGGTATCGAGCAGGCCGTTCTGTACGGTCGCTTCGGAACAGCTGGCGCCGCTGACCGACGCATTGGTCGAGTCACCGATAATGACGTCGATGCCAGACCTGCCTAGTGCCTGCAGTCGGCTTTGCGCGGTGAGTCCGCCAACCAGCGGGCTGGGGTCGAGCTTCCAGTCGCCACTGTGGTACAACCGCTTGCCGGCCACCTCCAGTACGATTGCGTGGGACTCGGGAATCGAGTGGGTTACCGGAATCCACTCGGCCTGAAAATGTCCCAGGCCAATTGGCTCGAGGGGGCGTATCTCCTTGAGGGATGGCCATTCGAGTGCCGGGTCGAGCTTGTTACGGATCAGACGCGCGGCGAAGGGGCTGGCATACAGCGGGCAACCGAGGCTTCGCCACAGGTGCGGTATGGCACCGATATGGTCCTCATGGCCGTGGGTTATCAGTAGCGCGGACAGCTTGATGTCGTAGCGTTCCAGCGCCGCCAGGCTTGGCACCGAAACCCGATTGACCCCGCTCGGCGTCGAATCGAGCGCGAAGCCGCAATCGATGGCTATCCACTGGCCGGCTGAGCCGTAGAGATAGAAATTGGCCCCGAACATCCCGGCGCCACCCAGCGCCACGAAAAACGGGCCGGGCTCACGGTGCAGTTGGTCGAATCGCGGTGCCGGCATCGATCTGTCCTGTTGCGAAGTCTTTGCGACAGCTTAACAGATTGATCCACCGACGTTTTCAGCCGAAGAACCAGTAGCACACAGCTATCGCCGTGAGCATGCCGGCCAGGTCGGCGGCCAACGCGCAGCCCAGGCCGTGGCGGACTCGGCGTATTCCCACTGCGCCAAAATAGACCGCCAGCACGTAGAACGTGGTCTCGGTGCTGCCCTGGAAGGTGGCTGCCATCAGAGCCGGAAAGCTGTCGACACCGAAGGTGTTCATGGTTTCGATCATCATCGCCCGCGCGCCACTGCCGGACAGCGGCTTGATGAAGGCGGTCGGCAGCGCATCGATGAAGCGGGTATCCCAGCCGAAGGCTTCGACCATCCAGCGAATGCCGCCGAGGCCTGCATCGAGCACGCCGCTGGCACGCAGCACGCCGACGGCGACCAGCATGGCGATCAGAAAGGGCAGCAGCGAAATGGTGAAGCTGAAGCCTTCCTTGGCGCCTTCGATGAAGGTGTCGTACACGTTGACCTTGCGCAATGCGCCGATGATCAGGAAGGCCATGACGATACCGAACAGGGTAAGGTTGCCGACCAGCGTTGAAGTCGCAGCCAGTGCCTGGGCCGACAGCCCAGCCAGCGTCGCGAGAAGCGCGCCCAGCGCCAGCGCGCCGGCACCCAGATAGGCCAGCACCACCGGATCCCAGAGTCGCAGGCGCTGCATCAGCGCCACGCTGAGCAGTCCGACCAGGCTCGATGCGGTGGTTGCCAGCAGGATCGGCAGGAATACTGCGGTGGGGTCCGCCGCGCCCTGCTGGGCGCGGTACATGAAGATGGTGACCGGCAGCAGCGTCAGCGAAGAGGTGTTGAGTACCAGAAACAGGATCTGTGCATTGCTCGCGGTTTCCTTGTTGGGGTTCAGGCTCTGCAGTGAATGCATCGCCTTCAGGCCGATGGGCGTGGCAGCGTTGTCCAGGCCCAATACATTGGCGGCGAAGTTCATGGTGATGTGCCCCAGCGCTGGGTGGCCGCTCGGCACGTCCGGCATCAGCCGGCGAAACAGCGGATCGAGCAGGCGGGCCAGCACGCGTATCAGGCCGGCCTTTTCGGCAATTGCGAGAAACCCCAGCCAGAGCGTCATGGTGCCGACCAGCACGAACACGATATCGACGCTTAGCCGCGCCATGTCGAACAGCGCGGCCACCAGGCGACTGAAGATTTCGCCGTCACCTAGTCCCAGCCACTGCCAGAGGGCAGCGGCGAAGGCGGCAATGAAAAAACTCAGCCATATTCCATTGAGCATCGGTCAGGGCATCCTGCGTCAGGGACTAATCATGGGTGTTCAGTAGGTACTATCTGGGAGCAGCAACTGGCCGGGCGGCATGCAGGGAGGATAACGCCCATCCCCCGCGAGGATGGCCCCGCCCTGTGGTCGACACCACATCGGCGAGGCCGCCGCCTCTGGCACCAGGGCCGCCAGGATAGCCGCGGTCTGGGCGTCGGGCAGGCCATCGTGACGGCCCGGTCGGAAGCGCATCTGGAAGGCGGCAATCACATTGCGGGTCGCCTGGTCTGCCTCACCGTGTTCCGGGACCTGGTAACCGAACTGACGCAGGGACTGCTGGAACCACAGTACCGGAGGGCTCCAGCCAGCCAGTTCGCTGGTGTAGCGCTCGAGATCAGCGGTTGCCGGCCAGATCGCTACGCCGGCTTCGGCGAGTCGTTGCCAGGGAAACAGCGGGCCGGGATCGACCTTGCGCTGAGGAGCGATGTCACTGTGCCCTATGACCCGTTCCGGACCCAGTCCGTGGCGCTGCAAAATGTCGCGCAACAGGGGTATCAACGCTTCTATCTGGGCGGGGTTCCAGGGATGCCATTGGCGTCCCTCGGGGCTGTCGGTGTAACCGGGATGGACCAGTTCGATACCGATGGAACTGGCGTTGAGCCAGGTGCGACCCTGCCAGCTGCTGTCACCGGCGTGCCAGGCGCGCCGATCCTCGTCGACCAGGCGATAAATGGTTGGGGGGCGCTCATTGATCAGGTAATGGCTGCTGACCTGGCCCACGGTCAGGCTCGCCAGCGATCGGTCGAAGCCCGAGGAGGTGTAATGCACCACGACGTACTGCACGCGGCTGTCATGATTGAGCGAGCGGTAGCTCTCGTCGATGACCAGCCCGCGGCTGCAACCGGCCAGCACCAGGATGCTCAACAGAGCGATGGCGAGGATCTTCACACTGTCTCCCGAAATGGCTTTGGATTGGCAGCCTAGCATGGCCCGCCCGGCCTTGCAGTGCTCTCTGGTCGGCCCGTTTCGAGCGGATCTCAGTCGGCTTGAATTATCCGGTTCCGACCCGAGGCCTTGGCCTGGTACATGGCCTGGTCGGCGCGATCGAACGCCTGATCCAGCTCATCCTCTGGCCGTATTTCGGTAAAACCAAGGGATATGGTGATGGGTACGCGCTGGCTCTTGAAGTGGAAGGGACATTGGCTGATGCCGGAGCGCAGCTCGTCAAGCACTACCGCCCCCTGCTGCGGTGACGTACCTGGCATCAGTAGTACGAACTCCTCGCCACCGAAGCGGCCGATGAAGTCGGTCTTGCGCAGACGACGTTGCAGCTGCTGGGCAATCAGCCTAAGTACCTTGTCACCTGCCAAATGGCCAAAATTGTCATTGATGCTCTTGAAGTGATCGACATCCAGTACCGCCAGCAGCAGCTGTCCACCGTAGCGCTTCAAGCGGTCGAACTCCTCGTCCATGCGCTTTTGCAGGCCGGCCCGATTGGCCAGCCCGGTGAGGCTGTCCAGCATCGCGCGGCGGGTCTGCTCGTCAAGATGGCGACGGAAGGTTTGCGCTTCGACCTCCATCACCTGGATGCGCTCGACCATGGTTTTCAGGTGGCTGGCGACCTCGGCCTCCCGCTGCTCACGCAGCTCCCGGGCCTGATCAACGCTGTTCAGCAGCAGTTCCAGCTTTGCCTCGACAGTGGCCTTCAGGGTGTTGAGGTCTGCCGAAGCACGAACGTCTTCATGAAGCGTCTGGACCTGGTCACGGATGCTACCTTCCAGGGCGCGGCCGTCATCGAGGGAGCCCGCGTAGCAATCCTGCGCCTGTTCCAGATTTCCCTGGAACTGAGCCAGCCGGGTATTCAATTGCTGCAGATAGTGCTCGAATTCGGACTGGCGGCTACGTTGGGCAGACAGCACCAGGGTCGAGATATCATCCAGTACCGCGGCCAGTTCATACCAATTAAGACCTTGATGTACCTGCTTGCGAAGACGCTCATGGCGCGGTTGCTCGGTGTCGAGAACTTCCAGTTCGTCGAGCAGGCCGATCAGAACCGTTTCGACGTGCGCGGCAACCGTCGAATATTGCTGTTCTTCCCCGGCGAGCACTCCAATCGGGGCCTGGCTCTCGGCTGAGGCGGATTCCCGAGTTGTCGCCGCTGATTCAGGCTCAACGCAGGAGTTGTCCGGGGGCTGGGCATTCTCCGAGTCGGGATCCGGTATTGCCTCGGCATAGCTCACAGTGCCGGCCGTGTCGGTCGGTAGCTGAGTGTTTTCGCCGCTGCGGAACAGTTTTGACCAAAGCCCACGGTTCTGTTGGCCAGGAATATCGTTTGCGCCGAGCGCGTGGGCGGCCGCCAGACTGTCGAGCAGGTCGGGCAGGCCGCTGAGATAGGTAAGTGGCTGATCCAGGCGCTTTATCAGCTGCCGCAGGGCGGCAAGGGCGTCGGCACTGCGCTCCTGCTTCTGCAGCTGTCGGGCGAGATTCTTCAGACTAAGCGAGATGGCGCTGATGCGTTCCTGCCGCTCGTTGTCGGCGGCCAGAACCGCATGCTCCAGGTCGGGAAGCAGTTCTTCGAGCAAGTGCGGCGAGGCGTCACTGCGCAGCGCCTTGCGCAGCTCCTTGAGACGTCTGTCGAGTAGCGGCGAAAGCCCGTCGGCGGCAATGCTGACCCGTATCAAACCGCGCCTGAGCAGTTCCTCCTGAGCGGGTGAGCTGCTCAGTTGGGGGAGGGCGGGGGCTCGGGTGTCAGACATGGGTGCTCCTTGCACGCTGCTGTGCAGAGAGTATAGATAAACGTAGCTGATCGCCAGTCTGGCGCAGGGCCCAGCGCCCCGGTGGTCATGCCTTTGGTCGGCACATCCCAGGCGGCAGGCGGATATGCATGGCGACCGGGAGGTGGTCGGAAATGGGGTGGGGCAGCACGCTGACCTGATCAATCTCAAGGCTCTGGCTGAGCAGGATATGATCGAGCACGCGCGCCGGCTTCCAGCTGGGGTAGGTTCCGGGCAGGCTGGCGGTGTGCAGGTTGGAATCCCGTAGGGGGGAATGTTCTAGAAGGTCCTGGGCGTGGGTGTTCATGTCGCCCATCAGCACCACATGCTGGTGATCGGCGATTCGCTCACGGATATACGCAAGCTGGTTCAGGCGGGTTTTGGTACTGAGCGCCAGGTGCATCATGACCACCAGCAGCGAGTCGCTGCCCTGGCCGAAGCTGGTGAGAATGGCGCCCCGACCGGGCAGCATGCCAGGTAACTTGTGGTCCTCCAGACGTTCCGGAGCGTAGCGGCTCAGCAGACCGTTGGAGTGCTGGGCGAAGCGCCCCAGATTGCGGTTGAGCTGCTGGTACCAGTAGGGGAACTGGCCCTCGCGGGCCAGATGTTCGACCTGATTGATGAAGCCTGACCGCATGCTGCCGCCGTCGACCTCCTGCAACGCGACGAGATCGAAGTCACTCAGGACCTTGCTGATCATGCCTAGCGTACCGTGCCGACCGGCATGCGGCAGAAAGTGCTGCCAGCTGCGTGTCAGGTAATGATGGTAGCGCTGGGTGTTGATCCCGACCTGAATATTGAAACTCAGCAGCCGCAGCACGTCCGGTAAAACCTTTTGGCTATCGCAGACCCAGTTCGGATTTGTGCTGAGACAGGCTGGCGCCATGGCGCCGTGGGTTGAACGTCTAACCGGAATGTTGCCTGCTGCGATCATAGGGTGCCTCTTACATCTGCTGGCGTTCCTGCTCTACCAGGTACTCTGCCACCTTGAGCATTTCTTCGAGACTGCCGGCCATGGCGCCCTCGATGCGATACTTGCCGTTTACGATCAGCGTCGGTACGCCGGTGGCGCGGTAGGAGCGAGCGAGGCGGCCAGCCTGGTCCATCTTGCTGCGCACCCCGAAGGAGCGCCAGGTTTTGCGAAATTCCTCTTCGGTAATGCCGTGCGGCTGCAGCAGAGCGATCATTTCCTCTTCGCTGGCCAGGCGCTTGCCTTCCCTGTGCATGGCGTTGAAGACCACCTGATGGGTTTCTTCGAGCTTGCCAAGGCTTTCGAGGGTATAGAACAGCTGGCCATGGAGGTTCCAGGGGCCGCCGAACAGCGCAGGAACTTCGCGGAAGTGAACGTCCTCGGGGAGGTCCTTTTTCCACTCACGAATCAGCGGGTCCAGGTTGAAGCAATGGCCGCAGCCGTACCAGAACAACTCTGCCACCTCGATCTTGTCCGGCTCTTCGGTGCTTGCCGGTGAGGGCAGCGCTACATAGTGAGTACCTTCCCGGTAGGGGGCGGCTTCCTGGGCCTGAACCAGGGCCAGACTGCCCATCAGCCAGATCAGACCTGCTGTCATGAGTGCGCGCATCATCTCTCCTAAGCGAACGCCTTGTTGTTGTGACTTCTTCGACTCAGCCTAATTCCTGCGAGCTGATGAAGGGAAGTCCGAATGTAACACCACAGCCAGTCGTTGCGGGTCACAGATGAAAAAAAGGGTGACCGAAGCCACCCTTTTTGAAAAGCCTGTCGCAACACGCGGCAACAATGCGCTCAGCGCAGGCCCTGAATGTAATTGGAGACGGCTTCGATATCGCGATTGCTCAGACGACTTGCGATGGTCTGCATGATCATGGTGTCGCCGTCATTGGTGCGGTCCCCTTCCCGGAAGTCCGTCAACTGCTTGGCCGTGTAGGCGGCATGCTGGCCAGCCAGACGCGGATAGGCAGCAGGCTCGTTACCCTTGCCGGTAGGGGAGTGGCATCCGGTACACGCAGGCAGTCCGGTTTCCAGGTTGCCGCCCCGGAAGATGGCTTCGCCACGCTCGGCAAGCTCGGGATCAGCTACCCCGGCGGTCTGGGTCTGGGAGGCGTAGAACGCCGCCATATCGGCGAGGTCCTGATCCGAAGAATTGTCCAGCAGACCAGTCATTTCCGGTACCACGCGACGGCCTTCACGGATGTCGGTCAGCTGCTTGACCAGATAGCGCTCGCCCTGCCCGGCAATCTTCGGGAAGTTGGGCATTGCGCTGTTGCCGTCGGCACCGTGGCAGGCACCACAGGTGGCTACCTTGCCCTGACCGGCTTCGGCATCGCCCTGCAATGCATGGGCCGAACCGGCCACACCGAGAGATAACACCAGAGAAACGAGTAATTTATTCATCGGCTAATCCAATTACGGCTAAAAGTAAAAAGTGGGCACCGCCCGTCGTTCCGGTCTGCTGACCGCGTTATCCTGACGAACTGCCTCGTTATTCTGTGTCCGATCGCATCGACAATGGCTCGGCCATGCTATCCGGCGGCGCCCTGGGGCGCAATGTCCTTACTGTCGCAGTATGCTTTCGAGATATAAAACCGCAGCAGTATATACTAAGCTACCTGCCCGAGTGAACGTCATCAGCCACCAGTCTCCACGGATTATTCATGTCCTCAGCCAGTCCCCTCGTTGCCCTGTGCCAGCGAGCATCCTTTATCAAGAGCGCTAGCCAGGTCGATCAGTGCCCACCGGACATCGGCTACGAGGTTGCCTTTGCCGGCCGGTCCAATGCCGGCAAGTCAAGCGCCTTGAACACTCTCACCCATGCGCGTCTTGCTCGTACGTCGAAAACTCCGGGTCGGACGCAACTGATCAATTTTTTTGGCCTGGACGAGCAACGCCGGCTGGTGGATCTGCCCGGCTACGGATATGCCAAAGTGCCGCTCGCCCTCAAGGAGCATTGGAAGCAGCATCTGGATGCCTACCTCACCCAGCGCGACTGCCTGGTAGGTCTGGTGCTGGTCATGGACGTACGCCATCCCCTGTCCGACTTCGATCGCATGATGCTCGACTGGGCCAATGTCAGTGGACTGCCAGCGCACGTCCTGCTCAGCAAGGCTGACAAGCTGGCCTTCGGCGCGGCGAAGAACGCGCTGCTCAAGGTGCAGACAACGCTGCGCAAGGAATTCGGCAATCGCGCTACCGTACAGCTGTTCTCCGCGCCCAAGCGCCAGGGACTGGAAGAAGCCTATGAAGTGCTGGATGCCTGGCTGTTCGGTGATTCGGATGATTCGGACGCTGGGGCCCACGAAGCCTGAATCGCAGGCAAAAAAAACCCCGAACTTCTATGGGGAGGGAAGGTTCGGGGTTCAACGAACCGGGCTGTGCTAGGAAAGGGTGCCCGGTTTTTCTGCCAACACTAAATCACATCTAAGGAGCAAGAAAGGCTTGACTGGCCATTCGCTAACTCTGACCAGCCTCGCTTTTCATTAGTTCCAAGCTTACCCAAAAAAAATCGAAATTCTTCCCGGCGCTGTAACAACAGGTGTCAATGCGCTTCGTCCCAGTTGCTGCCGATACCCACCTCGACGGCAAGCGGCACATCCAGCTTCGCTGCTGAGCTCATGCGCAGCCTCAGCCCCTCCGAGACTGCGTCAAGCTGGTCTTCCCGCACTTCCAGCACCAGTTCATCGTGCACCTGCATGATTACGCGCGCATCCAGTTGCGATTCGGCGAGCCAGCTATCGACTGCCAGCATGGCCCGCTTGATGATATCCGCGGCAGTGCCCTGCATCGGCGCATTGATAGCGGTGCGCTCGGCTCCCTTGCGCAGTGCCTGGTTGCGTGAGCGGATGTCCGGCAGATACAGACGACGACCGAACAGTGTCTCGACGAAGCCCTGCTGGTTGGCCTGCTCGCGGGTGCGCTCCATATAGGCCAGCACGCCCGGGTAGCGGGCGAAGTACCGGTCGATGTAGGCCTGGGCTTCCTTGCGGTCGACGTCGATCTGCTTGGCCAGGCCGAAGGCGCTCATGCCGTAGATCAGGCCGAAGTTGATGGCCTTGGCACTGCGGCGCTGATCCCCGGTCACCTCGTCGAGCGGTACCCCGAAAACTTCCGCGGCGGTTGCCCGGTGCACGTCCAGGTCGTGCCTGAAAGCGTCGAGCAGGCCGGCGTCCTGGGCGAGATGAGCCATGATCCGCAGTTCGATCTGCGAATAGTCCGCGGCCATGATGCGGTAGCCCGGTGGGGCGATGAACGCCTGGCGAATGCGCCGTCCCTCGGCGCTGCGGATCGGGATGTTCTGAAGGTTGGGGTCGGAGGAGGATAGCCTTCCGGTAGCGGTCACGGCCTGGTGGTAGGACGTATGAATACGGCCGGTGCGCGGATTGATCTGCTCGGGAAGCCTGTCGGTATAGGTCGACTTGAGTTTGCTGACGGTGCGGTACTCCATCAGCACCTGTGGTAGCTCGTAGCCCTGCTCAGCCAGCTCGGCCAGCACCGACTCGGCTGTGGAAGGCTGGCCGGTGGCGGTCTTCGAGATCACCGGGATTCCCTGTTTTTCATACAGAATGGTGCCCAACTGCTTGGGCGAGCCGAGGTTGAACTGCTGGCCGGCCAGCTCGTGGGCACGAGCTTCCAGCGCCAGCATCTTCTCACCCAGTTCGCGGCTCTGCACACCGAGCAACTGTGCATCGATCAGTGCACCGCAACGCTCGATTCTCGCGAGAACCGGGACAAGCGGCATCTCGATGTCACGCAGCACGCTCTCCAGCGAGGGGGTGGCGCCGAGCTTGGCGGACAGGGTCTGGTGCAGGCGCAGGGTAATGTCGGCATCTTCACAGGCATAGGGCATGGCCTGCTCCAGGGCTACCTGGTCGAAGGTCAGCTGCTTGGCGCCCTTGCCGGCCACATCCTCGAAGCGAATGGTGCTGTGACCCAGGTAGCGCAGCGCCAGACTGTCCATGTCATGTCGCGTGGCGACCGAATCCAGTACGTAGGATTCGAGCATGGTGTCATAGGCGATGCCACACAGGTCGATGCCATAGTGGGCCATGACGTTCATGTCGTATTTGACGTGCTGACCGACCTTGGCCTTGTTCGGATCTTCCAGCAGTGGCTTGAGTACCTTCAGCACCAGATCGCGGTCGAGCTGCACGGGCGCGCCCATGTAGCTGTGGCCGACCGGGATGTAGCAGGCCTCGTGCGGATTGACCGCCAGCGAGATGCCGACCAGCTCGGCCAGCTGCGCGTTGAGGCTGGTCGTCTCGGTATCGAAGGCGAACAGCTTGGCGGCCTTCAGCTTGTCGACCCAGCGGTGCAGATCGGCTTCTTCGAGAATGAGTTCGTAGTGGGTCGGCGCAGCGTTGGCGGCCTCGACCGGCTCGACCTTTGCAGAAGGCATGTCCAGTGCGCCCTGTGGTGGCTGGGCAGTGGTCGAGGGTTCTGCTGACTTGCCGCCACGCCTCAGCTCGTCCAGCCAGGCGCGGAATTCGAGCTGGCTGTATAGCTCCATCAGCGCCTCGCGGTTGGGCTCGCCGGGCATCAGTGCGTCAGCGGCGATGTCCAGTTCGACGTCGACCTTGATGGTCGCAAGCTGGTGTGACAGATACGCGGCTTCGCGGCATTCGACCAGCTTTTCGCTGAGCTTCTTGGCGCCGCGGATCGGCAGATCGCAGATTTTCTCCAGATTGGCGTAGATCACGTCCAATCCACCCCCGAGCCCGGTAATCAGGCCCTGGGCTGTTTTCTCTCCGATACCGGGAACTCCTGGAATGTTGTCTGATTTGTCCCCCATCAGCGCGAGGAAATCGATGATGCAGTCGGGGCCGACTCCGAACTTTTCGTGCACCCCGGCAATGTCCAGCACGGTGCCGCTCATGGTGTTGACCAGAGTGATGTGCTCATCGACCAGTTGGGCCATGTCCTTGTCGCCGGTGGAGATGATCACCGGTCGCCCGGCCGCGGCGCTCTGGCGGGCCAGGGTACCGATCACGTCGTCGGCCTCGACCCCGTCCACGCACAGCAGCGGCAGGCCCAGAGCACGTACGCAGGCGTGCAGCGGCTCAATCTGTTCACGCAGGTCGTCGGGCATCGGTGGGCGGTGTGACTTGTAATGCTCGAACAGCTCGTCACGAAATGTCGGGCCCTTGGCATCGAATACCACCGCAAAGGGGCTGCCGGGATACTGGCGGCGCAGGCTGTTGAGCATGTTCAGCACGCCGCGGACGGCGCCGGTCGGCTTGCCAGTGGAGGTGGTCAGGGGCGGGAGGGCGTGGAAGGCGCGGTACAGGTAGGACGAGCCATCGACCAGGATCAGGGGGGCATTGTCAGTCATGCGTCAGGTCAACATATCCGTCAGTAAAAGGAGCTAGAATGCAGCTGTGGCACAAGGTTGGCCACCAGGTCATTCATCGACAGGGCAAGAGTATCATGAGACGAGGAATCAACCGCTGGCTGAGCGCGTGTCTGTTGGTGGCGGTCATGCCGCTAGCGGCGCAGGAGCCGGTAACCGGCGAGCCGGAAGTCACCATCCGTCGGGAAGGCGATCGCACCATCGAGGAGTACCGTGTCAATGGTTTCCTCTATGCCATAAAGATCACTCCGAAGGTCGGAGCACCCTATTTTCTGGTAGCGGTGGATGATGATGGCAGCTTCGTGCGGGCCGATCAGCCGCAGGGCATGCGTATACCGTCGTGGAAAATCTTCGAGTGGTGAGTTAGCGCGTGTCGGTCTTCACCCTAGTCCGACCCGATCAGCTTGAAGCTTTCCTTTCAGGCTACGCGCTTGGCGGTCTTGTCGACTACTCGGGCATAGCTGGTGGTAGCGAGAACAGCAATTTCTTTGTCACCACCAGCAAGGGCCGCTACGTGCTGACGCTGATCGAGCGCGAGCCGGTGGCTCGGGAGCTGCCTTTCTTCATTGAGCTGCTTGACGTGCTTCACGCAGCCGGTCTGCCTGTGCCCTATGCACTGCGCGACCGGCAAGGTCGGCCGCTTCAGCAGTTGAATGGCAAACCGGCGCTGCTTCAGCCCCGCTTGCCCGGCGTCCACGTGGACACCCCTACGGTGGCCCAGTGCGCAGCGGTGGGCAATCTGTTGGCGCAAATTCATCTGGCGACAGCAGCGAGTGGTCTGTATCGCCGGGATGATCGCGGGATCAACTGGCTCCTTGAAGAAGGGTGCCGGCAGTCGGCCTTGCTCGATGCGCCGCAGCGCGAGTTGCTGCAGCAGGTCCTTGATAGTCTTGCCCGCTGGCAGGCGCGGCCGCCGGCAATACCCAGCGCGGTACTGCACGCAGACCTGTTTCGTGACAATCTGATGTTCGAACAGGAACGGCTCAGCGGCGTCATCGACTTTTACAACGCGGCCAGCGGCTGGTGTCTGTATGACCTGGCAATCGCCTGTAACGACTGGTGTTTGAGCGGTACCGCAGAGGCTCATCTAGAGCCGGACCTGGAGCGGGCCGCGGCGCTGCTCGGCGGCTATGCAGCGCTTCGTCCCTTTACTGACGCAGAGCGAAACTGCTGGCAGGACATGCTGGGCATGGCCGCGGCAAGGTTCTGGCTGTCCCGGCGCATTGCCGCAGCGGAGCATGGCGGTCAGAGCGGGGTCCTGATCAAGGACCCCGAACATTTCGTCAGAGTGCTGCAGG
>JAUVYN010000126.1 GCA_030603065.1 Pseudomonas sp.
CGGTACTCGGATCGCTTTGCGAGATCCAGCAGGAGCAGCTCGAGCGGGCCCGGATCATCTGCCTTGGTGGGGTGCATCAACCCTTCGGAAGCCATCTGAAGACCCTGCTCGACGGCAGGCTCGACACCGAAAATTAAAAAACATCAGGGAAATGCTTGTACAAGTCCTATGCAGAATGTATAGTGTGTACATGTTGGAAGTGTAAGTATTTTCCTCTGCGCAATCCGGTAGCCGTCTTCCCCATTTTTGGCTGCCGGATTTTTTTCTGCTTCCTCGTGCTGCTCCCTGGCCATTCTGCTTCACGTCCCGTCTCCGCAGGTCTGCTATCCTGTGCATACCATCAATCGCTACCGGCCCGACCAAGTGTGCGCCGCAGCTATCTGGATAGTCATGTCGGGAACCATCAAAGAACTTCACCAAGTCCAAGTGCACGTTACCCAGTTGCAGCTGGGAATGTACGTTTCTGCGCTGGACCGTGACTGGCTGGAAACGCCCTTTCTGTTTCAGGGATTCCTGCTCACTGATCCAGATGACCTTTTTACTCTGCGTAGCCTCTGCGATCACGTTGTGATAGACCTGCCCAAAAGCAGGACCATGACGCTGGATCTGCCCGCCATGCATTCGTCAGAAGTGGTGCCAAGGCCTGCGTACGGTATCAGTAATGATGTTCAAAGTGAGATCCGGGCGGCCAACACCGGATATCGTCAGGCTTTCAGCGAAGTTCGAAACATGCTGAAAGGGATTCAGGAAGGTGATGGTTTCGACGCCGCGCAGATGCGCCTGGCGGTCAGGGCGTGTCTGGATTCTGTCATTCGCAATCCGTCGGCGCTGCTCTGGCTCACCCGTATCAAGCATGTCGACCAATACACCGCGGAACATTGCCTCAACGTAGGCATTCAGGCGATGGCGCTCGGACGGCACCTAGGATTGGGCCGCAAGCATATCGAGCTGCTTGGGCTTTGCGGAATGCTCCATGACGTAGGCAAGATGCGGGTGGACCAGGCCATTCTCAATAAACCGGGGCGCGTCAGTACGGAAGAGTTCGAGCATCTCAAGCTGCATGTGACCTATGGGCGCGAAGAGCTGAGCAAGGACCCCGACATGCCTCGAGAGGTTATCGCTGCCGCCTACAGCCATCATGAACGGCTGGATGGTAACGGTTATCCTGAGGGGCTTGCCGGAGCAGGTCTGGGTTTCTACACAAGGCTGGTCACCATAGTCGACGCTTACGACGCCATCACCAGTTCTCGCTGCTACAGTGCGAGCAATTCTTCGGCAACGGCTCTCAAGATTCTCTATGAAAACCGCGGGACTCAGTTCGATGAAAAACTGGTGGTCAGGTTCATCGAGTGTATCGGTCTGTACCCACCGGGCGCCCTGGTCGAGATGAGTAGTGGGGAGGTCGGAGTCGTACTGTCTGTCGATCCCGCCCATCGTCTGCTGCCCAAAGTGGCACTGGTCCGGGATGCCGGCAAGCGGCCAATGACGCAACAGGTGGTTGATCTGGCAGCGGAGCAAGGGCTGCAGCCCGAACAACGGATGCGGGTCGCCAGGGTGTTGACGGACGGCGAATATGGGGTCGATCTAGAAGACTTCACCATCCGCAACATAAGCCTGTCGGATCAGTTGGACTGACCTTCGGACCGCAGGCGCGCGAGCTCGGCCTTGAGGGATTCGACTTCCTGCTTGAGTGCTTCCACGCGCTCGAGCGCCTCGACTTGTTCGGTGACGTCTTTCTGAATACCGATGAAGTAGGTCAGCTGGTCCGCTTCGTTGAAGACCGGGGTGATCGACAGTTCGTTCCAGAAAAGGCTGCCGTCCTTGCGGTAGTTGCGCACCACCTGGCGCGTCGGACGGCCCTCGACCACGGCCTGCTTGATGGCATGAAGGCCAGCCTGTTCGCGGTCGCCCATCTGCAGGAAGCGGCAGTCCTGATAGAGGATGTCATCGGCGCTGTATCCAGTCAGCCGTTCGAATGCCTTGTTCACATAGATAAGGATGTTGTCATCGCCTTCCTGCTCGGCGACGACGATGCCGTCGTTTGAGGCGTTGACCACCAGCTGCAGCAGCTTTGCATTGATCATTGCAACGGACTTCCCTTGGATTTGTTCACCATTTTATAGAAACGCTGTCGGCTGTCCACCGGACGGGCATAATGACGGTTTTTGACGGGAGGAGCGGTATGCGGGTTGGAATCATCAGTGGGACGGTGTTCGGAACCGCGGATCTGGTGGCAGACGAGGCTGCCAGTATGCTGGCTGGGGCCGGGCACGAGCCGGTCAGGTTGCGTCCGGCCACGGTAGATGCATTGCTCGAACTCGATGCCGATGCCTGGCTGCTGGTCAGTTCGACCACCGGGATGGGCGAACTGCCGGAAACGCTGACGCCGTTCTTCTTCGAGATGCGTGACCGATTCCCGCTGCTGACCGGCAAGCCGTTCGGGGTGATCGCCCTGGGCGATTCGGCCTATGGCGATACCTTCTGCCAGGGCGGTGAACAGCTGCGCGAGCTCTGGCTGGAACTGCAGGCGCAGGAATTGCAGCCGATGTTGCGGCTCGACGCCAGCGAAAGCGTCACCCCGGAGGAAGACGCCGCTCCCTGGCTACAGACGTTCGCCGCGCAGCTCGGGTGATCGGATCAGTCGTTCTGCTCGGCCAGCGGCATCTCGCCGGTCGCCAGGCGGGTCAGGGCGGCTTCGTCCAGAATCACGATCTGACCGTAGCTGGTTTGCAGCCAGCCCGCCTGCTCCAGGCGCTTGAGCAGCTTGTTGATGCTCTGGCGGGAGCTATTGAGCATCAGGCCCAGCGCCTCCTGGGATAGCTGAATGGCTGCGCGCCCGTCTTGCTCTTCAGTCTGACCGTAGTTGTGGGCGTGCATCAGCAGACGCTTGGCCAGACGAGAGGGAAGCGGCAGTAGCGCGCTGTCCTCGAGCATGGCAAAGGACAGGCGCAGCCGGCGGCACAGCAGTCGCATGAAATGCGGGTAAAGCTCGGGGCGGCGCTCCAGTAGTTGCTGGAAGCCCTGACGGGGAATCATGAGCAGTTCGGTGTGCCCGTTGGCATGGGCGTCATGGGTGCGGGGCAACCCGTCGAACAGGGAGATCTCGCCAAACCAGTTGCCGGGGCTTAGCACTGTAAGCACCGCTTCGCGCCCATCTGCGCCCGTGCTGCTTATCCGCATGGCACCACTGAGGACGCCATACAGGCCGTCTGGCGGATCATCCTTGGCGTGCAAACGCTCGCCGTCCTCGAGCTGACGTAGCCTGGCCAGGGCAACCATGTCCTGAATGCAGTCCTCCGGCAGGTCGCGCAACCAGCGGTTGCGGCGCAGCACGCCGAGCAAGCTGGCGGGGTCGGCTCGCCCGGACACTGTCATCTGCTTGACAGTCCTCTTCGCTGTCACCCTCTAGACTCCTGCTAACCTGATAACGGCACAGTATGCCCCAACTGACCGGAATGCAGCAGTCAACAAGTCCAATTCGACGGAGGAGCCGCCATGAATGCCATCCAACCCCTTTCTGCTTCAGAAGTGAAGTCACAGGTCAGCGCCGAAGAATGGCAGACTCGCGTCGATCTGGCCGCCTGCTACCGCCTGATCGCCATGTATGGCTGGGATGATGTGGTCTTCACCCACGTCTCGGCGAAGATTCCTGGCACCGAACATTTTCTGATCAACCCCTACGGCATGATGTTCGAGGAAATCACTGCCTCGAGCCTGGTAAAGATCGATCTCAAGGGCAACAAGCTGATGGATTCGCCCTACGACATCAATCCGGCCGGTTTCACCATTCATAGCGCGGTACACGAAGTGCGTCACGATGCCGGCTGCGTGCTGCATACCCACACCGCCGCGGGTGTTGGCGTCTCGGCGCAGAAAGACGGCATCCTGCCGATTTCCCAGCAGTCGATCTTCGTTCTTAGCAGTTTGTCCTACCACGACTACGAAGGGGTCGCGCTGAACGAGGAAGAGAAGGTTCGCCTGCAGGCCGACCTGGGCAATACCAATAACATGGTGCTGCGCAACCATGGTCTGATGACCTGCGGCAGGTCGGTATCGGATGCCTTTCTGACCATGTACACCTTGCAGCGCTGCTGCGAGATTCAGATCGCGGCTCAGGCCGGCGGCGGAGAGCTGATCCCGATTCCCCAGGCGATTCTGGATGGTGCCAAGGAGGCCATGCGCAAGGTTACCCGCGGCGCCGGCAGTGGTGTGGCCTGGCCGGCACTGCTGCGCAAGCTGCAGCGCGTTAATCCCGGCTTCGATGCCTGAGATGTGTTTGCCGGGAATTGCCCTGTCCGACTGGGTCGCGCAGGGCGCGGAGTTCGTCTACCGGGGCGAGTCGATTCGCTACTGGACGGCGGGGAAGGGCGAACCACTTCTGTTGATTCACGGCTTTCCCACCGGTAGCTGGGACTGGCATCGCCTGTGGGGGCCGTTGAGCGAACGATACCGGGTCATTGCCTGTGACATGATCGGCTTCGGCTTTTCCGCCAAGCCGAAGCGCTATCGCTACAGTCTGCTCGATCAGGCAGATCTGCAGCAGGCGTTACTGACTCATCTGGGTGTCGAAACCTGCCATGTACTGGCCCATGACTATGGTGACAGCGTGGCTCAGGAGCTGCTTGCGCGGCACCACCGCGGACCGCGCCTGCTGCAAAGCCTTTGTCTGCTCAATGGCGGACTCTTTCCGGAAACCCACCGTCCCGTGCTCATGCAGCGACTGTTGATGAGTCCCATCGGCTTTCTGATCGGCAAGGGTTTCAGCCGGGAGCGCCTCGGCCGGGCCATGGGCGAGGTATTCGGTGCCGATACGCAGCCGAGCGAAGAGGAACTGGAGGGGTTCTGGCAGATGATCCAGCACGGCGACGGGCCGGCCGTGATGCACAAGCTGATTCGCTACATGGCCGAACGGCCGGTACATCGCAACCGCTGGGTCAGGGCGATGCGCGAAACCAGCCTGCCGATTCGGGTGATCGACGGGGCGGCGGACCCGGTTTCGGGTGAACACATGGTGCGGCGCTACCACGAGCTGATCCCGGACGCCGACACCCTGCTGCTCGAGGGCATCGGCCATTATCCGCAGGTCGAGGCTCCGGAGGCGGTGCTGGAGGGTTATCTGGCATTTCGGGAAAGCCTGGCAGCACCACCCGCTACCGCCCGAGTTGGCGTCAAGGCCGCGGCTCAGGCCTGATCGCGCAGAAACACCAGCCGGTTCGGATCGGAGGAGGGGGCGTCGAAGCGATAGCCGTCAAGGTCGAAGTCCTTGAGTCCCTCCGAATCGGTCAATCGCTCCTTGATCACGTAGCGTGCCATCATGCCTCGCGCTTTCTTGGCGTGGAAGCTGATGATCTTGTACTCGCCATTCTTGCGGTCCTTGAACACGGCTTCGATAACCCGAGCCTTGAGCGCGGCAGGGCGAACGGCACCAAAGTATTCCTGCGAGGCCAGATTGAGCAGGATTTCATCGCCCTGAGCCTGCAGATCCTGATTGAGCGATTCGCTGATCCGATCACCCCAGAAACTGTACAGGTCCTTGCCGCGGGGGTTGCTGAGCTTGGTGCCCATCTCCAGCCGGTACGGCTGCATCAGATCCAGCGGCCGCAGCACCCCGTAAAGACCCGACAGCATGCGCAGGTGCTGCTGGGCGAATGCCAGATCCTCTTCGGAAAAGTCTTCTACCGCCAGCCCAGTGTAGACATCGCCCTTGAACGCCAGCAGAGCCTGGCGCGCGTTGGCCGGTGTAGCCTCCTTCGTCCAGCTGCCATAGCGCGCCACGTTGAGGGTCGAAAGCTTGTCAGACAGTGACATCAGCTCGGCAATCTCCTGGGGCGACTTTTCCTTCAGCACGTCGATCAGCTCCTGGCTGTCGTCCAGGAACCGGGGCTGGGTGGTCTGATCGGAGATCAGTGGGCTGTCATAATCCAGGGTTTTGGCGGGCGAGATGACCATCAGCATCGGGAAGGCTCCGTTTGAAAGACATGCATATTATGCCGGAGTTGGGCTCAGCGATGGCTTATCGGGGTGATAAAGGAGATCTATACACGACCACGGCGCCCCAGCCGGGGCGCCTGTCTCTCAGAGATGGGTTTCAGCGTATTCCGCCAGCACCGAGCGCGGGACGCCCTGCAGGTGGATATGTACGCCGTGGGGAAAGTCCTTGAAGCACTCGGTCAGGTAGGTCAGCCCCGAGCTGGTGGCATTGAGGTAGGGCGTGTCGATCTGAGCCAGGTTCCCCAGGCAGACGACCTTCGAGCCGGCGCCCGCGCGGGTGATGATGGTCTTGATCTGATGCGGAGTCAGGTTCTGGCTCTCGTCGATCAGGATGAAGCTCTGCTGGAAGCTGCGCCCGCGGATGTAGTTCAGCGATTTGAACTGCAGCGGGACGCGGTCGAGGATGTAGTCGACGCTACCGTGGGTGCATTCATCGTCCATATGCAGGGCTTCGAGATTGTCAGTGATCGCGCCCAGCCAGGGCTCCATCTTTTCCGCCTCGGTGCCCGGCAGAAACCCGATGTCCTCATCCAGTCCCTGGGTACTGCGGGTGGCGATGATACGTCGGTAGGTCTTGCTGACCATGGTCTGTTCGAT
>JAUVYN010000042.1 GCA_030603065.1 Pseudomonas sp.
TGCCTTCGGTCAGCGTACCGGTCTTGTCGAACACCACGGTATCCACCCGGTGGGCCAGTTCCAGCGCCTGCGCGTCGCGAATCAGCACGCCATGACGTGCCGCAATCCCGGTGCCGACCATGATTGCAGTCGGCGTCGCCAGGCCCAGCGCGCACGGGCAGGCGATGACCAGCACCGCAATGGCATTTAGCAGAGCCTGCTCCGGGCCGAACCAGATGCTGCCTACTGCCCAGGCGAGGAGGGCGATGACCAGCACCACCGGCACGAAGATCGCGCTTACCCGATCCACCAGGCGCTGAATAGGAGCCTTGGAGGCCTGCGCCCGCTCTACCAGTCGCACGATCTGCGCGAGCATGGTGTCGTGGCCCACTGCGGTGGTCTCGAGTAGCAGCATGCCGTCGAGGTTCATCGAGCCGGCACTGACCGGTTGCCCGGGTTGTCGGCTGGCGGGCAGGCTTTCGCCGGTCAGCATGGATTCATCCACGTGGCTGCCGCCGCCGATGACCATCGCGTCGACCGGAATACGCTCGCCCGGCTGCACTACCAGAGTGTCGTGTACCTGAACCCAGTCAAGGGGAATGATCTCGTCACCCTTGTCGCTGCGTCGCCGAGCGGTATCAGGACGCAGCGCGGTCAGCGCGCGGATCACTTCCAGGGTCTGGCCCTTGGCCCGGCTCTCGAGGTATTTGCCGAGCAGCACGAAGCTAATGATCACTGCAGAGGCTTCGTAATAAAGAACCGGCATCTGGCCCGCCGGCGTGGTGAACACGTGCCAGGTGCTCAGTGCCCAGCCGGCGGAAGTGCCCATCGCCACCAGCAGGTCCATGTTGCCGGTCCGGTTGCGCAGGGCATGCCAGGCGCCGCGGTAGAAGCGTGCGCCGAAGAAGAACTGGACGATGCTCGCCAGTACCAGCTGGAGCAGCGGGGGCAGCATCCAGTGATAGCCGAAGAGTTCGGGAATCATACCCAGCGCCAGCGGTATGCTGAGCAGTCCAGCCAGTATCAGTTGTCGGCGATCGCGCTGGAGCTGCTGGGCCTGCAGATCGGCCGCCTCGGGAGCGCGCTCGTCAAGCCAGACGCCGGGATAGCCGGCCTTGTCCAGCGCGGCGAGTATCGCGCCGGTCTCGGTATCAGGCAGCATCACCACCCGCGCCTGCTGGCTTGCCAGGTTGACCTCCGCGGAGAGGACACCGGGCACGCTGGCAAGAGCAGTCTCGGCACGGCGCACGCACCCGCCGCAGGTCATTCCCTGCAGAGCGAGCAGCCGTTCCTGCCGAGCCACGGAGTAGCCGCCCTGGTCGAGGGCGGCGCAGGTAGCAGCGAGTTGCTGTGGGTCCTCAAGCTCGAGGCGGGCGGTCTCCGACGCGAGGTTGACTTCGGAGGATGACACCCCGGGCTGAGCGAGCAGTATCTGCTCTATGCGCCGCACACAACTGGCGCAGTTCATACCGCTGATCTGAAGGGTGAAGGTGCTCATGGACGATTCCTTTGCAGGCTTTCACAGAACATGAGCCTTTACATCATGTCAAGGTCAAGCGAATCAGAAACCCAGTGGCGGTTTGCCGGTGCCGCTACCGAGCTTGAGACCGACCTTGAGAATCCAGTCATCGTCCATAGCCGCGACCACCCAGGTGTGGCCTTCCCACTGAATGCTATCGCCCACTACCGGATGTCCGCCGAAGTGCTTGCTGAAGAAGTCTGCCAGGGTCAGATTGGCCAGCTCCGGCGGCACCTCAAAACCATAAAAGCGTCCCACTTCGCCGAGCTGCGCATCTCCTTCGAGAATGAAATCACCGAAAAAGCTGCGGTTTTCCAGATAGCGCGGCGCGTGGGTCTTGCTGAATAGCTTGGACAGGGCAGGCAGATCGCGTGGCCGGCCGACCACGCAGAGCACGTCGTTGAGCGCAAGGCGGGTGCTGCCGGAGGGGTGGAGCAGATGATTTTCCCGGAACAGCGCGGCAATCCGCGTGTCAGCGGGCATCTTCAGGTCCCGCAGTTGGCTGCCCACGCACCAGTTGGCGTTGTCGAGCTGGTAGATCATCAGCTCGTAGTCGCCATCCACGGCAATGTCCAGGCTGGTTCGCTGCAGGGGCTCTGGACTGGGCGGTATTTCGACCTTGAACAGTCTGGCTGCCATGGGCAGCGTAGAGCCCTGTAACAGCAGTGAGATGAGCACCGCCACGAAAGCCAGGTTGAACAGCAGTTGGGCCTGTTCCAGTCCTGCCAGCAGCGGAAACAGCGCCAGGATGATGGGGACTGCGCCGCGCAGCCCTACCCAGGAAATGAACAGTCGCTCACGCCAGGAGAAGACGAAGGGCGCCAGGCTCAGTAGTACGGCCGCTGGCCGGGCGACGAAGATCAGAAACAGCGCTATAAGCGTTGCCGGCAGCGCGACGGGTAGAAGCTCGCTAGGGGTAACCAGCAGCCCGAGCATCAGGAACATGCCGATCTGGCTCAGCCAGGCCATGCCATCCTGAACGTGAAGAATGTTCTGCAAGTGGTGCACTCGTCGATTGCCGAGTACCAGGCCGGTGAGATAGATAGCGAGGAAGCCACTCCCGCCGATGCTGTTGGTCGTGGAAAAAACCAGGATGGCGCCGCTGGTGATAAGCAATGCATAGAGTCCACTGGCCAGCCGTACGCGGTTCACCAGCCAGGCGAGCCCAAGCCCGCCGGCGATACCACAGACGCCGCCGATGCCGAACTGCTGAATCAGGACCACCAGGAAGGACAAGTCGAAGGTTTCCTGGCCGATGCGGAGCATCTCGACCAGCGTGATGGTCAGGAAGATGGCCATCGGATCGTTGGAGCCGGACTCGATTTCCAGTGTCGCGCCAACCCGCTGCTTGAGATTGAGACCCTTGCCCTGAAGGAGTGAAAATACCGCAGCGGCGTCAGTGGAACCGACGATGGCGCCGAGCAGGAGTCCCATGAGCCACGGGAGATCGAGGATCCAGGCAGTGAAAAGCCCAGTTGCCACGGCGCTGAGGATGACGCCGACGCTGGCCAGGGAGAGCGCTGGCCAGAGCCCTACGCGAAAATTTTCAACACGTGTGCGCATGCCGCCGTCTAACAGGATGATCGCCAGCGCCAGATTACCGATCATGAATGCCGTATCGACGTTGTCGAATACGATACCGCCCGGCCCATCCACGCCGGCGAGCATTCCGATGACGAGAAAGATCAGCAGCAGCGGCATGCCCAGTTTCGATGACAGCGAACTGGCCAGGATGCTGGCACCGATCAGCATCGCGCCGATCAGAAATAGCGTGTTGATATAGTCCATCAGGAATCCATGCGGGCCGCTTACGGTTGCACTATAACGTGAACCGGCGGCCTTGGGCGAAACCGAAGGAGAGTGAAATTGCAGTCTAGTCAGCCGATTGCAGGCGAAACCGGTTCGGTACGGGAGCACAACTTGTGACTGCGGCTTTGGCGCTACTGTACCAGATGCTGCCCCTTTACCTTGTCGTGGTGCTGGGCTGGCTTGCCGGGCGATACCTGCAGATCAGCGGTCGCAACCTGGCAGGGGTGATGATGTACATCATTCTGCCTTCGGTGGTCTTTCTAGGCGTGATGCAGGCCCCCCTTTCGGCGGAAGTCATCATGTTGCCGTTCATCGTGGTGGGCTTTTGCACGCTCATCGGTGTGCTGCATCTGATCATCGGGCGGAAACTGATCGGTGACGCCAGTGCCAACATGATTCCGCTGGCTGTGGGCACCGGAAACACCGGTTACTTCGGTATCCCTCTAGCATTGCTGCTGTTCGGCGAGCATGGGCTGGCGATCTACATCGTCTGCATGCTGGGCACGACTCTCTACGAAAGCTCGGTCGGCTTCTATCTCGCGGCCCGGGGTCGCTACGGCCTTCGTGAATGCCTTGCAAAGGTTTCACGCCTTCCTTCGCTCTATGCTTTCTTTCTGGCCGTCTTGCTCAATCTGCTGGGCGCCCACATTCCCGAAAACTTCGTGCCGATGCTGGAGAATATGCGCGGGGCCTACATCTTCTTCGGAATGATGATCATCGGCATGAGCATTCAGACGTTCCGCGGGCTGGCGGGGAACCTTCGTTTCACAGCGCTGGCGTTCTTTGGCAAGTTCGTATCCTGGCCACTGCTTGCCACTGCGTTCTGGCTGGTGGACAGCCAGTTATTGGGGTTATACGAAACCGCCGTGCATCAGGCCATCCTGCTGATTGCGGTCACACCCATTGCTGCCAACACGGTGGTGATAGCTACCCTGCTCGACGTGGAGCCGCGCCAGGTCGCTGGCACTGCGCTTCTCAGCACGCTGCTCGCGCTGTTGTATGTGCCGCTCATGGCTGGTTGGATCATGCGCATCTGAACTCATAGCGGCAGAGCTATGTAGAACTGGGCGCCGTGTTCCGGCTTCGAGTGAACGCCGATGTGCCCGCCGTGCAGTTGAACGATTTCCTTGCATAGCGCCAATCCCAGTCCGGCGCCGCCCTTCTTACGGCCAATCTGTACGAAGGGGTCGAACACCCGCGCCTGCTGGCTGTAGGGAATGCCTTCGCCCTGGTCCTTGACACTGATGATTACCCGCTCGCCCTGGCGCCAGGCCTGCAGCAGTATCTCGCCACCCTTGTCACTATGCCGCAAAGCGTTGCCGATGAGATTGTCCAGAACGCGTTCGATCTGCAACCGATCCATGGGAACCGGCGGCAGGTTGTCCTGCAGTTCGATACGAAAATCCACCCCCTGCTCGCGGATCTGTGCATCCAGACGCTGATGGGTCTCGACCAGTACCTCCTCGACGTCGGAAGGGACCAGTTCGATCTTCTGCACACCGTTCTGATAGCGCGAGAAGTTGAGGAGGTCATTGATCAGTTTGACCAGGCGACGCATCTCTTCGTCCACGGTGCGCAGCAGGTCGGTCTGGCGCGGCCCCAGAAAGCCGAGGTGCTCCTGAAGCAGCGCGAAGGCCATGTGCATGCCTGTGACCGGCGTCCGCAGTTCGTGCGAAGCACGCAGCACGAACTCGCTGCGCACCCGCTCGAAGGCGCGCTGTTCGGTCACGTCGCGCAGCACCATTACTGCGCCGATGATCCGTTGGCCGGCGGAGTGGCTCACAGGCGTCAGGGTATAGGAGAGCAGGCGTGTCTCACCGTTGGCCTCGATCTGCAGGTCTTCGATCGGTTGAGCCAAACCGCCTGCTTCGAGCACTTGCTGGACCTGTTCGTCCAGTTCTGGCAGCTGCAGAGCGGCGCCCAGGCGCTGGCCCAGATGCGATTCGTTCCAGTCGAGCTGGCGCTGGGCGACCGGGTTGAAATGCTCTATTGCGCCGTTGCGGCCGACGATCAGCAGCCCGTCATTGATACTGTCGAGAACGGCCTGCAGGCGTCGCTGCTCGGCCTGCAGCGCCTCGACGTCACTGTGCTTGAACTCTCGCAGGGCTTCGGCCATCAGACCGAAGCGGCGACTGAGCGCAGACATCTCCGCGACGGGAGACAACGGCAGTATGACTTTGAAGTCGCCCCGGCCGATCTGGTCCGCAGCTCTAGCCAGTGCTTCGATCGGCCGGGCGAAGCGTTGGGCGATGCTGTGCGCCGTAACGAACCCGATCAGCAGCACCGCTATCCCAATGAGTCCCAGCAGGCCGGCCATCAGCCAGGCCCTTTCGCGGGCAGCAGCCTCGTTATGTTGGACTTCTGACACATAATGCATCTGCACCCGATTGATACTGCGCCGCATCGCCTCTACCGCGTGGCCCAGTTCGTCGGTCTGCAGCAACTGCCGGCGTAGCGCCGCCGGTCGTGCCAGCAAACCACTGAATACCGCGTAGCTGGCCGCTATCTCATCGATAGCGGCCTGGTCTGCCTCGCTCATGACGCTGCCGCGGGCGCGTTCCAGCAGACTGTTGAAGCGCGCGTCGGACTGACGTAGAGCGTCGCGGTCCAGACGTTCGGAAATCACCAGTATGGTCTGGTGATTGACTTCTTCCCCCATGCCCATGGTGGACTCGATCAGCTCGATGTTGCGGGTCATCAGATCGTGCTGCGAACGGGTCAGCTGCACCACACTGAAGATGCCGAGCAACAACCCCAGCAGGGCCACTGTAAGCAGCGCGCTGGAGCTTATGAAGAGCCTGGTGCGTAGCTTCATAAGCCGAGCTGCTTGCGTTTTCGGTAGAGGGTCGAGGCATCGATACCAAGTGTCCGGGCCGCCTGATCGAGCGTTTCGCTATGTGCGAGAACCGCGGCAATATGGGCTTTTTCCAGCTCCAGCAGACTGATATCCGAGCCGATTCGGGGGGAGTTGGTGGGAGATTCCTTGTAATCCAGCCCGAGATGGCCCGGCTGGACGCTTTCCTCGGGGCAAATGATGCTGGCCCGTTCGATCACGTTGCGCAGCTCTCGGATATTGCCCGGCCAGTGGTAACTGCTCAGCGCCTCTCTTGCCTCAGGGCTGAACATGCGCGCCGGTCTGGCATATTCGGTAACGAACTGCGCCAGGAAGCGTTCGGCCAGCTCAAGTATGTCTTCGGGTCGCTCTCGCAAGGGGAGCAGGGTAATCGTAATCACGTTCAGCCGATAGTAAAGGTCCTCCCTAAAGGCTCCCTTGGCGACCATTTCGGCCAGATCAAGGTTCGTTGCGGCCAGAATGCGTACGTTCGCGTGTCGGGTCACCGGATCACCCACGCGCTCATATTCCTTGTCCTGGATGAATCTCAGCAATTTCGGCTGGACGGCCAGCGGAAAATCTCCGACCTCGTCCAGGAACAGCGTTCCACCATCAGCCTGGCTCACTCGCCCGAGCGTGCTTTCGTTGGCGCCGGTGAAGGCGCCCTTCGAATGCCCGAACAGTTCGCTTTCCATCAAGTCCCCTGTCAGGGATGGGCAATTGATCGTAACGCACGCCTTGCTCGCGCGCTTGCTCCAGCGGTGAATGGCTCGCGCCAGCTCACCCTTCCCAGTACCGGACTCCCCAAGAATCAGGATGTTGGCATCCGTAACGGCCACCTGGCGGGCGGTTTCCAGAATCCCCATCATTGCCGGGCTACGGGAAGTCAGCCCGTCGTCCTGCTTGCGGACTTCACCTTCCAATGCTTCGAGCCGCGCGGCAAGCTGGCGGACTTCGAGCTGTTTCGCCGCGGCCAGGCGGAGCTGATCGGGGCTACAGGGCTTGACCAGATAATCACTGGCCCCTGCTTGCATCGCATCTACCGCAGTATCGACGGCGGAGTGCGCCGTTACGATCACGACCCGCATCCAGGGTGCCTGAACGCGCATGTGGGCTAGCACATCCAGCCCGTTGTCCTCGCCCAGTCGGAGATCCAGGAAGCAGAGATCGAAGACTTGCTGTTGTATCACCGCTTCGGCTTGCGCGGCACTGCTGGCCGTGGCGACCTGATATCCCTCGTCCTCCAGGCAATAGCGGAATGTGCGGAGGATGGCCGACTCGTCATCCACCAACAAAATGCGTCCGTGTTTCGGCTCCATAAGCTCCAATGCTCTGCTGATCTGTGGGAAAGGCTGACCTTTAGTCCACGTATCTTCGTGCAAGTTGCAATGCAATCCAAGATAAATCATGCAGCTTGCATGCTGCCATTCTGGTGGCAATTGCCGTAAGTCATTGATAAATAGATGGTCTGGTTCTAATTGGAAGCTGGCATGAGTATTGCCAGTAATACCGGGCGTGCGGCAACGGGCCGGGCAGGTCTCGTGCCGTATGCCTCTGGGAATGGAGCCAGTGAGCGGCTCCGGTAGGGACGCGAATCAGGACACTGTAATCGTAGGAACTCGGTGAAACAGGGAAGTTTCATCCGTTGGCGCTGAGCCGACAAATGACAGGTCACCCTGCAGGACGCACGGAAAGACCTGATACGAATCATTACGCTGCCGTCAACTTTCAAGGTTTGCCCCGTCAGGCGATAAGGAGAATCACGATGAAGCATTTGGGCTTCGGTTTGCTGGGCAAGGGTTTGTTCGCATGCGCCGCGATCGCGCTCATGCTTGGTGGTGAGCAGGACGCCAGCGCCAAACAGGTGCCGCAGCCGGTGGCTTCGCTTCAGGAGCGGCTGGGCGATGCGCGTCCTGCGCCACTGCCTTCGGTAAGGGCGAATGTGGACTTGGGACAGAATGGCGAGGTCGCAACGCCCAGTTGGGTGTTCTGATATGCCCCGCCTCGGCTGAACACACCAAAAAGAATGATAGTGGAGCGCAGCCTTCCGGCTCGCGCAGGAGTGGTAAGCAAGGGAGGATGCCCTTATGTTGAGTTGGGCCATAACTTTTCTTCTGGTCGCCATCATCGCCGCTGTGCTTGGCTTCGGCGGCGTAGCCGGCGCAGCGACCGGAATCGCCAAGACGCTTTTCGTTGTCTGTCTGGTGCTATTCGTGATCTCTCTCGTACTCGACCGTCGTCCGCGCTATTGAAAGCGAAAACGGCGGTTGTAAGTTCCGCGCAAGCCGTTACAATAGCCCCGCCCGTGGCAAGCACGGGCTTTGCAATGGTGGTCCTGCCGGTCCCCTCGCAACGATTCGCCGTGAACCCGGTCAGGCCCGGAAGGGAGCAGCCGTAGCGGCTACGTCGTGTGCCGGGGTGTGGCTGGCAGGATCGCCACCCATTGCCTATCTGTGGTTTCTCCCCCTGGCTGTTCTCGCAATGTCCGCTCGCTTTGGTTAGAGTACGACCTTGTTTCATTGATCCGGTCGCAGCGAAATATCCCCATGAGCTATCAGGTTTTAGCCCGCAAATGGCGTCCGCGCCTGTTCCGTGAGATGGTCGGGCAGACCCATGTCCTGCAGGCCCTGATCAATGCGCTGGACCATGACCGGCTGCATCACGCCTATCTCTTTACAGGTACCCGCGGCGTGGGCAAGACCACCATCGCGCGTATTCTCGCCAAATGCCTCAACTGTGAAACTGGCGTCAGTTCCGAGCCCTGCGGGGTCTGTTCCGCATGTCGGGAGATTGACGAGGGGCGTTTCGTCGACCTTATAGAGGTGGACGCCGCCAGCCGCACCAAGGTGGAAGACACTCGTGAACTGCTCGACAACGTGCAATACGCACCGTCTCGCGGACGCTTCAAGGTCTACCTGATCGACGAAGTGCACATGCTGTCGAGCCACAGTTTCAATGCATTGCTCAAGACGCTCGAAGAGCCGCCGGCGCACGTCAAGTTTCTGCTGGCTACCACCGATCCGCAGAAGCTGCCAGTCACGATACTTTCGCGCTGCCTGCAGTTTTCGCTGAAGAACATGCCGCCGGAACGTGTGGTGGAGCATCTCCGCCATGTACTGACCGAGGAGACCATTCCCTTCGACGAGGAGTCGCTCTGGTTGCTTGGTCGTGCCGCTGACGGTTCGATGCGCGATGGCCTCAGCCTCACCGACCAGGCCATAGCCTATGGCAATGGCGCGCTCCGGGCGGAAGAGGTCCGCAGCATGCTCGGGACCATCGATCACGGTCAGGTCTTTGCGCTGCTCGAAACTCTGGCGGCGGGCGACGGTGCGGGCGTGCTTGCAATCGTCGCGCAACTGGCGGAGCAGGGAGCGGATTTCTCCGGCGTACTGGCAGAGTTGATCTCCACCCTTCAACGGCTGGCGATCGCCCAGGTGGTTCCGGATGCTGTCGACAATAGCCAGGGTGATCAGGCCCGGTTACTCGAGATGGCCGAGCGGGTGAGCGCCGAGGATGTGCAGCTGTTCTATCAGCTCGCGCTGCATGGTCGGCGTGATTTGCCCCTGTCGCCGACGCCAAGGGGCGGATTCGAAATGGCGCTTCTGCGAATGCTGGCCTTCCGGCCGGGGACTCTGGCTGATGCCCATGGGCAAGAGGGCAGATCAGATGCCAGTCAGTCGAGAGTTCTGACTCCCGGACAGTCCCCCAGCCAGGTGCCGGACCCGGAGCGACAGACGGGAAAGTCGCCGGGGTCCAGCCAGGCCAAGGCTGACCCCGGCGAGGCGCAACCGGCCAGCCACAGCTCTGTATCACCGGCTGTACTGTCCGCCTCGACTTCCAACGCTGCATCGGCTGGCGGGGGTGAACCGCCTGTCGCATCGTCTACCAGGGAGGTTGCGCCGGTTTCAGCTACATTGCCCGAAGCGCCTGCGCATGCTGCGGCAGCGCGCCCGCCGGCTGGTCGGCCCCTGGCAGTCGGTACCCCGGTCAAGCCGCCCCAGGTCGAGCCACCAGCCGAATGGCTGCAGATGGCGCCGCCGGATGCCGATGCTGACGCGACTGACGAAGACGATCCGGCCGAACTTGCTCAGTACCTCAGCGACTGGGCGGTTGGAGCCGAGGTAATGGACCATTCCGCGGCCGAGGTTGAGGCAGAGCGCGACGAGGTGAGTGAGCTGCCGCAGGCGACCGGTGTAGCTGCGCAGTGGCTCGAGATCATGCCGGGCCTTGGCCTGACTGGACTCACCCAGAGCATCGCGGCGCATTGCCAGTTGGTGTCTCGCCAGGGCGACCAATGGCGCCTGCACCTGGACCCGGGCCACAGCGCGCTCTACAACGAAAACCACAGGCAACGCCTGCAGCAGGCGCTGACGGATCATTGCGGAGCAGATGTTAAGCTCGAGGTGCTGATCGAGGCGCCCACGGAGGAAACGCCGGCGGTGGCTGCCGCTCGGCGTAAAGTAGCGCGGCAGAAGGATGCCGAGGCGAGCATTCAGACCGACCCGCTGGTCCAACGCCTGATGACCGAATTTGCGGCGCAGATCTGTGAAGACAGTATTCGACCGCTTGACGCTCCAACGACCTGAGAGGATGCAATCATGATGAAAGGTGGCATGGCCGGCCTGATGAAGCAGGCGCAGCAGATGCAGGAACAGATGCAGAAGATGCAGGAAGAACTGGCCAACGCTGAAGTTACCGGTCAGTCCGGTGCCGGGCTTGTGTCGGTGGTCATGACTGGCCGCCACGACGTACGTCGAGTCAGTCTGGATGACAGCCTGCTAAATGAAGACAAGGAGGTGCTGGAAGATCTGATTGCCGCGGCGTTCAATGATGCAGTGCGCAAGCTTGAAGCCAGCAGCAAGGAAAAAATGGCCGGCATGACCGCCGGGCTGAACTTGCCTGACGGCTTCAAGATGCCATTTTGAGCGCCGTCCATGAGCTTTAGCCCCCTGATCAGGCAATTGATCGACGGATTGCGCGGCCTGCCGGGCGTTGGGCCCAAGACCGCCCAGCGCATGGCTTTGCACCTGCTGGAACGTGATCGCAAGGTTGCACGGCATCTGGCTGCTGCGCTGAACGAGGCAATGGACGGGGTCGGTTACTGTCAGAAATGCCGCATGCTCAGCGAAACCGAAATCTGTTCGCTGTGTTCCGACCCGCGGCGGGATGACTCGCTGTTATGCATCCTGCAAAGCCCCGCCGACGTCTGGGCGGTGGAGCAGGCGGGGGGATTCAATGGGCGCTATTTCGTACTCAAGGGGCATCTGTCACCGATCGATGGACAGGGCCCGGAAGAGATCGGAATACCAGCGCTGCTGGACAGCATGGAGGGTCGGGATGTTGTCGAGGTGATTCTGGCAACCAATCCGACAGTGGAAGGAGAGGCCACCGCGCACTATATCGCCGGTCTGCTGCGCCCCCGCGGCATCAGGGTCTCGCGGCTGGCCCACGGCATTCCGCTTGGCGGAGAGCTCGAGTTCATCGACGGCGGCACCCTGGCCCATGCATTGGCCGGGCGCACGCCGATCGCGGGCTGATCAGGAAGCGAGCCGGCCCGCGCGGTAGTCGAGCACAGCCTGCTCGATTTCCTCGCGGCGGTTCATGACGAAGGGGCCGTATTGCACTATGGGTTCACGCAGTGGGCGCCCGGCGATCAACAGCAGGCGCGCATCGGACTCCCCGGCACGTACGCTCACCGTATCTCCCTCGCCAAGGCGACCAAGGTGCTTGCTCCGCAGTTTGCCGGGCTGAGAGCCCGAACCGAGTTCCACTTCCCCCTCGTAAACGTAGATCAGCGCATTAAGGTGCTCCGCAACGGGTATCGCAAGCTCCCCTCCGGCCGGCAGGTGCAGGTCCAGATAAAGCGGCTCGGTGCTCTTGCCTTGAATCGGGCCGGAATAGGTCTGCCCGTCAAGCTGCACGTCTCCAGCTATCACCTTGAGGGTGGCACCATTGGTCAGCCTGTGTGCAGGAAAATCGGCTGGGGGCAGATCCTGATAGCCGGCCGGCTGCATTTTCTCTGCCGCAGGCAAGTTTATCCAAAGCTGGAACCCGCGCATCAGCCCGGAATCCTGCTGCGGCATTTCCGAGTGGATGATGCCGCGTCCAGCCGTCATCCACTGTACCCCACCTGGTTCCAGCAGCCCCCGGTTGCCGAGATGGTCCTCGTGCAGCATACGACCTTCGAGCATGTAAGTGACCGTCTCGAAACCCCTGTGCGGGTGAGAAGGGAACCCGCCGATGTAGTCGGCCGCCTGGTCCGAGCCAAATTCGTCGAGCATCAGAAAGGGGTCGAAGCGCTCCGGTCCCTGGCCACCGAAAACGCGAATGAGCTTCACACCGTCACCATCTGACGCGGCACGGCCAACCAGGGTTTCCACGATGTTGCGATCTTGTCGAATGGACATGCTGCACCTCCTGTAAGGCTATGCGGAACATTCTAGGATCGGAAAAATAGGGTTGAAAGCGCAAAAACAAGGAGAGTTTTATCGAACTGCTCGATAGAAATGGAGTGCGAAAGTGTCAGTGACTTGGAGGAGTGTCTCTATTCAACCTTGTGCCCCATCCCTGGATGGGGCCGGACGGTTCAGTTGTCCATTTCCCGCTTCAGCTCGTCGATGATCCGTTGATAGGCCTCGCATGCGCTGTGCCGGCTCATGGTCGGATCGCGCTCCTGAAACGCCAGCAGTTTCTGATGCATCGCGTTGGCCTTTTCAGGGTTTCCGTCCGCGGTACGGTGGATGTAATCGGCCGCTTCTTCTGCTTTGCGCTGAGCATCTTCGGGGGTACAAACCTCGGCAGCGGCGGGCAGTGCGATGGCGGCGAACAGGCAGGCAGCTGCCGTTTGGATAGTCTTCTTCATGTATTCCTCACATGCCCCGGTTGGGCTTTCGTCGCTCTATCTTAACGGGTTTGACACTTCCGACCAACTTAAGGTCCCGCGGCAAGATGCCTGGTTAGTACTAAATGAGGATGTTCACGCTGCCAAGGATGCATTCCGGGGGCGGGCTGCTATTACTAGTATCAGGCCATGACCTGACCCGTGCGGGGTGAGGCAGCCAACAGAGGATTCCAACAATGATCTATGCAAATCCCGGAGCACCAGGCTCTGTCGTGTCGTTCAAAGGCCGTTATGGAAACTACATCAACGGCGAGTTCGTTGCCCCTGTCAAAGGCCAGTACTTCACCAATACCACTCCGGTCACTGGTGAAGCTGTCTGCGAGATCCCGCGTTCGACCGTAGAAGACATCAATCTGGCGCTGGATGCTGCGCATGCTGCGAAGGCCGCGTGGGGCAAGACTTCCGTCCAGGCCCGAGCCAACGTGCTGCTGAAGATCGCCGATCGTATCGAGCAGAACCTGGAGCGGCTCGCGGTTACCGAAACCTGGGATAACGGCAAGGCGGTGCGTGAGACTCTGAATGCTGACATTCCGCTGGCTGCGGATCACTTCCGGTACTTCGCAGGCTGTATTCGCGCCCAGGAAGGTACCGCTGCAGAGCTGGACGAGCACACCGCAGCCTATCATTTCCACGAGCCGCTCGGCGTTGTTGGGCAGATCATCCCCTGGAACTTTCCGCTGCTGATGGCAGCATGGAAACTGGCGCCCGCTCTGGCTGCCGGCAACTGTATCGTCCTCAAGCCCGCCGAGCAGACTCCGCTCAGTATTCTGGTCTTTGTGGAAATCATCGGAGACCTGCTGCCCCCCGGCGTGCTCAATATTGTCAACGGCTATGGCCGCGAAGCCGGTGAAGCGCTGGCTACCAGTACCCGCATTGCCAAGCTCGCTTTCACTGGTTCCACCCCGGTAGGTCGGCATATCCTGCACTGCGCTGCGGAAAACATCATCCCTTCCACCGTGGAGCTGGGCGGCAAGTCGCCGAACATCTACTTCAGCGACATCATGCAGGCCGAAGAATCCTTCATCAGCAAGGCGGTCGAGGGCATGGTGCTGGCATTCTTCAACCAGGGCGAGGTCTGTACATGTCCCTCACGGGCATTGATTCAGGAGGACATGTACGATGACTTCATCGGCATGGCGCTCGAGCGCACTCGCACTATCAAGCGTGGTAACCCGCTGGACACCGAGACGCAGGTCGGCGCTCAGGCTTCTCAGCAGCAGTTCGAGAAGATTCTTTCCTACATGGATATCGCACGTGAAGAAGGGGCGCAGGTGCTGATTGGCGGAGCCGCCGAGAAGCTCGGCGCAAACCTGGGTAACGGTTATTACATTCAGCCGACCATGCTCAAGGGCCATAACAAGATGCGTATCTTCCAGGAAGAGATCTTCGGCCCGGTTATCAGCGTAACTACGTTCAAGGATGAAGCGGAAGCCCTGGCAATCGCCAACGATACCGAGTTCGGCCTGGGCGCCGGCCTCTGGACACGCGATATCAACCGCGCCTACCGCATGGGTCGTGGTATTCAGGCTGGTCGCGTCTGGACCAACTGCTATCACATGTACCCCGCGCATGCCGCCTTCGGAGGTTACAAGAAGTCGGGTGTGGGTCGTGAGACGCACAAGATGATGCTCGACCACTATCAGCAGACCAAGAACCTGCTAATCAGCTACGACGTCAACCCGCTCGGCTTCTTCTGACGGGTAGGTCCGCCCGGGAGGGCGTTCAGCCTCCTCGGGCGCTTTGCACTGCTCCTTCTTTTTTCGACGCGGCTCCGGCCGCGTTTTTTTATGGCCCGGCTTATCGACCGGTCCAGCACTACCAAATCAGGACGTGGACTAGTTCCAAAGTACCATTCTGAGCCCCATCCCCGGGTGGTTAACTGGGTCTGTCGGCATCCGCCGGCGGTCAACGCGATAACAAGAGGATAGACCTATGTGGACCAAGCCCAGCTACAACGACCTGCGCATCGGCTTCGAAGTCACCATGTACTTCGCAAACCGCTAAGCAGCAGCGCCCCGGTCCTGCCGGGGCGTTAATGCTTCCTCGTCTCAAGGACGCCCCATGCACATTCTTATTCTCGGTTCGGCTGCAGGGGGCGGATTCCCCCAGTGGAACTGCAACTGCCCGAACTGCCACGGATTGCGCGAGGGAACACTGCGCGCCACCGCCAGGACCCAGTCCTCCATTGCGGTGTCCGATGATGGACGCAACTGGATACTCTGCAACGCCTCTCCGGATATTCGCCAACAGCTAGAAGCCGCCCCGGAATTGCGTCCCACCGAGGGTCTCAGGGGCACAAGAATCGGCGCTGTGGTACTGATGGACAGTCAGATCGACCACACTACCGGCCTGCTCAGTCTGCGCGAGGGATGTCCGCTGGAGGTCTGGTGCACAGATATGGTTCATGCGGACCTGACTAGCGGATTCCCCCTGTTCAACATGCTCGAACACTGGAATGGCGGTCTGTCCTGGCAAAGGATCGCGCTCGCCGGCGAGTTCACTATCGCCGCCTGCCCGAACCTCCGTTTCGAACCCATCCCGCTACGCAGCGCTGCGCCGCCGTACTCGCCACACCGCAATGATCCGCATCCGGGGGACAACATCGGGCTGCTGATTCGCGATATGACCACCAACGGCGTGCTTTTCTATGCGCCGGGACTCGGTCAGCCCGATGAGGGTGTCCGCGCCATGATGGCGGATGCCGACTGCCTGCTGGTCGACGGCACCCTGTGGCGCGACGACGAAATGGCCCACATAGGCGTCGGTGACAAGCTCGGCAGCGAGATGGGGCATCTTCCACAAAGCGGCCCCGGCGGGATGATCGAATTGCTCGATGGACAGAGCGCAGCCCGCAAGATCCTTATTCACATAAACAACACCAATCCCATCCTGGACGAAGATTCTCCCGAGCGCGCCGAACTGGTACGCCACGGGATCGAGGTCGCCCACGATGGCATGCGATTTACCCTCTGAGGAGCCGGCCATGCAGTCAGAGCCGATGAGTCCCGAAGCGTTCCACCAGGCCCTGCTGGCCAAGGGCGCCTACTATCATATTCATCACCCCTTTCATGTGGCGCTCTATGAAGGCCGCGCCACCAGAGAACAGATCCAGGGGTGGGTCGCCAATCGCTTCTATTATCAGGTGAGTATCCCGGTCAAGGATGCGGCAATCCTGGCCAACTGCCCGGACCGCGAGACCCGTCAGGAGTGGATTCAACGCATCGTCGATCACGACGGGGAGCCGGGTACCGAGGGCGGAATCGAAGCCTGGTTGCGTCTGGGAGAGGCGGTTGGCCTGGCGCGCGAGGTGTTGTTGTCCCAGGCGCTTGTGCTGCCGGGAGTGCGCTTTGCCGTGGATGCTTATGTAAACTTCGCGCGCCGCGCCAGTTGGCAGGAGGCGGCCAGCTCGTCCCTCACCGAGCTGTTCGCTCCGCAGATCCATCAGTCGAGACTGAACAGCTGGCCGACCCATTATCCCTGGATCGACATGACCGCTTACGATTATTTCCGCAAGCGCCTGCGCGAGGCGCGGCGGGATGTGGAACACGGCCTGCGTATTACCCTTGCACATTACCGCACCTGGGAGGCGCAGCAGCGCATGCTCGAGATTCTGCAATTCAAGCTCGACGTGCTCTGGAGCATGCTTGACTCCATGAGTATGGCCTACGAGCTTGACCGCCCGCCTTATCATACGGTGACGGATGAGGCGGTCTGGCACAGGGGGATTGCCCTGTGAAGAGCGAGATGCAAGGCATGATTCCTGGCTGGCGCACCGGTTTCCGGTTGCAGTGGGAGCCGGTGCAGAATTGTCACGTGCTGCTTTATCCAGAAGGAATGATCCAGCTGAACGAGAGCGCAGCGGCAGTCCTGCAGCTGGTGGACGGCCGGCGACAAGTCGATGACATCATTGAGACGCTGGCGGCTCGATTTCCCAATACTCCAGGCCTCGACGAAGACGTCCTGGCGTTCATCGAGGTGGCCCATGCTCAGCACTGGATCAAGTTCAACTGAGGCAGCGCGGCCCCTTCAGGGGCCGCCATTATGGCTGCTGGCAGAGCTGACCTATCGCTGCCCATTGCAATGTCCGTATTGCTCCAACCCCTTGGATTTCGCGCGACAGGGGCAAGAGCTGGATACCGCCCAGTGGATCGACGTCTTTACCCAGGCGCGTGCGCTCGGCGCGGCGCAGCTCGGGTTCTCTGGTGGCGAGCCCCTTGTGCGCGAAGATCTGGGCGAGCTGATTGGTGCCGCCCGCGAGCTTGGCTACTACACGAACCTGATTACCTCCGGTATGGGCCTGACCGAGAAGAAGATTCTCCAGTTTCACGAAGCAGGGCTGGATCATATCCAGGTCAGCTTCCAGGCCTCGGATGAGGAGGTCAACAACCTGCTGGCTGGCTCGCGCAAGGCCTTTGAACAAAAACTTGCCATGGCGCGCGCGGTCAAGGCGGCCGGCTATCCGATGGTGCTCAACTTCGTGACCCATAGGCACAACATCGATCATATCGACCGGATAATCGATCTGTGCGTGGCCCTGGAAGCTGACTTCGTCGAGCTCGCGACCTGCCAGTACTATGGGTGGGCAGAGCTCAATCGGGCTGGGTTGCTGCCCACTCGTACGCAGCTTGAACGGGCCGAATCAGTGGTCAACGCCTACCGAACAAGGCTGCAGGCGGAGGGCAATCCATGCCGACTCATTCTAGTGACTCCAGATTATTATGAAGAGCGCCCGAAGGGATGCATGAACGGCTGGGGCAACATCTTTCTGACTGTCACGCCCGATGGTACGGCGTTGCCCTGCCATAGCGCCCGACAGCTGCCGGTGACCTTTCCGAATGTGCGTGAACACAGTCTGGCACACATCTGGTATGACTCCTTCGGCTTCAATCGCTTTCGTGGGTTCGACTGGATGCCCGAGCCCTGCCGATCCTGTGACGAGAAGACCCGAGATTTCGGTGGGTGCCGCTGTCAGGCGTACCTCTTGACTGGCGATGCCTCCCAGGCGGACCCTGTGTGCAGCAAGTCGCCGCATCATCACAAGATACTCACTGCGCGGGCCGAGGCAGAATTGCCCCAGCCACCCATCGAGGCACTGACCTTCCGCAATGAGCGCGCCTCCCGAATCATCTGCAAGGGCTGAACCCTACGGGTTCTGGCCCAGCGATTTCAGTGCTGCTGACGCTGTTGCGGCTTCGGCCGACTATGCCGACCTGGTCTGCGACGAAACGCGAGTCCTGTGGGTCGAGACGAATCCCTCGCTGGGTCGCAGCCTGATCATGGAATGGACGGCAGGTCACCTGCGCTGCCTAACCCCCGAAGGTTTCAGCGTGCGTAGTCGTGTCTTTGAGTATGGGGGCGGTGCACTTTGTCTGCTAGGCGACCTGATCGCTTTCGTCAACGATACGGATCAGCAGCTTTATCTGCAAACGCTTGAAGGTGGATGTTCAGCGCTGACTTCGTACCCGGACTGTCGCTACGGCGGCCTGGTCGGTGATAGCAAGCGGAGTCGGATCATTGCAGTGGAAGAGCGACGTGAAATCTGCGGTAAAGAGCTGGCCGTGGCGCATCGGCTGGTGGCTATCGACACGGCCGGTCAGCGTGTGGTTCTGGCTGAGGGCGCCGATTTCTACGCAAGCCCGGTCCTGACGAAAGACGGCGGTGAGCTCGCCTGGATCGAATGGAACCGCCCCGAGCTGCCCTGGACCAGAACGCGCCTGTGCCGGGCAAAGCTGAACGAGGCCGGCGAGCTGGTCGATCGACAGGTGGCCGGTAGCGACGAATCGCTCCAGCAGCCGGTCTATGACGAGCAGGGCAGGCTTTTCTGCCTTAGCGACCAGAGTGGCTACTGGACGCCCTGGCTACTGGACGCCGACGGAATACTTATTCCGCTGCCCGCCGAAACCGCCGACCATGCTCCTGCACCCTGGACGCAAAGCCCGCGGCACCTTGTCGCCCTGCCGGATGGGCGTCTCGCGCTCAGTTGGCTGCATAGCGGCTTCGGCTATCTCGCAGTGGGCGCGGTCAATGGCGGGCCACGCGTCCGCCTTGCACCCGAATACACCCGCTTCCGTTCGCTGGCAGCCAGCAGCCGCTATTTGTATTGTGTGGCAGGATCTCCAAGGCGAACGGCCGCGGTCCTGCGGATCGATCTGGCCGATGGGCAGGTGCTGGTGCTTAGCGCTACGCCTGAGTCGATACCTCCAGAACAGCTTTCGCTGCCGCAGCCGCTGTCCTATCCGACCGGTTCCGGCGAGACGGCACACGGTTTCTTCTATCCTCCCTGCAACGCATCGGTCAAAGCCCCTGAGGGCGCTCCGCCGCTGATCATCTTGCTGCACGGCGGACCGACCTCAGCCTGCTACCCGGTGCTCGACAACCGTATACAGTTCTGGACCCAGCGCGGATTTGCCGTGGCTGATCTCAACTACCGCGGCAGCGTAGGATACGGTCGCGCTTACCGCGAGCGCCTTCGTGGCCACTGGGGCGAAATCGACGTCGAGGACTGTGTAAAAGCCATCGATCATCTGGCGGAGGCTGGCCTGGTCGACGCCCAACGGGTTTTCATCCGGGGTGCCAGTGCGGGAGGCTTCACTGCCCTGTGTGCGCTGGTGGATGGCGGGTCGCGATTCCGTGCCGCTGCCAGTCTCTATGGGGTCAGCGATCTGTTGCGTTTGCGCGCTTCGACACACAAGTTTGAGGCGGACTACGTCGACTGGCTGGTTGGAGACCCGGTCCAGGTGCCACACCGCTACCGACAGCGGTCTGCGCTGCATCAGATTGCACGAATCGCCACGCCGGTAATCTTTTTCCAGGGGAGCGAAGACCGGGTGGTGCCCCCCGATCAAACCGAGCGAATGGTGGCAGCGTTGCGGGCGAATGGTACGCCGGTTACGCATATCAGCTTCGAGGGAGAGCGCCACGGATTTGGACGCAAGGAGAACCTGGCCCGCGTTCTGGAGGAGGAGCTCGCATTCTACCGCGAATGGCTCGGGTGATCGGTTGCGGGCCTGTGCACCGTCAGCCAATTACTTGGCTCATTCACTCGTCGGAATAATGCCATAATAGTGGCCTAATGGTATCGCGCGGTCTGCTAACTCATTACAATGCGCCGCTTTTTGCTGCTTCCACGAGATGACCATGCGCTGCACAGGGTTTGCATTTTTCGGTCTGGCCTTTGCTTTGATAGCCCCCGCGCAGGCTGCCCGGTTTCTGGATGACCGTGTGAGCGTCAACGGGTTCGGTACGCTTGGAGCGGTCTACAACCACCACAATGATGCTGAATACATTCGTGACATCACGCAGGAGAAGGGTCCCGTCGGTGGCTGGAGCGGGGATGTCGACAGTCGACTGGGGCTCCAACTGGGCTGGCGGTTCGACACCGAGTTCGACCTGGTTGTTCAGGGTGTCAGTCGCTATAACCAGCGCGGTAATTACGAACCGCAACTGACCTGGGCTTTTCTTCGCTACGCGCCAGATCCGGGACTGCAGCTGCGGGTCGGCAGGGTAGGACTGGATACCTACATGCTGGCCGACTCGCGGGATGTCGGTTATTCCTACCTCTGGATGCGTCCGCCCGTCGACTACTACGGGATACGCCATCTGACCCACCTGGACGGCGTGGATCTGGTACTGCGCCGGCCTTTGGGTACCGGCCTGTTATGGGGCAAACTCTACGTCGGGCTGGCCGATGAGCGTATAGCCGGGGAAGCGGAAGGTCTGATTCTCGACGCCGCTGGCAGCCGGATCCATGGCGGTCATATCAATTACGAACAAGGGGGCTGGCGCCTGCAACTGGGCGCGACGGAGCTGCGCTACAGATTCAGCGCACCGAGCGGTTACCATGCCGAGATCCGGGAGCTGGAAAACCTTGCCCAGTCCCCCTTCCTGTCGGCGGAGATGCGCAGCGCGCTGCTGATCACCGCTGCGCTCATGCGGGACATTGTCAAGCCGGTGAATGTCCGGCTGAGCTCGGTCGGGGTGGCCTATGATCAGGGGCCATTTCAGGCCCAGGCCATGCTGGGGTATACGAACCGGCCCGAGAAGGAGTTCGACACCACCTCGGCATTTGCCACGGTTGGTTATCGCCTGCGCCAGGTAACGCCCTATATCACGCTTTCCCTCAGCCATACCGACGGGGTGCGCCTGCGCGATCTTGGGCTTCCCTTAGAGGGAACCTTTGGAGTGACCCAGCGAACTCTTTCCCTGGGAGCACGTTACGATTTCGCCACCAACCTGGCCGCCAAGACCCAGTTCGATCTGGTCGATGTCAGGCAAACCGGCCTTCTTTGGCGCCGAGCGGATCCGAGCTGGCAAGGAACTGCAACGATATTCAGTCTCGGTCTGGATTTCATCTTCTGAGGAGTCTGCATGAGAACGATATCTGCAGTACTCCTTCTGTTTGTCTTCAGCTCTCCAGTGCCAGCGGATCTGGCTGTGGTGACCCATCCGGATACCCTGGTGAACAGCATCAGCCGAACCGAGCTGATTAATATCTTCATGGGGCGTTACCGTCGCATGCCCTCTGGCGAAACAGCGCTCCCGATCGATCTTGACCCGCTGCGGGCCAGGTTCTACCGGGCCCTGCTGGACAAGGACCTTGCGGAAATCGACTCATACTGGGCGCGCCTGGTATTTTCCGGTCAAACGGTGCCGCCCGTACGGATACGCCATGAGGCGGAAGCGCTCGATTACATACGCCGACATCCGGGAGCGCTTGGCTTTCTGGACGCAGACTCGGTCCCTACGGATCTCAAGGTAGTCATGCGCCTGCCGGAGAGGGCTGCGCCGTGAGAGGGCTGCTGGAATTGTTGCGCTCAAGGCTGGCACTGCGCAGTGCCGCTCTTACCCTGTTGGCCCTGGCCGTGATCGGAGCCGTTTCGCTTGCGGCTGCCTTGCAGCTGAGCGAAACAAGGGAACGAAGCCGGGAGCATGCTCGCCTCGGTGAACTGCTGGACACCGTAGAACGCACGTTGCAGATAGCCTGTTTTCTGAACAATCAGGAGCTGGCCGAAGAAGTGGCGGTGGGTCTGCTTGGCAACCGCAGTGTCGGTCAGGTGCGTCTGCTGCAAGGTGAGCGGCTCTGGTTGGAGCGTGGGGGGACACATACTGCTCAGGCAATGGTGCGGTCAATAGCTTCTCCCTTCGTGGCCGGAGAAGAGGTTTGCCGCCTGCTACTGGTACCCGATACGGGTGCTATCCGCTCAGCGGTCTGGAGAGCATCGCTGTTTACCGGCCTGATTCTACTGGTGCAGCTTGTGGCCCTTGGCGCAGTGGTGGTACTGGTGATCCTCAAGCTGATTACGCGGCCGATCACCGACGTCGCCCGGACTCTAAGGGACCTGGACGCCGAGCGTGGGGAGAAGCTTGCCGTCCCACCCGGCAACCAGTCGGACGAGTTGGGCAGGCTGGTCAGGAGCGTCAATGGCATGATCGACCGGTTGGTGGCTTCCCTCAATGGAGAGCGCGAGCTGCGCCTGCGCCGGGAAATCGAGGAGCGCCGCTACCGGACCATTTTCGACAATGTTGAAGCCGGAATCTTCGAGTTGGATCTCGAGGGTCGCCTGTTGTCCGCGAATCCGGCCTTCAGGCGCATGTTTCACCTGCATGGCGGGCTGGACCTTGGGATCGCAGCTGTCTATCTGCAGGATCTCGCCGGGTCGGCGCGGGGCAATGTGGAGTCTCTGCTGGCGGAGCACCAGGAGGTTCGGATCAGACAGCTGGAACTGCAGCTGGACGCTCCGGATCATCCACGCTGGGTCAGTCTGTTGCTCAATCATGTCGAACAGGGCCACCTGCAGGGTGTCGCCAACGATATTACGGAACGCCAGTTGGCGACCCGTGAGGCAGAGCGCATCGCGGTCACCGATCCGCTGACTGGCCTGGGCAACCGCCGCGGCCTGATGCGCAGACTCAGTGCAGCCAGTCGTTTAAGGAAGGCCGACGCAGGCTATCAGTGCACACTGGTGCTGCTTGATCTGGACCGCTTCAAGGCCGCCAATGACCGCTTTGGTCACGCCGTCGGGGATATTGTATTGCAGCATGTCGGCAGGCTGCTGGTGGAGCTGGTCCGCAAGGCGGACTACGTCGCGCGCCTGGGCGGCGACGAATTCGTCGTGCTACTGGAGTGGCCGATCCCTCGGGAAAGCGTGGAGGCCATACTCTCGCGCTTTCTAAGTCGGGTGAACGAGCCCATCCGGATCGCCGAAGACATCGAGGTCAGCATCGGTGCCAGTCTCGGTGTGGCGGTGCTGGGATCTGATGCAGGCGACGAGGCGACCCTCCTCGAACTGGCGGACGCCGCCATGTACCGCGCCAAGCGCGAGGGCCGCAACATTTTCCGGTTCCATGAGTCGAGCCAGCCTGGGAGCGCACGCTCAGCGCTGGAAGTAGCAGTAGAGCCTGGCCGCTGACGGGCCGATCCGTCGAGTGGAATCCTGATGCTGCTCGACGCTGAACTGTTCGAGCCGTTCGAAGCCAGCTTCGGTGCCGTGCAGTGCTATGGCATCGAATGCTTCCTGCGCTGCACCGGACAGCGAGGGCCATTCAGCCAGATGCACGCCGCGCATGAAGCCGTAGCACCACTCCTCGGCGATTGTGAAGAGCTCACCTTCGATCTCCCGTTCGAACAGCAATGGCTCGAAGGCCTCGGGAGCCTGCGACAGGCTCAGACGCAACTCCTCGAGCTGGCGTGTGACCAGTTCATTGAAGCGTATCGCCACGTCCGGTTCCGGCCAGTACGGCTGGCCACCCCACACCTCGGCTTGCCACACCTCGCTGGGGATAGCTTGCGGGCTGCAGACCAGAGCCGTGAGAAATCCCTCAAGCTCGGATACGTCCAGCACTGAATCGTTATTGCCGAGCTCCATCAGCGCGTCGCCGATGAAATCCAGTTCCGCTTGGCTCAGCGGTTCGGTAGCCATGTAACTCTCCTTGATGGGGTAACGGGAAGAATAGGCGAGCCGGTGTTGGAACGATATCACCCGAACGGAGGAGGGCTTCAGCCATCCAGCGATGGGCCAACCAGGCGACTCAGCTGGTCGTAGACGCTAGCCCCGGCGACCAGGTAGGGGTTGCCCTCCAGTAGCCCCTCTCCACGCAGGAAGTCGTTGCAGCGACCGCCGGCCTCCTGTACGAGAACCAGTCCGGCCAGGCAGTCCCAGCTTTTCAGCCGCGTCTCGTAGTAGCCGATCAGCCGGCCGGCGGCGACATAAGCGGTCATCAAAGCGCCGGAACCGTTACGCATGAACATGCCGCCTTCATCCAGCAGGCCCTGCAGGAAGGGCATGAAGTGTTGCTTGCCCTCGGGGTGGAAGGTGCCCACTCCGGTCAGCCCTTCGCGCACATGCTGCGCTTCACTGGCAGATAGGGGTTCGTCGTTCACCCAGGCGCCGTGTCCTCGCACGCCGTGAAACAGCTCGGCATGGTTGGGGTCTGCGATTACCCCCAGGCAGGGCTCGCCCTCTTGCAGCAAGCCAATCGACACGCACCAGTTGTGCAGGCCATTCAGGAAGCAGGCCGTGCCGTCGATGGGGTCGATTACCCAGACGAAACTGGCGTCTAGATTTTGCGCTCCGCCTTCTTCACCGAGAATGCCGTCTTCCGGAAAAGCCTGTTGCAGGCCGTCACGGATGAACAGCTCAAGCTCACGGTCGGCGATGCTGACCACATCCTGTTGATCGCCAGCCTTGTGCTCGACCTTGAGGCTGACGCGCTTTCGATAGAACTCCAGGCCCTTCCCGGCAGCCTCCTCGGCAAGTTCGCGGGCGAGCTGGTACCGCTGCCGGAGCCTGGGGTCCAAGTCCGGGATAGGGTTATTCATACGGTCTCCTGAGAAAAATGCCAAAGGGGTGATTCTGCGTGATTCAACGCCAGAGCGCCGCGCCGCCGCGAATGCCTGCCCCCTCCGGGGCGATGCATACCCATGGCGGAAGTCCCGGCTCGACCAGCCGCGCATTGCCACCACCTAGAATAATGCGATCTGGCCGAAAGGTTCTGAGCAGAAGATCCAGCGTGTCACGCAAGCGCTCGTTCCAGACTGCCGGGCCGATGCGCTCAAGGGTGGCATCGCCCAGCCATTGATCGTAGGTCTGGTTGTCTCTGAGAGGGTGGTGCGCCAGTTCGACATGGGGGAGTAGCTCCCCGTCCCGGAAGAACGCAGAACCAAAACCAGTGCCCAGGGTGATGACCATTTCAACTCCCGTGCCACTGATCATGGCGAAGCCTTGCAGGTCGGCGTCGTTGAGCACCCTGACTGGTTTGCCCCCGAACTGCCTCGACAGCGCGCCCTGCAGGTCGAACTCGACCCAGGCGTCGTTGCCAAGATTCGCAGCGGTAAGCACACGCCCGTTTCTGACTGCTCCCGGAAAGCCGACGGAGACGCGGTCGAATTCGGGCAGCTCGACGGCAGCCTGAGCGAGCAGTTGCAATAGCACCGGCGGCGGGCAGGGCCGCGGTGTCAGAAGCCGCAGGCGCTCACTGATGGGCTCACCACTGCGATCGAGCACGGCAAGCTTGATTCCGGTACCGCCTACGTCAATGGTCAGGATGCCTGCAGTCATCGTCACCTCATGCGCAAGGCGGGCGTCCCGGATAGGTCAGCCAACGCCGGTGGGGCCGTCGAGCACCTGCCTGATCTTGCGCGCCAGGTCGCTTGGCAGATAGGGTTTCGCAATCACATCGAACTCAGTGCCACCGGCGTCGGTTCGCTCAATGGAGCTTTCCGCATATCCTGTGGTGAGCAGTACCCTTATGCGCGGTCGCCGACGTCTTGCCTCTCGAGCCAGCAGGACGCCGTTCATGCCTCCGGGCATGATCAGGTCGGTGAACAGTAGATCGAAGTTGTGCTGTTCAAGCTGCGTCAATGCGTCACGACCATTGTAGGCCACCTCGGTGGCATAGCCGTAATCCTCCAGCAAAACTCTCGCCAGTTCAGCCACGTCGGGTCGGTCCTCGACGATCAAAATGGACTCCTGGCCGTTGCGTTGCAAAGGTTGCGGCTTCGGTTCCCGGTGCAGCGTCCCGCTGTCGTCGACCGGGAAGTAGAGTCGAACGGTAGTGCCGACGTCTTCCTCAGACTCGATACGGGCCAGGCCGCCTGACTGCTTCAGGAAACCATAGACCATCGACAGACCCAGCCCGGTGCCTTTGCCTTCCTCCTTGGTGGTGAAGAAGGGATCCATAACTCGATCTCTGATGCTTGCGGGAATGCCGATGCCGTTGTCGGTGACTGCCAGACAGACATAGCGGCCTGCGGGCAAGCCGTCGTGGCTGAGCGTGTCGCTTTGGGACAGCGCGATATTGCTGGTCTCGATGGTCAGGGTTGGGTTTGCCCTGCCGGCAAGGGCATCCCGGGAGTTTATGAAGACGTTCAGGAGTGCGACCTCGGCCTGGGTAGGGTCGACACGGCAGTTCCATAATCCAGGCTCCAGCTTCAGTTCTATCCTGACCCCGGGGAGCGATCGATCGGCGAGCTCGTCCGCGGTGCGTATCAGGTTGTTGAGGTTGACGACACGTCCCTCGAGTGTCTGCTTTCGCGAGAACGCGAGAAGCTGCTGAGTCAGGGTGCTGGCGCGGTCGGCCGCGGCCTTGGCATGACCAGCACTGCGCGCTATGCGTTCAACATCGGGGGTTGGCCGAGCGGCGGTACGCTGAATAATGTCGATATAACCGACCATGACCTGCAAAAGGTTGTTGAAGTCGTGCGCGATTCCCCCGGTCAACTGCCCCAGAGCCTCCATCTTCTGGGCCTGGCGCAGAGCCTCTTCCGCATCACGGCGACGGCTTATATCCAGCTGCGAGGCGAAGAAGTAGGTGAGACGGCCATCATCGGTATAGACCGGAGAGATGAACAGGGCATTCCAGAAGCTGGAGCCGTCCTTGCGGTAGTTGATCAGCTCGACAGAGACCTCTTCCCGAGCCGCGACTGCCTCGCCAACCGCCTTCACTACCGCACGATCAGTTTCCGGCCCCTGCAGGAAACGGCAGTTGCGCCCGACGATTTCGTCGATGGCATAGCCGGTCATCTCGAGGAAAGCGTTGTTGGCGAAGATGATCGGATTGTCGTCCCGGTTCGGATCCGTGACGATCATGGGCATCCGGGTGGTTTCGACCGCAGCGAAGAAAATATCCTTGCCGGGGGTCATGATGTCGCCGTTGGCGGAATTGTCGACGCGGGGTTTCTCGGTGGAAGACAAAACGTTACCTGAAGTTCAAGCAGTTCAAGGGGATATGCGACTCATGCTACGAAAAAAGGTTCCAGCTGGCCAGCATGCCCGCGCTAGTCGTCACGTCTGAACTTTTCCGCCTTGCCTCGCTCCCAAGGA
>JAUVYN010000054.1 GCA_030603065.1 Pseudomonas sp.
AGGGTCTGTGCCTTGATCAGCAGCTCACTGGGGATTTCGCTGACCCGCTGTTGCAGATCGCGGATCAGTACCGGGGTGATGCCGATGACGATCAGCATCACCTTTGACAGCTCGTCCAGGCCCAGCACAATGAACAGGATAGGCAGGATCGATAACGGCGGGATCATCGAGATCACGGTCACCAGTGGCGACAGGGGCGTGCGCAAAAGAGGGATCAGCATTGCCATGCCGAGCACGAGCGAAACCGCGGCACTGATTCCCAGCCCGCTGCCGAGTCGCTTGAGGCTGGCTGCGGTGTCGTCCCACCAGAGGTAGCGGCCGGTGCGCCTGTCTTCGGTAAAGGCCATGCGGTCCACTGCATCTGCCATCTGGGTAAAGCTGGGCAAGAGCTTGTCGTTGGGGTTTTCCGCCAGTCGCGCCTGGGAGCTGACCAGATAGAGCATCAGCAGCAGAGCGAAGGGCAACAGGACCAGGCCCAGGCGCAAAACGCGTCCCGGCTGTCGATTCATCAGGCGAGACATAGGGCGTACCTTGGGGACGGGAATGGGCCCTCTGCGAGGGAGGAAGACCGGTGGAATGTAACGCTGAGCATAATGCCTCCTTCGGGTACACGACGATGAGATCTCAGTTGTTCTGAGGCTCTCCCGGGCTTTTATCCCGCCGTGTAACCCCCCTTCAGGAGGTCGACAACTCTCGGACCAGTCACCTGTAGAAGGCCGGAACCCTAGTTGTCCATTGGTCCATATATGTAGGTGCGCTTTCGGTGGCACCCTTCAGATGGGGCTCGAAAACCCTGGATCTCATCCGATGCCCAAACCGATGCACGGGCCATGCCATATTGGGTCGTTGCCCGAAATTCACGCCCAGGAGCTCAAAAAGGTCGCTCTGAGCGTAGTCCGGCGGCGCCACAGTGCACCAAGATGGTGCCTGTGATTGTCCAATCTGGTGCGGCGCTTGATTCTCTTGCCCGCCGCCAGCGAAGCGGGATACTCTTGCACCTGAGAGTTGGCTGGACAGTCGCCGTGCCGCAAGGCAGGGAGGAAAGTCCGGGCTCCATAGGGCAGAGCGCCAGGTAACGCCTGGGAGGCGTGAGCCTACGGAAAGTGCAGCAGAGAGCAGACCGCCGATGGCCCCGCAAGGGGATCAGGTAAGGGTGAAAGGGTGCGGTAAGAGCGCACCGCGCGACTGGCAACAGTTCGTGGCACGGCAAACCCCGCTCGGAGCAAGACCAAATAGGAACCCGTCGGTGTGGCCCGCACTGGGTTCGGGTAGGTTGCTAGAGGCAATCAGTGATGATTGTCGTAGAGGAATGGCTGTCCTCGACAGAACCCGGCTTACAGGCCAACTCTCATTTTAATTCCCTTCTGCCGCTCCCGCCTTTCGATGTATGTCAAAAAAATATTAAACCTCATCCTTTACTTTAAGTATTGGGTAAAGGCTTTTGATACTACTTTAGTTTATTGCGGTCCCGCCTGTCGGTTTTCTGTCAGATCCCCTCCTTTTGGCTCTAAACCCCTGCCCATAAAGGGTTTTTAGTGTTTCCGTCACTTGACGCTATGTAGGCGCATTCCTATAGTGTGCCGAAGTGGTAATAAGTGGGTAAAAGTGGGATGTATTGGCACGGATAGCCATCAAAGGGGAAGCCACAGCGTGTTACGCGGAGCTAATGCCATCAATCTCGACGCCAAAGGGCGGCTCGCGATGCCTGCGCGGTATCGTGACCGGCTGGTCGACGTCTGTGGTGGGCATCTGGTCGCGACCATCGGCCTCGAAGAGCGCTGCCTGTGGATCTATCCATTGAATGAATGGGAAGTGGTCGAGCAGCAGCTCAAGGTCGCCCCGAATATGCATCCCGCCGTAAAGCGCCTCAATCGCCTGCTTATCGGTAATGCCAACGAGATCGAGCTGGACAGTCATGGCCGCTTCGTCGTGCCGCCGCTGCTTCGCGATCACGCCCAACTGGACAAGAAGGTCATGCTCGTCGGGCAGCTCAACAAGTTCGAGCTGTGGAGCGAGGATGCCTGGGAAGCCCAGACAACAAGTTACCTGGAAGGACAGGACAGCGGCGAGCTGCCGCCTGAACTGCAGACGTTGAGCCTATGAGCACAGAGCAGAAACTACAGCATGTCAGCGTGCTGCTCGATGAAGCAGTGCTCGGGCTCGCCATTCGTCCTGACGGTCTCTATATAGATGGCACCTTCGGGCGCGGCGGTCACAGTCGCGCCATCCTGCGAAGCCTCTCCGGCGATGGGCGGCTGATCGGCTTCGACAAGGACCCGGAGGCGATCCGGGTCGGCACAGAGCTGGCGGCCGAGGACGGCCGCTTTGTCGTTGTGCAAGGCAGCTTCGCAGACATGGCTGAAGCCCTGCGCGCCAAGGGGCTGGCTGGCCAGGTCGATGGCGTGCTGCTCGATCTTGGAGTGTCGTCCCCTCAGTTGGACGATCCGGCGCGGGGTTTCAGTTTCCTCAACGACGGTCCTCTGGACATGCGCATGGACCCCTCCCAGGGCCAAAGCGCCGCAGACTGGATCAACTGCGCCGACGAAGCCGACATCGCTACCGTACTGTTCGAATACGGCGAAGAACGTTATTCGCGACGCATCGCCCGTGCGATCGTCAAGCGTCGTGGGGAGCAACCCTTCACGCGTACCGCTGACCTGGCCGAAGTGGTCAAGATCGCCAACCCGGCCTGGGAAAAACACAAGCATCCGGCTACCCGTGCGTTTCAGGGTATCCGGATCTTCATTAATCGTGAGCTGGATGATCTTGCCGCGGGCCTGCAGGCCGCGGTAGAGGTGTTGGCGAGCGGCGGGCGTCTGGCCGTGATCAGCTTCCATTCGCTGGAAGATCGCATCGTCAAGCAGTTCATGCGTCGCGAAGCCAAGGGAGAGCCGCTGCCGCGCGGCCTGCCCATCCGCGACAGTGACATCGTGGTAAGACTGAATCTGGTCGGAAAGGCGATAAAGCCTTCTGCCGAAGAAGTCGAGCGCAATCCTCGGGCTCGCAGCGCCGTGCTGCGCATTGCGGAGAAGCGCTGATGGATCAGCCAGTGCAGAAGACAGCCCGATCGGGACTACCGCGGACCAGCGGCTGGCTGCTCATCGTCTGGCTGCTGATCATTGCCAGCGCATTGGCCGTCCCCTATAGCGCTCACGTCAGTCGGGTGCTGCTCAATGAGTTGGCCGCGGAGATGGCAGCTCGGGAAAAGGCCCAGGCGGAATGGGGCAGACTGGTGCTCGAGCAGAGCACCTGGACCGCCCATAGCCGGGTGGAGAGCATAGCCAAGAGCCAACTGGACATGCGTGTTCCGGTGGCCACGGAAGTCATCCTGGTGAAGCCATGATCAAGCTCAAGCCCAATGGCAGTCTGCATCCCTGGCGCTTCCGTGTGGTACTCGGAGTGCTGGGCGTGTGCTGTGCGGCCATTGCCTGGCAGATCGTCGAGCTTCAGGTGCTGGACGGTGGCTTCCTGCGCAACCAGGGCGACAAGCGCAGCGTACGCCACGTACCCATCCCCGCACACCGCGGCCTGATCACTGACCGCCACGGCGAGCCGCTGGCAGTGAGCACGCCGGTAACCACGCTGTGGGCCAATCCGACCCAACTTATCAACCATGAGAATCGCTGGCCCGAACTGGCCAAAGCGCTGGGGACCGATCTCAGCACCTTCAGCGAGCGGTTGCGTGCCAACGCCCAGCGCGAGTTCATCTACCTACGCCGGCACATGACCCCGCAGGACGGAGAGGTTATCACCGACCTGCGCGTGCCCGGCGTCTACAGTATCGAGGAATACCGTCGCTTCTATCCCGCCGGGGAAGTAGCAGCCCATCTGGTGGGCTTCACCAACGTCGACGAGGTTGGTCAGGAAGGTCTCGAGCTGGCCTATAACGACTGGCTCAAGGGCGTTCCCGGTAGTCGACAGGTGCTGCAGGATCGTCGGGGCCGGTTGATCAAGGATGTGCAGGTGGTGCGCAATGCTCGTCCCGGCAACGAGCTGGCGATGTCGATCGACATGCGCCTGCAGTACGTTGCCCATCGGGAGTTGAGAGAGGCATTGAACACCTTCGGCGCCAAGGCCGGCTCGGTTGTAGTGGTCGACGTGCGTTCCGGCGAAATCCTGGCGATGGCCAACCACCCCACGTACAACCCCAACAACCGCACCAACCTGCGCCCGGAAATGATGCGTAACCGCGCTCTGATCGATGTGTTCGAGCCGGGCTCGCCGATCAAGATATTCACCGTGGCTGCCGGTCTCATGTCAGGGCGCTACCAGCCGAACACCGTCATGGATACCCGCCCGGGTACCATGCGCGTCTCGACCATGACGGTACGCGACATCCGCAACTTCGGTGTGCTCGACGTGACCGGGGTAATCGTCAAGTCGAGCAACATCGGCCCGGCAAAAATCGCTCTGGACATCGGTGCCGAACCGCTGCGTGATCTGCTGCAGCAGGTCGGTCTGGGAGAATCGACAGGTCTGGGATTTCCGGGCGAAAGTGTCGGCCGGCTTCCCACACACAGGCGTTGGCGACCGGTCGAAACGGCGACGCTGTCCTACGGGTACGGGTTGTCGGTCACGGCGACCCAGCTTGCCCACGCTTACGCCGCGCTGGCCAACAACGGCCGGCGCGTTCCGCTTTCCATGCTCAGGGTCGACCAGCCGGTGGCCGGTGAACAGGTCATTCCCGAACAGGTCAGCCAGCAGGCTCTAGCCATGCTCCGGGCGACTGTGGACGGAGAAGGTGGTACCGGCTCCCGGGCGCGTGTCCCTGGCTATCAGATCGGTGGGAAGACCGGCACCGTGCACAAGACGCTGCCCGGTGGCGGCTACGCCCGTGATCGCTACCGCTCGGTGTTCGCCGGCGTAGCGCCTATCAGCAACCCACGCTTCGCCGCAGTGGTGGTTATCGATGAGCCGAGCAAGGGGCAGTATTACGGCGGTCTGGTAGCGGCGCCGGTGTTCGGTCAAGTGATGGCGAATGCACTGCGCCTGCTCAACGTACCGCCGGATGATATGCCCGAGTTGCAGCAGGTAGAGCTGCCTCCTATCAATGGAGGGTCGCGCGGATGATGACGCTCGAACAGCTGTTCCCCCAGCTCGAAGGTCAGCAGGTTGTAACCGGTCTGACATTGGACAGCCGCGAAGCTGGCCCCGGAATGGTCTTCTTCGCGCTGCCCGGCCGTAGCCATGACGGCCGCGAACACATTGCCCAGGCGGTCCAGGCCGGTGCGGTGGCGGTGGTATACGAAACCGAAGATGGTGCGCAGTTTTCCGGGGCGGTGCCAATGCTCGGCATCGACGGCCTGGCCAGCCAGCTCTCGGCCATTGCCGGGCGCTTCCATGGCGAGCCCTCCAGCCAGCTTGGGCTGATCGGCGTGACCGGTACCAACGGCAAGACATCGGTCAGTCAGATGCTGGCCCAGGCCTTCAGCGCGCGAGGTGAGCCTTGCGGTGTGATCGGCACCCTTGGCAGCGGGCTGCTCGGAGAGCTTCTCGACCATGGTATGACCACTCCGGATGCTTTGCGCGTACAACAGCAACTGGCGCAAATGCGCGATGCGGGCGCGCGCTGGGTATGCATGGAAGTCTCTTCCCATGCGCTGGACCAGGGACGCGTTGCCGCTCTGGATTTCGATATCGCCGTTTTCACCAATCTGAGTCGAGACCATCTCGATTATCACGGCGACATGGAAAGCTACGGCGCGGCCAAGGCAAAGCTGTTTCAACGCCCGCTGAAAATGGCGGTGATCAACCTGGACGATGATTTCGGCCTGCGTCTGGCCACCAGCTGCGCTGCTCCGGTGCTGGGGTACAGCATCCAGCGCAGCAGCGCCGAGCTTTATGCTGCCGAAGCGCGATTCGACAGCAATGGTATTCACGCGGTCCTGCATCATCAGGGACAGCAGGCCGAGCTGCACAGTGAGCTGCTCGGTGCTTTCAATCTCAGCAATCTGCTGGCTGTGGTGGGCAGCCTGCTCGCCGCCGGCGTTTCGTTATCGGAGGCTGCTGCCCTTGTGTCTCGCGTTACGCCCCCCGCCGGGCGCATGCAGCGCCTTGGTGGTGGTGGGCGCCCGCTGATAGTGATCGACTACGCACATACGCCCGACGCTCTGGAAAAGGCGCTCGCTGCTTTGCGCGCACACACCGCCGGTCGTCTGACCTGCCTGTTCGGCTGCGGCGGTGATCGAGACAATGGCAAGCGCCCGCAAATGGGTCGCATTGCCGAGCAGGGCGCTGATCGGGTAGTGATCACCGACGATAACCCGCGTGGCGAAGCCTCCAGCTGCATCATCGAGCAGATCTGCAGGGGTATAGAGGCGCCGCAGCGGGTCACCGTACTGGCCAACCGCGCCGAGGCTATCGCTCATACGATCGCCCGCGCTCAGGCCGACGATGTGATCCTGATCGCCGGCAAGGGGCACGAAACCTATCAGGAGGTTCGCGGCGTGCGCCATCCATTCAACGATCTGCAACAGGCCGAACTGGCGTTGGAAAAATGGGAGGCAGCTCATGCTTGAAGCGCTGCGTTTGTCCGATCTGATCAAGCCGCTTGGCGCCACTCTGCATGGCCCGGACGCGAGTTTTGACAGCGTAGCCATCGATTCCCGCGAAGTGCGTCCCGGTGGTCTTTTCGTGGCCCTTGCCGGGTCCCGTGTCAATGGGCACGATTTTCTGGCTGCGGCACGCGAAAGCGGAGCCGTTGCCGCCATGGTCGAACACCTGGTCGATGACCCACTGCCGCAATTGCTGGTCCACGACACCCAGCGCGGCATTGGCCAGCTGGCCGCCATCGCACGGCAGGCGTACAAGGGCCCAATGGTCGCCATCACCGGTTCCAGCGGCAAGACCAGCGTAAAGGAAATTCTGGCTGCGATACTGCGCGAAGCTGGCCCTGTTCTGGCGACGCGCGGCAACCTGAACAATGAGCTCGGCGTGCCGTTGACCCTGCTCGAGCTGGCGCCTGAGCATCAGTTCGCGGTGATCGAGATGGGGGCAGCCCAGATCGGCGACATCGCCTACAGCATGAGCATCGCCCGCCCTCATGTCGGCGTGCTCACCAATGCGGGTACTGCCCATGTCGGCCGCTTCGGCAGCCCGGAGAACATCGCCCTTGCCAAGAGCGAAATCTACTCGGGCCTGGGTCCCGACGGCCAGGCGGTGATCAATCTGGACAGCCCCTGGTTCGAACAGTGGTATCAACTGCTTGGCAAGCGCAAACACTACTCCTTCAGTCTGACCAATCCCACGGCGGCAGTGCGCGCAGAGTCCGTCGAACTGGACGAGCGCGGCTGCCCCGGCTTCGTCCTGGTCACCCCGAAGGGCTCGATCACCGTCCAGCTCAACCTGCTGGGTATGCATAGCGTGGCCAACGCCCTGGCTGCCGCCGGGGCAGCTCTTGCGGTAGGCGTCGACCTTGAGCAGATTCGCCGCGGACTTGCCAGCCTGAAACCGGTAAAGGGGCGGGTCAACAGCCTGATCGGGCGCGCCGGATCGGTGGTGATCGACGATAGCTATAACGCCAATCCGGGGTCAGTCAAAGCCGCCATCGATCTGTTGGCTGAGTTGCCTGGCCGGCGGATTCTGGTGCTGGGAGACATGGGTGAACTGGGTGCCTGGGAGGAAGAGGGGCACCGGGAGGTCGGCGCCTATGCACGGGAAAAAGGTCTTGATGGGCTTTATGCAGTAGGCCGGCTGTCGGCGCTGGCCGTCGAGGCCTTCGGCGAAGGCGGGCGGCTGTTCGCCAACAAGCAGGAGCTGACCGCGTCGCTGGGTCAGGAGCTGGCCCCGGACGTGCGGGTGCTGGTCAAGGGTTCAAGGAGCGCCGGAATGGAAGAGATCGTGTCCGGGCTTGTCGACCAAAACGATAACGATGCCAAGAAGGCCAACTGACCGATGCTACTGCTTCTAGCCCAGTATCTGCAGCAATTTCATACCGGCTTTTCGGTATTTCAGTACCTGACGCTGCGGGCGATTCTGGGTGTTCTCACTGCGCTGGGGCTGGCCCTGTTTCTCGGTCCCTGGATGATTCGAACGCTGAGCTTCCGGCAGATCGGCCAGTCGGTCCGCAATGACGGTCCCCAGTCGCATCTCTCCAAGGCCGGTACACCGACCATGGGCGGTGCGCTGATCCTGGTGGCCATCGGCATCGCGACGCTGCTCTGGGCTGATCTCAGCAACCTCTATGTATGGGTAGTGCTGGGCGTGACCTTCTCCTTTGGAGCCATCGGCTGGGTAGATGATTATCGCAAGGTCGTGGAGAAGAATTCGCGTGGGCTGCCGTCGCGCTGGAAGTACTTCTGGCAGTCGGTATTCGGCCTGATCGCTGCCATCGTGCTTTATTTCACCGCGACTACTCCGGTAGAAACCACGCTGATCTTCCCGTTCTTCAAGAACATCGAGCTGCAGCTGGGCCTGTTCTACATCGTGCTGACCTATTTCGTAGTGGTCGGTGCGAGCAATGCGGTCAACCTGACCGACGGACTCGATGGCCTGGCAATCATGCCAACCGTGATGGTGGGCGGCGCCCTGGGCATTTTTGCCTACCTGTCGGGCAATGTACGTTTTGCCGAATATCTGCTGATTCCGCACGTGCCGGGTTCCGGCGAATTGATCATCTTCTGCGGCGCGCTGATCGGTGCCGGACTGGGCTTCCTCTGGTTCAACACCTATCCGGCACAGGTCTTCATGGGCGACGTGGGGGCGCTGGCGCTGGGCGCTGCACTGGGCGTGATGGCGGTTATCGTGCGCCAGGAAATCGTACTGTTCATCATGGGCGGCATCTTCGTGGTCGAGACCCTGTCGGTCATCGTACAGGTGGCGTCATTCAAGCTGACCGGCAGAAGGGTCTTTCGAATGGCGCCGATTCACCATCATTTCGAACTCAAGGGCTGGCCGGAGCCGCGCGTGATCGTGCGCTTCTGGATCATCACCGTCGTACTGGTGCTGATCGGCCTGGCCACCCTGAAACTGCGTTGAGGAAAACACCGTGTCACTGATCACCACCGACAAGAAGCGCATCATCGTAGGGCTCGGTATCACCGGGCTTTCGGTTGCGCGCTATCTGGCCGGCCGTGGTCTGTCCTTCGCAGTGGCCGATACCCGTTCCGAACCGCCGGGACTGGACCAGCTCAAGCGCTTCGCGCCAATGGCTGATCTGTACCTTGGCGAGCCTCTGGATGGCGACCTGTTGAGCGACGCAGCCGAACTGATCGTCAGCCCCGGTATCGCCCTCGCGACGCCAGCTCTGCAGCAGGCGGCCGCAGCTGGCGTGAGCATTGTCGGCGACATCGAACTCTTTGCGCGGGAGGCTCAGGCTCCGATCGTTGCGATTACCGGATCCAATGCCAAGAGTACCGTTACCACCCTGGTTGGCGAAATGGCCCGCACAGCCGGCAAGCGCGTTGCGGTGGGAGGTAATCTGGGTACCCCGGCACTGGATCTGCTTGACCTGAACGCCGAACTCTACGTGCTCGAGCTGTCGAGCTTTCAGCTGGAAACGACGCATAGGCTGAATGCCGAAGTCGCAACCGTGCTGAACCTGAGCGAAGATCACATGGATCGCTACTCGGGCATGCCGGCTTACCATCAGGCCAAGCATCGGATTTTCCGAGGTGCACGGCAGGTCGTGTTCAACCGCGACGATGCGCTTTCGCGTCCGCTGGTGGCGGACCAACTGCCCTGTTACAGCTTCGGGCTGTCCCGCCCGGACCTGAAAGCCTTCGGTCTGCGCGAAGAGGGCGGAGAGCTGTGCCTCGCTTACGAGTTCACCGCGCTGATGCCGGTACGTGAGCTCAGAATTCGTGGCGCGCACAATCAGAGTAATGCACTGGCGGCCCTGGCCCTTGGGCATGCCGTGGGCCTGCCCATGGATGCAATGCTCGAAACGCTGCGCGCATTCACCGGTCTGCCGCATCGCTGCCAGTGGGTGGGCGCGCATGCAGGTGTCGATTTCTATGACGATTCCAAGGCGACCAACGTCGGCGCTGCACTGGCTGCCATCGAAGGTTTTGCCGCTGACATGCAAGGCAAGCTGGTTCTGATTGCTGGCGGCGATGGCAAGGGCGCCGATTTTGCCCCCATGCGCGGGCCGGTCGCGCAGCACTGCCGTGCAGTGGTACTGCTGGGGCGCGATGCGCCGCTTTTGGAAGCAGCCTTTGCAGGTAGCGTCCCGGTGATTCGCGTGCAGAATCTGGAGGAGGCCGTTGCCGCCGCGGCCACCGCCGCCGCCCCGGGCGACGTGGCGTTGCTGTCACCAGCCTGCGCGAGTCTCGACATGTTCCGCAATTTCGAAGAACGCGGGCGGCTGTTCGCCGAGGCGGTAGGGAGGCTGAAAGCATGATCAAGGCCGAGTTGCTTCAGCAATCTATTGCCCCTCTGGTAGGTGAGCGCCGCTTCGATATGGACATGCCACTGCTGGTGGGGGCTCTGTGCCTGCTCGGGCTTGGCATCGTGATGGTCACCTCGTCGTCCATGGAAGTGGCCGCAGGTCAACTGGGCAATCCGCTCTACTACATGATTCGTCAGGTCATCTACCTGATCATCGGGCTCGGCGCCTTGCTGGTGGTTCTGTCGATTCCGGTCGCCCTTTGGGAGCAGTTTCGCTTTCCACTTCTGTTCCTGGGCTTCGCTCTGCTGGTCGCGGTACTGATTCCGGGAATCGGTCGGGAGGTCAACGGTAGCTGGCGGTGGATCGCTATTGGCCCGTTCAACATTCAGCCCTCCGAGCTGGCCAAGCTTTTCGCCGTGGTGTTTCTTGCCGGGTATCTGGTCCAGCGTCAGAAGGAAGTGAAGGAAGAGTGGTTCGGCTTCATCAAGCCGTTCATGGTACTCGGGCCCATGGCCTGGCTGCTGATCATTGAACCTGACTTCGGTGCGACCGTCGTGCTCATGGGCGCCGCCACCGGGATGCTGTTCCTCGGCGGCGTCGGCTTGTTCCGCTTTACCTTGCTGTTCGGTTCGCTCGGTGCGCTCGGCGCGATGGCGATCGCCTTCGAGCCTTACCGCCTGCAGCGCCTGACCGGCTTCCTCAATCCCTGGAACGATCCATTTGGCAGCGGCTATCAGCTGACTCAGGCGCTGATTGCCTTCGGGCGCGGCGAATGGTTCGGCACCGGGCTGGGTAACAGTATCCAGAAACAGTTCTACCTGCCTGAGGCGCACACCGATTTCGTATTCGCCGTGCTGGCTGAAGAGCTTGGTCTCATTGGCGCCATGACCGCCTTCGCGCTGCTGATCTTCGTCGCGATTCGTAGCCTCTACATCGGGCTGTGGGCCGAGCGGGCAGGTCGGTTGTTCTCGGCCTATCTGGCTTACGGCATCGCCATCATGTGGTGCGGTCAGATTCTCATCAACGTTGGCGTGAATGTCGGTCTGCTGCCAACCAAGGGGCTGACGCTGCCGTTCCTCAGTTATGGCGGCAGCTCGCTGGTAGTCTGCTGCATCAGCCTGGGGCTGCTGCTGCGCATCGACTGGGAACGTCGCCAGGCGCTTCGGGAGGCTGCCAATGGCCGATAAGGTGCTGGTGATGGCGGGTGGAACCGGCGGCCATGTGTTTCCGGCGTTGGCCTGCGCGCGCCTGCTGCGTGACCAGGGGTACGATGTTCATTGGCTCGGTACCCGCCGCGGCATCGAAAGCGAACTGGTGCCGGCAGCGAACTTCCCGATCCACTACATCGAAGTGCAGGGCGTGCGCGGCAAGAGTCCGATCGAACTGCTCAAGGCACCGCTGGGGATTGGCCGCGCGTTGTTGCAGGCAAGGCGCATAGTGCGTGAATTGAACCCGGTATTCGTGCTGGGTGCCGGCGGGTACGTGACTGGCCCCGGCGGACTGGCCGCATGGCTGCAGCGTATTCCGCTGGTGATCCATGAACAGAATGCCGTGGTGGGTACGGCCAATCGGTTGCTGGCGCGCCTGGCGGCACGCCGTTGCGAAGGGTTCCCCGGCAGTTTCGCCAATGACGAAAAGCGCCGCAGTACCGGTAATCCGGTGCGCGAGGAGATCTTTCAGGTGCCCGACATGAGCTGGGACGGACAGCGTCGTGCGAATCTGCTGGTGCTGGGCGGTAGCCTCGGCGCCTTGCCGCTCAACCGCCTGTTGCCTGAAGCCCTGGGTCTGATGGACCCCTCGGTCCGTCCCGAGGTGTGGCATCAGTGCGGCAAGCAGCACGTCAAGCTGACCGATCAGGGCTACCGCGACGCGGGCGTGCCGGCGCTGGTGGAGCCGTTCATTGCCGACATGAAGGCCGCCTACGGCTGGGCCGACCTGGTGGTCTGCCGGGCCGGCGCGCTGACCGTATGTGAACTTGCAGCAGCCGGACGTCCGGCGTTGCTGATCCCGCTGCCCCATGCAATTGACGATCACCAGACTGCCAATGCCCGCTTCCTGGCGGAGCGTGGCGCTGCCGAGCTTCTGCCCCAGGGTAGCCTGACCGGAGCCCTGCTGGCTGAGCGCCTGACCAAACTCTTTACCGATCCGGAGACTCTTCAGCGAATGGCCGCTCAAGCCCGCAGCCAGGCACTGCCCAACGCCACCACCGATGTCATTCGCGCCTGTCTGGAGGTCGCCCGTGAGCATTAAGAGCCGTCCTCAGGCCACGTTCTGTCTGCCGGAAATGCGGCGGATACGTCGTATTCACTTCGTCGGTATCGGCGGTGTGGGCATGTGTGGCATCGCCGAGGTGCTGCTGAATCTTGGATACGAGGTATCCGGCTCGGATCTGAAGCGTTCCGCCGTGACCCAGCGCCTGGAAAGTTTTGGCGCCCGGGTGGATATTGGTCACCGTGCCGAGAACGTGCAGGAAGCCGATGTGCTGGTGGTGTCCAGCGCCATCAACACCAGCAATCCGGAAGTGTCCGCGGCGATCGAGCGGCGCATTCCGGTGGTCCCGCGGGCCGAGATGCTCGCCGAGCTGATGCGTTATCGCCATGGTATCGCCGTCGCCGGAACCCATGGCAAGACCACCACCACCAGTCTGATTGCCTGCGTTCTGGCCGCCGAGGGTCTGAGCCCCACCTTCGTCATTGGCGGACGTCTCACCAGCGCCGGCACCAATGCTCAGCTCGGTGAAAGCCGTTATCTGGTGGCAGAGGCAGACGAAAGCGATGCGTCCTTCCTGCACCTGCAACCGATGGTCGCCATCGTCACCAATATCGATGCCGATCACATGGCGACCTACGAGGGCGATTTCAACCGGCTGAAGAAAACCTTCGTCGAGTTCCTGCACAACCTGCCGTTCTACGGTCTGGCGGTGCTCTGCATCGACGATCCGGTGGTGCGCGAGATCCTCCCGCAGGTCAATCGTCAGGTAATCACCTACGGCCAGTCCGAGGACGCCGATATCCGTGCGGTGGATATTCACCAGAGCGGCATGCTTACCCACTTCACTGCCCTGCGCGAAGGCCGTGACCCGCTCAAGGTGTCGGTGAACATGCCGGGTGTGCACAACGTGCTGAACGCCCTGGCCACCATTGCCGTGGCCACCGACGAAGGCGTCAGCGACAAGGCCATCGTCCGTGGACTGAACGAGTTTGCCGGAGTCGGCCGACGCTTCCAGGTGCTGGGCAATTTTCCAGTCGCAGACGGCGAGATCATGCTGGTGGACGACTACGGCCATCACCCGCGCGAGGTCGCCGCGGTGATCAAGGCGGTACGTGCCGGCTGGCCGGAGCGGCGGCTGGTCATGATCTACCAGCCCCATCGCTTCAGTCGTACCCGCGACCTGTACGAAGACTTCGTGCAGGTTTTGGCCGAGGCCAACGCTCTGTTGCTGATGGAAGTCTACCCGGCCGGAGAGGAACCCATTCCCGGCGCGGACAGCAAGAATCTCTGCCGCAGCATTCGGCAGCGTGGTCAGGTCGACCCGATCTACGTGGAGCGCGATGCGGACGTCATGCCGCTGCTCGATGCCGTGCTGCAGCCCGGTGACATTCTGTTGGCACAGGGGGCTGGCGATATCGGCGGCCTGGCCTTGCAACTGGCCGCAGCCTTTGCTGAAAAGAGCGCAGGAGGGAAGGCTTGATGACTGACGTGAAAGCCTTCGGGAAGGTCGCCGTGCTCTATGGCGGCCATTCGGCGGAACGGGAAGTATCGCTGCGCTCCGGCCAGGCGGTACTCGAGGCGCTGCAGGCGGCCGGTGTGAATGCATACGGTATCGATGCCGGCGCCGATCTTGCCGAGCGACTGATTGCCGACCGGCCGGACCGCGTATTCATCGCCGTGCATGGTCGTGGTGGCGAGGACGGCAGTCTTCAGGGGCTGCTGGAAAGCCTGCGGTTGCCCTACACGGGCAGCGGCGTCATGGCGTCCGCGCTGGGTATGGACAAGCTGCGCACCAAGCTGGTCTGGCAAAGCCTGGGCCTTTCCACCCCGAGTTATGAACTGCTGCGTGACAAGGCGGACTGTGCGCAACTCATCGAGCGGCTTGGCACACCGCTGATCGTCAAACCGGTTCATGAAGGTTCGAGCATCGGCATGTCCAAGGCCGGCAATCTGGCCGAGCTCGAAGCAGCGTGGGACGCGGCTCAGCAGTACGATGATCAGTCGCTGGTCGAGCAATGGATCAGCGGCGCCGAATTCACCGTCGCCATCCTCGACGGGCGTGCACTTCCGGCCATTCGCCTGCGAACGACCCACACGTTCTATGACTACAACGCCAAGTACCTGGCGAACGACACCCAGTACATCTGTCCGTGCGAGTTGCCAGCTGAAAAGGAGCAGGAGCTGGCCGAACTCTGCCTGCGCGCCTTCAACGCGGTCGGCTGCCGCGGCTGGGGCCGGGTCGATGTGATGCAGGACGCGGACGGCCGGTTCTACCTCCTCGAGGTAAATACCGTTCCGGGCATGACCGACCACAGTCTGGTGCCCATGGCCGCTCGTGCGGCGGGGATGACATTCACCGACCTGGTGCTGGCGATTCTTGCCAGCGCCCGGTTCTGAGGAGCCGCGATGTTCGGGCCAATGCTTAGGGATCCAAGGGCCACCAGGCCGATGCTGCGGCGCCATGCGCCGGGGCGCGGTGCGGTCCGGGTTGCACCGCCGGTGCGCCGCCAGTGGTCCTTGAGCCTGCGCTGGCCGAGTCTCGAAGGAGCCGGCCAGCGGCTGCAGCAGATCGTGTGGCCGCTGCTGCTGGTCGCGCTGGGAATGGGACTGTATGAACTGACTACGCGCCTGCTGCCGCTGGCAGATCGTCCCATCAGCCTGATCAGTGTGGAGGGCGATCTGCAGTACATCGATCGGAACGCCGTGCAGCAGGTGGTCCAGCCATACCTGAACGACAGTTTTCTGCGCATCGATCTGAACGGACTGCGCACCGACCTGGTGGACATGTCCTGGGTCGCCAACGCCTCGGTACGCCGGGTGTGGCCCGACCAGTTGGTCATCCAGCTGGACGAACAACTGCCGGTGGCCCGCTGGGGGAACACGGCGCTGCTGAACAATGAAGGTCGCGCCTTCGAGCCGGAGGATATCAGTCGTTTCGATGATCTGCCGCAGCTCAATGGCCCCCAGCGTGCCAAGCGTCGGGTGATGCAGAACTATCAGCAGTTCAACCGGCTGCTGCGGCCTTATGGCCACGGCGTGGCACAACTGGAATTGCGTGAGCGGGGCAGCTGGTTCCTGACCACCCAGGATGGCATCCGGATCCTGCTGGGCCGTGACGATCTGGTGGAAAAAATGCAGCGATTCCTGACCATCGACCAACTGGTGTTGTCAGAGCGTCGCGAACAGATAGCGCGGGTCGACCTGCGTTACAGCAACAGCATGGCGGTGACCTGGCGTGAGCCGGTCGCTCCGGAATCGAACGGGGGAGCGAAGTAATTTATGGCTAGCAAGCAGGGTACCAGGATGATCGTCGGGCTCGACATTGGCACGTCCAAGGTGGTCGCGCTGGTCGGCGAGATCGGCGCTGACGGCGAACTGGAGATCGTCGGTATCGGCTCGCACCCGTCCCGCGGCCTTAAGAAAGGTGTGGTGGTGAACATCGAATCCACCGTGCAGTCGATCCAGCGGGCCATCGAAGAGGCCGAGCTGATGGCTGGCTGCCAGATCCATTCGGTTTTCGCCGGCGTGGCGGGCAACCACATCCGCAGCCTCAACTCCCACGGCATCGTTGCGATTCGCGACCGTGAGGTCATCAAGGCTGACATCGAGCGGGTGCTGGACGCTGCCCAGGCAGTCGCGATCCCGGCGGACCAGAAAGTGTTGCACATCCTGCCGCAGGAGTACGTGATCGACAATCAGGAGGGCGTGCGCGAGCCGCTGGGCATGTCGGGCGTGCGGCTGGAGGCCAAGGTGCATCTGGTGACCTGCGCGCTGAACGCCGTACAGAACATCGAAAAGTGCATTCGTCGCTGCGGGCTGGAAGTGGAAGACGTGATTCTGGAGCAACTGGCGTCGAGCTACGCCGTGCTTACGGAGGACGAAAAGGAACTGGGTGTCTGCGTCGTCGACATCGGCGGCGGGACCACTGATATCGCGATCTTCACCGAAGGCGCGATCAAGCATACCGCGGTGATTCCGATCGCCGGTGACCAGGTCACCAACGATATAGCCATGGCGCTGCGTACCCCCACGCAGTACGCCGAAGAGATCAAGATCCGCTACGCCTGCGCACTGGCAAAGCTGGCGGGTCCTGAGGAAACCATCAAGGTCCCCAGCGTCGGCGAACGGCCGCCGCGAGACCTGTCGCGCCAGGCATTGGCGGAGGTGGTGGAGCCCCGTTACGACGAACTGTTCACGCTGATCCAGGCGGAGCTGCGTCGCTCGGGGTTCGAGGACATGATCCCGGCCGGCATAGTGCTGACCGGCGGGACGGCAAAGATGGAAGGTGCTGTGGAACTGGCTGAAGAAATTTTCCACATGCCGGTACGCCTCGGCGTGCCCCAGGAATTCAAGGGACTGACTGATGTGGTTCGTAACCCCATTTATTCGACCGGGGTCGGCTTGCTGCACTACGGCATCAAGCACCACGAGCAAGGCAGCAGCAGCTCTGATCAGAGCAAGGCATCGCCTCTGGAACGCGTGAAGAAGTGGTTCCAGGGCAACTTTTAACAGACCCGTTGAAACGGGCCGACACAACGAAACGAGTTAACCAACTCCAGGAGATGGAACCATGTTTGAATTGATCGATAACGTTCCGCAAAACGCAGTAATCAAGGTCGTCGGCGTTGGCGGCGGCGGTGGTAATGCACTCCAGCACATGGTCATCAACAACGTCGAAGGCGTGGATTTCATCTGCGCGAACACCGACGCCCAGGCACTCAAGAACATCAGCGCGCGCACCGTGCTGCAGCTTGGCTCCGCCGTAACCAAGGGCCTCGGCGCTGGCGCCAACCCGCTGATCGGTCGTGAAGCGGCCATCGAGGATCGCGAGCGCATCGCTGAAGTCCTGCAGGGTTCGGACATGGTATTCATCACCGCCGGCATGGGTGGTGGTACCGGTACCGGGGCTGCCCCGATCGTTGCCGAAGTGGCGCGTGAAATGGGCATCCTGACCGTCGCTGTGGTCACCAAGCCGTTTCCCTTCGAAGGCCGCAAGCGCATGCAGATCGCCGAAGAAGGCATCCGTGAACTGAGCCTGCACGTCGACTCGCTGATCACCATCCCCAACGAGAAGCTGCTCACCGTGCTGGGTAAGGACGCCAGCCTGCTGGCTGCTTTCAGCAAGGCCAATGACGTATTGCTCGGCGCCGTTCAGGGCATCGCCGATCTGATCATGCGGCCTGGCATGATCAACGTCGACTTTGCCGACGTGAAGACCGTGATGAGCGAAATGGGCATGGCCATGATGGGTACCGGCCACGCCAGCGGCCCGAACCGTGCCCGTGAAGCTGCTGAAGCCGCGATCCGCAGCCCGCTGCTGGAAGACGTCAACCTGATGGGCGCACGTGGCATCCTGGTCAATATCACCGCTGGTCCGGATCTGTCGCTAGGCGAGTTCTCCGAAGTAGGCAGCACTGTCGAGGAGTTCGCTTCGGAAACAGCCACCGTCGTAGTCGGCACAGTGATCGATCCCGAGCTGCGCGACGAGCTGCGGGTCACCGTGGTGGCCACCGGTCTCGGCGCTCGCGTCGACAAGCCGGTCAAGGTAGTGGATAACACCGCGACTGCCCCAAGCACTCGCAACGAAGGCTCTGCGCCGAACTACCGTGACCTGGAGCGTCCGACGGTCATGCGCAATCAGGTGCCGACCGGCAATGCGGCGGCAGCGCGTCTGGCAGCACCGGCTGATGATCTGGACTACCTGGATATCCCGGCGTTCCTGCGCCGCCAGGCCGACTGAAGCCACATTGGGGGCGGGTCGGCCGCCCCCAAGGGTAACTCCCGATGCGGCTCTTTAGCTGAGTCACATAGGCTTTGTCAATCGCGCGGATAGGGCGGGTTGGTGTTCAACCCTGGGGTCCTTTGCTATTATGTGCCCACTTTGTTGAAAATTATTCGCAACGCCAAGCGGAAGCCATCAAGAGCATGATCAGACAGCGCACACTGAAGAACACCATCCGGGCCACCGGTGTAGGTCTGCATTCGGGCGAGAAAGTGTATCTCACCCTGAAACCCGCCCCAGTGGACAGCGGGATCGTGTTCCGACGTGTCGATCTTGATCCGGTAGTCGAAATTCCCGCTCGCGCGGAATACGTAGGCGAGACCACCATGTCGACCACCCTGATCAAGGATGGCGCCAAGGTCGATACCGTCGAGCACCTGTTGTCCGCCATGGCGGGTCTGGGAATCGACAACGCCTGCGTCGAACTGAGTGCGCCGGAAGTTCCGATCATGGATGGCAGCGCTGGCCCCTTCGTGTTCCTGATTCAGTCAGCGGGCATCGAAGAGCAGGACGCGCCCAAGCAGTTCATCCGTATCAAGCGTGAAGTGACAGTGGAAGAGGGCGGCAAGACCGCGACCTTCGTTCCCTTCGAAGGCTTCAAGGTGTCGATCGGCATCGAGTTCGACCACCCGGTATTTCGTGGTCGGAGTCAGTTCGCCAGCGTCGACTTCTCGAGCACTTCGTTCGTGAAAGAGGTCAGTCGCGCCCGGACCTTCGGTTTCATGCGTGATATCGAATACCTGCGCTCGCAGAACCTTGCGCTCGGCGGTAGCGTGGACAATGCCATTGTAGTCGATGAGTATCGCGTGCTGAATGAAGACGGACTCAGATATGAGGACGAGTTCGTCAAGCACAAGATTCTCGATGCCATCGGAGACCTCTACCTGCTCGGCAAGAGTCTGGTCGGTGAGTTCCGTGGTTTCAAATCAGGACATGCTCTGAATAACAAGCTGCTGCGTTCGATGCTTGCTAACAAGGATGCCTGGGAACTCGTAACCTTTGAAGATGCCGGAACCGCACCCATCTCCTTCATGCGCCCGGCAACTGCAGTCTGATTCGTTTCGTTTCGTTGATTCTCACGGCCACCCTCGGGTGGCCGTTATTTGTGCGCCCAGCAGGGGCGCACTCCTGTGGGTGCAAGTCCCGCCGTAAGTTGATCACAGCGAACGAAGTGAAGCGCAACGGCATGAGGGTGACCGAGTGTTGGGAGGAAGCGTGGAGCGTAATCTGCGAGCCGATGGATAAGAACCGGATAGAAGGCGCTGCCGAGCAGGGCGAGCGGGCAAGAAACCGCGAAGCTCTTGTGATCAAGGCGAGGTGGTGTAAATCCGGCGGTTGTGCAGAGAAGGAGTGCGTCCTTACCTGGGGAGATCTCGCCTTGTGCCTGAAAGGGCGACGGTGTGAGCCGGAGCGAGAAGTCAGCAGAGGCCGTAGTAGTCATATCTTGACGAAGGGCCGAACGAGAGAGAGTGCCATAGGCCATCCCGATGCGACATGACCTGAAGTCAGATGCTTACCATAAGGTGGGGCGGACGCGGGCGGTGAACGGTGAAGCCGCGAATCGCCGCGTCAGCGACGAGGCATTGCGCCCGCGGGGTGAAACCGACAGTACAGGGCAAGGGCTGCTGCACCGGGCCTTTGCGAGAGCCAACGTACAACAGGCGTGGAAGCGAGTCAAAGCCAACAAGGGAGCGGCGGGTGTCGACGGTCTGGACACTGAGCAGACGGGCAAGCATCTGCTGACGGAGTGGGCGGGGATTCGCGCCCAACTGTTGTCAGGGGTATACCGGCCGAGTCCGGTACGCCGGGTAATGATCCCGAAACCGGACGGTAGCCAGCGCGAGCTGGGCATCCCCACGGTGACGGATCGGCTGATCCAACAGGCGCTGCTGCAAGTGCTGCAACCGCTGCTTGATCCGACCTTCAGTGAGCACAGCTACGGTTTCCGACCGAGGCGCAGAGCGCAGGATGCGGTCCTGGCCGCCCAGGGGGCTGTGCAATCCGGTCGCCGTATCGTGGTGGACGTGGACCTGGAGAAGTTCTTCGATCGGGTCAACCATGACATCCTGATAGACCGCTTGAGCAAGCGCGTGAATGACGCAGGGATTATCCGGCTGGTACGCGCCTACCTGAATGCGGGGATCATGGACAGCGGAGTGGTCATGGAGCGGCATGAAGGCACACCGCAAGGTGGCCCGTTGTCGCCGCTGCTGGCCAACGTTCTGCTCGATGAGGTGGACAAGGAACTGGAGCGCCGGGGTCATTGCTTCGCTCGTTACGCCGATGACTGCAATGTGTATGTACACAGTCAGAAGGCAGGTGAGCGGGTGATGCGCTTACTGCGGCGCTGCTACGACAGACTGCACTTGAAGATCAATGAGTCCAAGAGTGCGGTGACCAGCGTGTTCGGTCGCAAGTTCCTTGGTTATGCCCTGTGGCAAGCCGGGGATGGCGAGGTGCGACGCGGGGTATCGGAGAAAGCGCTGAAGACGTTCAGGCAGAGGATCAGGCAACTGACCCGACGCAACGGTGGGCGCAGCATGGCAGAGGTGGTGGAGAGGCTACGGCGTTACTTGCTGGGATGGAAAGGGTACTTTGGGTTGGCGCAAACGCCACGAGTCTGGCGCGGACTGGATGAGTGGATACGTCGTCGCCTGCGTGCCATGCAGCTCAAGCAGTGGCGACGAGGCAAGACGATCTATCGAGAGTTGACCCGCCTAGGGGCCAGCCATCGGGTAGCGCAATCGGTAGCGGCCTTGAGCCGTTGCTGGTGGCATAATAGTCTGTCTGGCATCCATCATGTACTGACCATTGCTCACTTCGACCGGCTGGGGGTGCCACGGCTCTCATGACCTCAATCTCTCGAACCGCCCGGTGCGGACCCGCATGCCGGGTGGTGTGGCAGGGGAACGGCCAGCGATGCTGACCGCCCCTATGCCGATT
>JAUVYN010000044.1 GCA_030603065.1 Pseudomonas sp.
GAAAAAGCAGTGATGTAATCCCAGGTGTTCTTTTCACCGCGGGTCAGTTTGTATGAGCCCTACACTAGGGCCGCAACCTGCCGGTTAAAGCAGGGCACCGACTCGATACAGGAGCGTGATCAAGCGCAGAGCGTGTGCCAAAGTATGGGAGGCATTCAGCAGAAACGAAAAAGCCCCGCATAGCGGGGCTTTTAGCGTTGTATCTGGCGGAGAGAGAGGGATTCGAACCCTCGATACGCTATTAACGTATACACACTTTCCAGGCGTGCTCCTTCAGCCACTCGGACACCTCTCCGGATTCGAAGCTGCTGGGCAGCTCCGAGGCGCGCTAATTTACCGAAAGGCGCCCCCTTTGGCAAACGCTATTTATCTGAATGTGCAGCAATTACCGCTATCATGAGCGCCGGACTCGCCGGTCATCTTTATCTTGGTACACTGCCACAAGCTCGGCTGTCGCCGCATACCCAACTGAGGATTGTTTCATGAGTGAGCTGGTCTCCTACCGATTCGCCGATGGCATCGCCCACCTTGGGCTGAACAATGGCAAGGTCAATGCGATTTCCCCCGCGGTCATTGAAGCTTTCAATGCTGCGCTGGACCAGGCTGAGCGGGATCGTGCCGTAGTGCTGATCAGCGGTCAGCCGGGCATCCTGTCGGGCGGCTACGATCTGAAGGTCATGACGTCGAGCGCCGATGCAGCCAAGGCGCTGGTAGCCGCCGGTTCGACGCTGGCGCGCCGCATGCTGTCGCACCCATTCCCGGTGGTGGTGGCGTGTACCGGCCATGCGGTGGCCAAGGGCGCTTTCATTCTGCTCTCCGCGGACTATCGAATCGGCGTGGAAGGGCCGTTCAAGATCGGCCTGAACGAAGTGGCCATCGGCATGACCATGCACCATGTGGGCATCGAGCTGGCGCGCGCCCGGCTGACCCATTCAGCCTTCCAGCGTTCGGTCATCAACGCCGAGATGTTCGATCCGGCCGACGCGGTGGTTGCCGGCTTCCTCGACAAGGTCGTCGCGCCGGAAGCCCTCGAATCGGCGGCAATGGACATGGCTTCACAGTTGGCGAAACTCAACATGACCGCCCACCGCGCGACCAAGCTCAAGACACGCAAGGCGCTGCTCGAACTGCTCGATCAGTCGATCGAAGCAGACCGGCACCACAGCCTCTAAGCCTGCCGCCCATGGATTCGGTAACCCAGGCAGTACTCGGGGCGACGGTCCAGGGCGCCATCCTTGGCCGCTGGCAGGGACGCAAGGCCCTGGTTTATGGCGCGATACTCGGTACTTTGCCTGATCTGGATGTGGTGCTGGATTTTGGCGATGCCGTGGCCAACATGACCCAGCACCGGGGTTTCAGCCATTCGCTGTTCGTGCTGATACCGCTTGCGGCGATGATGACCTGGGTAATTCGTCGCTACCGGCCCCACCCCGACTACACCAGCCTGCGACTGTTCACCTGCATCGCGCTGGTGCTGGTGACGCACGTTTTGCTTGACGTGTTCACCACCTATGGCACGCAGATCTTCTGGCCGCTTCCGGTCACCCCCGCAGCCATCTCCAGCATTTTCATCATCGACCCGCTTTATACTCTGCCACTGCTGATAGCGACGATCGTCGGCCTGATCATCGGCCTCGGGCGCCGGGGCATGCGGTTGCAGTACCTAGCGCTGATTGTCAGCACCGCCTATCTCGCCAGCACCTTGGCCGGGAAATCGATGGCTGATCAGAAGCTGGAGCAGGCCCTGGCCCAGGCGGGCATCCAGGCGGAGATCACCTTCAGCGCACCAACGCCCTTCAACACCGTGCTCTGGCGAGTGGTGGCCGTGGCAGGTGATCACTATTACGAAGGGTTGGTCAGTTGGGTCGACAGCGAGCCACCCGAACTGGTTCAGCTACCACGCAACGCGAGCGTCGCCCGCCCTGCTCTTGCCGACTCGCCTCAGCACGAGCGGCTGCGCTGGTTCACGCGGGACATCCTGCGCTACGACCTGATCGACGATCAATGGGTGGTGACCGATCTGCGGCTGGGTATGCCTGGTTATCACCCCTTTCGGTTTGCACTGGCCCAGCGCGATGACCCTGCCGAGGGGTTCGTGCCCATAAGCCAGACCGAATACTGGCCAACACCGGACCGGGATTACTCGCTGCTCACCGATCTCGCGCGCCGCGCATTCGACCCTGCCGAGCACATCCCCATCGAGGCCTGGGCTTCCGATATGCGTCCAGGACCTCCGTGGCAGATTCCGGTACGCAAAGGGACGGGCACTCTGCGATAATTCGGCTCCGCCCCCACCTTCAGCCGAGACCCGTTGATGAAGCCAGACACACTCCCGCCCGCCAGCACCTCGGATCGGCGCGGCCTGGCGATGGCTGCAGCGTTGATGGCGATCTTCACCACAATCTTCGCCAGTAACCTGCCTACACCCATGTACTCGATGTGGCAGGCACGCTGGGGCTTTTCTTCCACGGCGCTGACTGCGGTCTTCTCGGTCTATGTACTTGGGGTAGTCGCTACGCTGCTCACGCTCGGTTCGCTGTCCGACAAACTGGGGCGCCGGCAGATGCTTGTTCCGGGGATGCTGTTCATCCTGAGCGGAGGGACAGTCTTCCTGCTCGCAGAAAGCATCTACGGACTAGGGGTGGCGCGGGTACTGACCGGTATCGGGACCGGGATCGTCACCGGCGCCGCGTCTGCGGCACTGGTGGAGCTGGAGCCGAATCAGAACTGGACGCGTGCGGCGACACTCTCTGCCCTGTTTTTCACCCTTGGCGCCTTCGCCGGGCCTCTGGTGAGTTCCCTGGCATTAAAGCTTGAGGTCGGTCTGGATATCTGGCCCTTTGCGCTGATAATCGTGCTTTGCATTGCGGCGATAGCCTTGCTGGTGCTGGCCCCGTGGCCCGCAGATATCGGACAACGTCAGCCAAGCTTTCGCTTCAGCCAGTGGCGCCCCACGCCAGTGAAGGTACCCCGCGCACTGCTGGGCGCTTTCATCTTCGCCGCGGCTGGCATCTGCCTGGCCTGGTCCACCGGGAGTCTTTACGCATCGCTGGGACCATCGCTGGCGATGCAACTGGCGGGGATAAGCGACAGGGCCCAGGCCGGACTCTTTGCGGCGGCCTGGCAGCTGATGGCAGGTTTCAGTCAGTTTGCCTGCCAGAAGCAACCGGTGAATCGCCTGTTGCTGGCCGGGCCAAGCACCTTGATTGCCGGCTTGCTGGTGATGGCCGCAGCGGTCTGGCTCAGCTCACCCTGGTTGCTCGCTATCGCTACCCTGGCAACCGCAACCGGCGCCGGAGCAACCGGTGTGGTGGCTATTGCATCGATCAGCCAGGTGGCCCCGCCGGAAGACCGGGCAGGGATCATCTCGGCATTTTACCTGATGGCCTATCTGACCATGGCCACCGTCGTGCTTGGGGTCGGCTTCGTCAGCGACCTGATCGGTTTCGGTAACACCGTGATCGGTTTTACCAGCCTGATCTCGATACTCGCCCTGACGCTGATGGTGGTGGCCTTGCGTACCGGGCGCACCTCGCTGTGGTGATCAGCCAAGCAGCCAGCGCCACACAAAGAACAGGGCCAGGCTACCGATGACAGTGGCCAGCAGGTTGCGATAGCAGGCTGCGATCAGAACCGCCGCCAGCCCTCCGACCAGATAGGCGTTATCCAGCGAGACCTGCATTCCTTCGCCAGCACCGGGATACAACATTGCCGGCGCGATGATTGCGGTCAGCACCGCAACGGGCACGAATCCCAGCGCCTGCGTCATCCAGGGGCTGAACCGCACGCGCTGTCCGACCGCGAACAGGCCGTAGCGAATCATGAAGGTGATCACCGCCATGCCCCCGATCAGCATGAGTTCAAACCCGCTCATGGCTGACCTCCTCCTCTGTCCGACGGCAAAGGGCAGCTGCGCCCAGACCCGCCGCAACACCTGCCAGCGCTGCCAGCATTAGACCGAGCTTGTAGGGCAGACCATGGAGCACCACCGATACCACCGCGGCAGACAGTGCCGCCGCCAGCATCGGGCGGGACCTCAGGAGCGGCACCACGATGCCAACGAAGGTGGCGACCATGGCAAAATCCAGCCCCCAGTCGGCCATACCAGGCAACGCATGCCCGAGCAGCATGCCGGCAACCGTGCACAGCACCCAGGTGCTGTACATGGCAACCGCCGATCCGAGAAAGTACCAGCGCCAGTTCGGGTCCCGATCGCCGCCCGATTGCAGGCGGTGCTGCACAACGGCATAGCTTTCGTCTGTCAGCCAGAACGCCATGGGAACGAGCCAGCGCTGGGGCAGGCCTCGAACCAGCGGGAGCAGGCTGGCGGCATAGAGCATGTGTCGCAGATTGACGACGAAGGTGGTCAGCAGGATCACCAGCAGTCCGGTACCTGAGGCAATCAGGCTCAGCGCGATGAACTGCGAGGCGCCGGCGAAAACGAAAACTGACATGGCCAGCGTCGCCCATGGCGACAGACTGCCGGACACTGCCAATGTGCCGAAGATGATGCCGAAGGGAGCAGCGCCGACGAGCATCGGGAGCGTATCGCGGGCGCCGCGCAGCGCGAGGTTGAAACGGGGTTGCATGACACGGACTCGATTGACGGCCGGCCACCCTAACAGCGCCCTGCCGGGCGCTTCAAGGTACAGTTGACGAGTAACAGCTAGCCTAGCGCAGTTCCACGTATCGACTGATGAGCGCGCGCAGGGCTGCAGGCTTGACGGGCTTGGGAAGGTAATCCAGACCCGACAGGCGAATCCGGGTGATCAGGTCGCTGCGCCCGTCGGCACTGATGACCACGCCCGGCAGCTCCTGGTCAAGCAGGCCGCGCAACCAGGCCATCAGTTCCACGCCGGTGTCACCGTCATCGAGATGGTAATCGACCAGTGCCAGCTGTGGTCGGAACCCCGCCTCGATAACCGCTAGCACCTCCGAGCGGTCCCGAGCAGTCACCACCTGACACTGCCAGCGCCCCAGCAGGCTACTCATGCCGGCTAGAATATTCGGCTCATTGTCTACACACAGCACCTGCGCGCCCTCGACCACCGGCAACGGCTGGGACTGAGTCCCCTGCGCCGCCGGACGCGGGGCGCTGTAACGGGCGACCGGCAGCGTCACGCTGAATACGCTGCCCTGCCCTGGCCAGGAACGTACGGCCAGCTCATGACCCAGCACGCGGCAGAGGCCGTCGGCAATCGCCAGTCCCAGTCCAAGACCCTTTTCAGCCTGGGTGCGATGGCTGTCGAGCCGCTGGAATTCCTCGAAAATCACCTGCAGTTTGTCTCGCGGAATGCCTGGCCCCTGGTCCCACACTTCGATGCGCACCTGCCCATCGCACCGCCGCACGCCGACCACGACCCGCGAACGGCCCGCATAGCGGAAGGCATTGGTCAGGAAATTCTGCAGGATTCGGCGCAACAAACGCATATCGCTGCGAACCCTTAGTCGGCTGTCGTGAACACGCAGATCGATGTTCTGATCAACCGCCAGGGCACCGAATTCGATGCGCAGAGTATCGAACAGCTCTGCCAGCGGGAAATCACTCCACTCGGGGGTGATGCGGCCCGCCTCGAGCCGCGAGATGTCGAGAAGGTCCGAGATCAGATCCTCTGCAGAGCGCAGTGAGGTGTCCAGATGTCGCGCCAGTTCCTGGGCTTCTTCCGGCAAATTCGGCTGGTGCAGCAGGGAAGCGGAAAACAGCCGCGCAGCGTTCATCGGCTGCATAAGGTCATGGCTCACCGCGGTGAGGAAACGACTCTTGGACTGGCTTGCACGCTCGGTCTGCGCCTTCGCCTGCGTCAGCGCCTGATTGAGTTCCGACAGCTCACGGGTACGCTCGGCAACACGCTGTTCGAGACTTTCATTCGCCTCTTTCAGAGCGGTCTCTGCTTCTCGGAACGCGGTAATATCGGTGAAACTCATAACGAAGCCGCCACCCGGCATCGGGTTACCGATGATCTCGATGACGCAGCCATTTGGAAATAGGCGCTCCGAACGGTGGGCCGTGCCCTGCTTCATCCAGCTGATACGCTTGTCCACGTGCGACTGGGGATCCCCAGGACCACACAGCCCTCGCTGGGCATTAAAGAAGATGATGTCAGCCACGGGGCGGCCGATGGTTATTAGGCCGTCAGGGTAGTCGAACATTTCCAGATAGCGACGATTCCACGCGACCAGGCGCAGCTCCTTGTCGACCACACTGATACCCTGGGTGATGTTCTCGATCGCGCCCTGCAGCAGACCTCGGTTGAACTGCAGAACCTCGGACGCTTCGTCGACGATACGCACCACGTCGTCGAACTGCATGTCACGCCCTTCGATGGCTGCCTTGACCACCACCCGCGCGGAAGACGCTCCCAGCACACCGGCGAGCAGACGTTCGGTATGGCTGATCCAGCGCGTGGTAGCATTCTGCGCCTGTCCAGCCTGGCCGCCCTGGGTCTCGGCAAACCGGGCGAAGCTGAACCTGGCACGCTCTTCGCCCACGAAGCGCGAAGCAAGCGATAACAGGTCATCCACCGTTACCCGCAGCAGTGCGCGACTTGGGCCTTCAGCCGCCTGCTGCCCGTCGAGTCCGACGAAACGGCTAGCCTGCCAATGCTCCTGCACCCGCGTCCGGCTCGACAGCGAAACCATCCAGAAGGTGGCGAAATTTGTTGCTAGCGCGATGAGGCTACCCAGGGTAATACTGTCGACCGGTAGCCCAAGTGATTCGACATAGAGCGATTCCAGCAGCGGCAACCAACCGAGGTCCCAGCCCAAACCGGGCGCGGTAGTAGGCAGAATCAGCAAATAGCCCCAGAGCCCGACCCCTACGGCGAGACCCGCCAGCACCCCGGTTCGATTGGCCTGCTTCCAGAACAGCGCGCCGAACATGGCGGGGGCCAACTGGGCAATGGCACCAAAGGCGATCTGGCCAATGTTTGCCAGGCTGCCGGCGGAACCGATCAACCGATAAACCAGATAGGCCAGCAGCAGGATGACCAGAATACTGGTACGTCGGACATTGATCAGCCAGCCGCGAAATTCTTCATAGGTACGGTCATGCCGACGCTTGTCGCGCAGTAGAAGCGGCAGCACCACATCGTTGGAAACCATGGTACTGAGGGCGATCGCCGCGACGATCACCATGCCCGTCGCCGCCGAAGCCCCCCCCAGGAAGGCCAGCATGGCTAGCGCAGGCCGGCCCTCGAGCAAAGGCAAGCTGATTACATAAGAGTCCGGCGAGACGGCCGAGCCGAGCGTCAGCTGGCCGGCCAGGCCAATCGGGACGACGAACAGCGCGGCCAGAACCAGATAGGCCGGAAACACCCAGCGAGCCAGGCGCAGGTCGCCAGGATGAATGTTTTCCACAACGGTGACCTGGAACTGCCGCGGAAGGCAGAGAAACGCAAGAATAGCGATGAAGGTCTGAAACAGCAGGCTGGTATAAAGCGTGGGCCGCGCCCAATATTCCGCCAGTGCCGGGCTATTGGTTGCCCGATCGATCAGATCCTGCACGCCACCGAACAGGCCGAATGTCACGAAGGCACCGACGGCAAGAAATGCGAACAACTTGACCAGCGACTCGAAGGCGATCGCCAGCATCATCCCCCGATGGTGCTCGGTAGCATCCAGGCTGCGAGTGCCGAACAGAATGGTGAACAGCGCCAGTACCAGCGTAACGACCAGAGCGGTATCCGCCGCCCCGGTAATGGCCTCCGGCTCTGCTCCGGCCAGCACCGGAGGCGCCGTCAGTAGCCCGTAGCCAAGTACGATGCCCTTGAGCTGCAAGGCGATGTAGGGGAGTACGCTGACCAGGCACAGCAAGGTGACCGCCACCGCCAGACTCTGCGACTTGCCATAGCGAGAGGCAATGAAATCAGCGATCGAGGTGATGTTTTCCTGCTTGCTGATCGCGATCATTCGCGCGTACAGCCGCCAGCCGAACAGAAACAGCAGCACAGGCCCCAGATAGATTGGCAGAAAACCCCAGATCTGGCCGGCGGACATGCCCACCGCCCCGAAAAAGGTCCAGCTGGTACACCAGACCGCCACCGAGAGACTGTAGACCCACATGCGCAGTCGCGGGTTGAACTCTCCGGATTTACGATCCCCCCAAAAGGCGATGGCGAACAGAACCGCCATGTACAGGAGGAAGATAAAGGCGACCAGCCCGCCGGAAAGCATCATCATCAGTGCCACGACCTCATTAGCGATAATCCAGTCTGGCAGGGGCGCTGATGTTTGCCCAGCGCCAGGGCGCTATACCAAGGTCGAAGCGGTAAATCGATCATGGCCGCTCAACGGGCGCTGCGGGCCAGCTCCATGTGCTGCAACGCGAGCGCAGCCTGGGTCCGGGTACGCACACCCAGCTTGCGGAAGATGGCTGTCACGTGCGCCTTGATGGTCGCCTCGGACACATTCAGTTCATAGGCGATCTGCTTGTTGAGCAACCCATCGCACACCATTGTCAGTACCCTGAACTGCTGTGGTGTCAGACTCGCGAGCTGAGTGCTTATGGTCTTCTCTTCATTGGATAGCGGACCACTATCCTCACCCTGTTGCGGCCAGAATACGCCGCCGTCGAGAACCAGTTGCACGGCACGCTGGATGTCCTCCAGGGAAGAGGACTTGGGGATGAAACCACTGGCTCCGAAGTCCCGGGCCCGCTTGTAGACCGCAGCCTCCTCCTGGGCGGAAATGACCACAACCGGTATCTGCGGATACTGACCACGCAGCAGTACCAGCCCGGAAAAGCCATAGGCACCGGGCATGTTCAGATCAAGGAGAACCAGATCCCAGTCTGTACGTTGATCCAGAGCTCCCTGGAGTTCGGAAATGCTGCCAACTTCGGTAAGCGAAACCTCTGCTTCGATGCCCGTACTCAGGGCTTGACGCAGGGCACTGCGAAAAAGCGGGTGATCATCGGCGATCAATATGTCGTAGGTGAGACCCATGCCTGGCTTCCAGATCAGGTGTTATTTTTATCGGTGGCGCTGCCGAGTGCGGCGCAGTTCGCAGCCTGCCATCTGGCAACCCGAGCGTCAATCGCTACCCGGTATTGCGCTTTTTCCGGCAATGATACGCCTTTGACCGCAGCTTGTCCGCCTCGCCGCACGCGCCGCCACAGCTATTTTTGACAACTGTACCTGTCACCTTTGGACTCTACAGCTCATACTCCCGCGTTTTATGTGCAGGGCCAGAATGAATCGACGCGCATATAGGGCGGATGTCCTGATGGTCATCACCGCCATGATCTGGGGTTCGACCTTCGTCGCCCAAAGCATGGGCATGGAACACATCGGCCCCTTTCTTTACACCGGCCTGAGGTTTTTCCTTGGTTGCCTGGTGGTGTTGCCCCTGGTGTTGCTTGCTCGCCCGCAGGCCGTTCCTGGCGGGAGCCGATTCAGCAAATCCATGCTGACCGGGAGCATATTGCTCGGGCTGGTGCTGACGCTGGGCATCAATCTGCAGCAGATTGGCCTGATGTTCACCACAGTGACCAACTCTGGGTTCATTACCGGCCTGTACGTGATTCTGGTGCCCATTTTCGGACTGTTTATCGGCATGCGCTCCGGAATCGGCACCTGGGGCGGTGCAACGATAGCGCTGATCGGAATGCTGCTGCTCAGCGTTAACGAGGATTACCGCGTAGCATCTGGCGACTGGCTACAGCTGCTTGGGGCTGCCTGCTGGGCCGTCCATGTGCTGCTGGTCGGAGCCCTTGCCAGCCGCTTTGACCCCATTAGGGTCGCCTTCATGCAGTTTCTGGTCTGCGCTTTAATCAGCCTCGCCCTCGCTGCTGCGCTCGAAGAAATAGTCTGGGAATCGATATTGCTGGCCGGCCCCGCAATTCTCTATGGCGGCTTGCTTGCCGTGGGGATCGGCTTCACCCTGCAGGTCGTCGCACAGAAGGATGCGATCACCTCACACGCCGCCATCATCCTCAGTCTCGAAGCGGTTTTCGCTGCGCTGGCCGCCTGGTTCATCCTTGGGGAGACACTGACACCACGAGGATTCCTGGGCTGCGCCATGATGCTCGCCGGCATGCTGGTAGCCCAGCTGGTCCCGCTGTACAGCGGGCGCCGCCGTCGCGCACCGGTACAGGAGGAGCCTGCTGGTCATCATTGAATCGCGCCAGGTTTGGGTAGATTGTCACGAGCGGCCAGCCAGGCGTCGCTGTAGCAGTCAAGGTAGCTACCGAGCCTGGCAGCTGCCCGTTCTTCACCCAGCTGCTGCAGACAGAGTTCGACCACTTCGGCAGTGCACAGGTGGTCCGTCCGGCGCGAGCGGCGCAGCCGGTAACGACTCGGGCCCGGTGGCGCCAGACTTACACAGGGCAGACACTGCAGGTAAGGACTCTGCCTGAAGATCTTGCGCGCCTGGCTCCAGGTCGCGTCTATGATTACCAGCAGCGGCGCCGGCTCTCTGCACTCGATGCAGCGGTGATGTATCACCTGCCCGGGCACAGAGTACTCTCCCGGGAAGATCAGCTGCGGCGTCCACTGCGCGGACGCGAGCAACTCGACCAGTCCTTCGGGCGGCCGCGTCCGCGACCAGACGAAACTGAACGTGGGCAGAATGCACTCCTCCACCAGATGCCCGGTATTGCTGCTGCGGCCCGGCTCTTCGGCATGTTAGATGAGACAGATACCCGCTGCGGTGCGCGTGCGCTGCCGCAGTGCGCAGATGCAATGACTGTGCGGGAGCCGGCATGCCGCGCAGGGCAGCCTTTCCGGGTCCAATGGGTCCGGGGTCTTGTTCTGACTGCTGGATACCGCCATGCTTATGCCATCGTTCTGCAATTAGCGCCGGTCGGCCGGGACAGAACCAGTCCGGCCAGCGAGGGTCACAAGCATAACACCCCTATTGCGTTGTATTTAATGGAGAATCCGATGCGCTGGTTCGTTCTGATGGTAAGCGGTCTGCTGGTACTGCCGCTGCAGGCTGCCTCCCTGCGCGACATGCAGCTCCAGGGCATGCTCGAACAGGTCGCAGAGGCAAGCAGCGAGGGCACTCCCCGCCGGATCAACAACGACATGATCGATGAGGGCTACAGCGTCAGGGGCACCGAACTCATCAACTTCCTCTCGGTTCAGCCGGGTTATGCCCAGAGCATGCAGGAAGAGCCTCTGATCGTTCGCAACCAGCTGCAGGCAGCGGTCTGCGCCGACCAGCGCTTCCGTCGCCTGCTCGACCTGGGTGCTACCCTCACCTATCATTTCGTTCTGACCGAAACGGCCCAGCCAGTGCTCACGCAGCAGTTCATCGCCGAGCACTGCCAGGCCATGTAACCTGGCACGCCTGATTCATATCAAGGGATGAAGCGCTGCATAGCGTCATAATAGGCGCTCCCATATCGACAAGGACACCCCATGGCCCTGCTGACCTTTCACGGCGCCACGCGCCAGGTAACCGGCTCCTGCTACCTGATCGAAGCCAATGGCGAAAAAGTGCTGCTGGAGTGCGGCATGACCCAGGGCTTTCGACGCGACGAGCAGCAGAACCGCAACCGTTTTCCATTCGATCCGAAGACCCTCAGCGCAGTGGTCATCTCCCATGCTCACCTCGACCATTCCGGACTGCTGCCCAAACTGGTGGCCGAAGGGTTCAGTGGATCGATCTATCTGACTCCTGACAGCGCCGACCTGCTCGGACTCATGCTCAAGGATGCGGCGAATCTGCAAGTTCGTGACGTGGAGTGGGAGAACCGCTGGCGTCAACGGGCCGGCAAGGTTCCCCTCAAACCGCTCTACGTCCAGGCTGACACCGAGCGGGCACTGGAGCTATGCCAGCGAATCGATTACGGCACTACGACCGCCGTTGCCAAGGGCATCGAGATCTCCTTTCACGAGGCAGGCCACATCCTTGGGTCCGCTATCGTCGAGATGCTCGTACACGAGCCACACAACCTAACGCGCAGACTGGTCTTTTCCGGCGACCTGGGTAGCCCCAACGCACCCCTGTTGCGCGATCCGGCAGTTTTGGAAGAGGCGGACCTGCTTCTTATGGAATCGACCTACGGCGACCGTAACCATCGCGGCAGGGACGAGACCTTGCAGGAACTCCAGGCAATTCTCGACCTGGCCTGGGCCGAAGGCGGAAATGTGCTGATCCCGTCGTTCTCGGTAGGCCGGGCTCAGGACCTGCTCTACTACCTGGGCAAGTTCTACCAGGCTGGCACCCTGAAGCAGCAGGCAGTTTTTCTCGACAGCCCGATGGCAATCGCAGCTACTGCCATCTATGACCGCTACCAGCACCGTTACAGCGATGAGGATCGCTCTCTGTTGCTGGATAACGACCTTCATGGCCGACTGCAAACCTGGCTACCGATCCTCCGCTGCACTGAGTCGCCGGACGAGTCGATGGCCATTAACCGTGTAAACAGCGGAGCGATAATCATTGCAGGGGCCGGAATGTGCAATGGAGGCCGCATCGTTCACCATTTCAAGCACAACCTCTGGCGCAAGGAATGCCACGTGATATTCCCTGGTTTCCAGGCAAAGGGCACCCTTGGCCGGCGACTGGTGGAAGGGGCGCAGAATGTCCGGGTGATCCATCAGAATCTGGCGGTGAAGGCGCAGATCCACACGCTGGGAGGCTTTTCCGCCCATGCCGGCCAGAGCGAACTGATTGACTGGCTGCGCAACTTCAAGCGCTGCCCGGAGATCTATCTGGTACACGGCGAAGAAGAAAAAAGCCGCGCGCTGGCCGCCGCGATCAAGGAACAGCTCGGCTGGCCTGCGAATATCCCGGAACAGGGCGAGCAGATTGCCTTCTGACACCCGAGTGTAGCGATGAGCGATGATTTCAATGAGGTTGACTACCTCAACCGGCACCTGAGAACCAGCAGCAGCGAGATCCAGCCGACGCTGGATCGTCTGGTCGCTCTCAGCCACGGCAAGGGTCCGCACGCCGACCTCTATCGCGAGATGTTATTGACTATTGTCCGCATGGCGCAGGCTGAAAGGGACCGCTGGGACGCCAAGATTCTGCTGCACACCATGCGAGAGCTGGAGCAGAGTTTCGCGCGACTCGACAGCTTCAAACGGCGGCGCAAGGTGACCGTGTTCGGCTCGGCCCGGACGCCGGTCAGCCATGACCTGTATCTGCTGGCAAGGGAGATGGGCGCCACGCTCGCGCGTCACGACTTCATGACCATCACTGGCGCCGGTGCCGGCATCATGGCTGCAGCCCATGAGGGCGCCGGGCTGGACAACAGTCTGGGTTTCAATATCACCCTGCCCTTCGAGCAGCGCTCGAACGACGTCGTGCATGGCACGGATCATGACCTGTCGTTCAAATTCTTCTTTCTGCGCAAGCTGTTCTTTGTGAAGGAAGCCGAGGCGCTGATTCTCTTTCCCGGGGGCTTTGGTACGCTGGATGAGACTCTGGAGGTCCTGACTCTTGTGCAAACCGGAAAGAGCCCGGTAGTTCCGATCATCCTGCTGGACACTCCTGGCGGTCAGTACTGGGTCAAGTTGCTGGAGTTTTTCCGTGAGCAGCTATGTGCGAGCCGCTACGTCCTGGAAACCGACCTGAATCTGATAAGCCTGGCCCATTCACCCGAGCAGGCGATGGATCACATTCTGAGGTTCTATCACAATTACCACTCAGCCCGCTGGATCGATGGCCGCTACGAACTGCGCTTGAACCATCCCCTGACCGGAGACGCATTGCAGACACTGGAGAAGAGGTTTCAGGACCTGTGCAAGGAGCCGGGCTTCGTGCAGAAAGGGGGCGGAGAAGCCGGCGTTTATGAGCAGGAGCTGTCCGAGATGACGCGGCTTTCGTTCGTATTCAACGGGCGTGATCTTGGACGACTACGCGCTCTGATCGACTTCGTCAATCAGCCGGCACACCTGGAAAACCCCGATACTGCATAAAGCGTAGCTGTCGGGCTCGTTCCCGCGGCTCGACGGCTATACCTTCAGGGAAACGTTTCCGAAAGGCGCTGCGCGCAAGCGATTCCCAGTCCCACTCAGGGGAGTCCAACGTGCGCTCGATCAGCTCTTCCGACACACCGCGCTGCCGCAGCTCCTCGCGCAGACGCTGGGGACCGTAGCCGCGTTGGCAGCGCGCGTGCACATATGCCTCGCAGAACCGCTCGTGACTGAGCAGCCCTTCCTCCTCAAGTCGCTGCAGCTCGTCTTCTATTACCGAGCCGGCCGCCCCTCGCTGGCGCAGCTTGCGCTGCAGCTCGCTACGGGTATGCTCCCGCCGCGCAAGCAGATCCATTGCGGCGCGACGTACTGCGACCGGCGTGTCCAGCCCCTTGCGACCAAACATGCGAAACGACTTAGAAGTCGGCTTCGGCGCTGGCCTCTGCTACGGCAGGAGCACCGGGCTTTCCGGGCTTGGGCAGCAGCTGCTCGCGAATCGCCTTCTCGATCTCGTCGGCCACTTCCTGGTTGTCCGCGAGGAACTTCGCCGCGTTGGCCTTGCCCTGACCGATCTTGCTGCCCTTGTAGGCGTACCAGGCACCGGACTTCTCGATGAGACCCACCTGCACACCCAGATCGATGATCTCGGCATTGTGGTAGATGCCCTGGCCATAGAGGATCTGGAATTCGGCCTGCTTGAAGGGCGGTGCGACCTTGTTCTTGACGACCTTGACGCGGGTTTCGCTGCCGATGACCTCGTCCCCTTCCTTCACCGCGCCGGTACGGCGGATGTCCAGGCGGACCGATGAATAGAACTTGAGCGCGTTGCCGCCGGTAGTGGTTTCCGGGTTGCCGAACATCACACCGATTTTCATGCGGATCTGGTTGATGAAGATCACCAGGCAGTTGGCGTTCTTGATGTTGCCGGTAATCTTGCGCAGCGCCTGGGACATCAGACGAGCCTGCACACCTACGTGGTGGTCGCCCATTTCGCCTTCGATCTCGGCCTTGGGTACCAGCGCGGCGACCGAGTCGATGATGATCACGTCCACCGCGTTCGAGCGCACCAGCATGTCGGTGATTTCCAGTGCCTGCTCACCGGTATCAGGCTGGGATACCAGCAGGTCGTCCACATTTACGCCGAGCTTGCCGGCATATTCCGGGTCCAGTGCGTGCTCCGCGTCGACGAAGGCGCAGGTGGCGCCCTGCTTCTGGGCCTGGGCGATGACCGAAAGGGTCAGGGTGGTCTTGCCCGAGGATTCAGGACCGTAGATCTCGACGATACGGCCCTTGGGCAGGCCGCCCAGACCCAGTGCGATATCCAGGGTAAGGGAGCCAGTGGAGATGGACGGGATGGCCATGCGCTCCTGGTCACCCATGCGCATCACCGCACCCTTGCCGAACTGACGTTCAATCTGACTCAAAGCCGCTGAAAGCGCCTTCTTTTTGTTGTCGTCCATTGTGCATCCTCTTCGTCTGATGGGGCGATGGCGGGCAGAGCAGCCGACCGACTACTGTATATTTGGTCAGTATTATTCCACAGATGTTTCGCCTCGCCTACCCCCTTTCATTGCCTCAGGACGAGAGGCGCTTCACAGCTTCACGCTCCACCTCGATCACCAGACCTTCCAGCGCCTTGAGTACGGTATGGGCGCGCACTTCGCGGCGGCTGCCCTGCAATCGTTTGCACTGGCTGGTGACCCCACGCCCGCGTACCGCCCAGGCAAACCAGACTGTGCCCACCGGTTTTTCCGGGGTACCGCCATCCGGCCCGGCCACGCCGCTTACGGCAACGGAAAAATCCGCCTCGGCCTCTTCGAGAGCACCCTGGGCCATCGCCTCGACCACCTGCTGGCTGACTGCCCCATGATTGGCCAGGTCGGCTTCACTGACGTGCAGCCAGCGCGCCTTGCTGCGGTTGGCGTAGGTAATGAAACCGGTCTCGAACCACGCAGAGCTGCCGCTTACCCGAGTGATGGCTTCAGCGATGCCGCCACCTGTGCAGGATTCGGCGGTAGTCACCCGCAGGCCCAGCTTGCGCAGTCCGTTACCCAGCCGTGCTGCCACCGCATCGATCAGCGGGTCATATTGGGACATCGTCATTCACCTCCACAATTTGCGCTTAAAAGCGGGCATGGCTTTGCGTAGACTACCCGGCATCCAGTTACACCCGTTTCGCATTTCAGGGATCCGCATGAGCCGCGCCGAGAAGTCCTCCAGCCACACTCCCATGATGACGCAATACTTCGGCATCAAACAGCAGCATCCGGATCAATTATTGTTCTATCGGATGGGCGATTTCTACGAGTTGTTCTACGACGACGCGAAGAAGGCGGCCCGACTGCTGGACATTACCCTGACTGCCCGCGGCCAGTCGGGTGGTCAGCCTATTCCGATGGCCGGGATCCCGTTCCATGCGGCCGAGGGATATTTGGCCAAACTGGTCAAGCTGGGCGAATCGGTGGTCATCTGCGAACAGATTGGCGATCCGGCCACCAGCAAGGGACCGGTGGAACGCCAGGTGGTTCGGATTCTCACCCCGGGTACGGTCAGTGACGAGGCCCTGCTCGATGAGCGCCGGGACAACCTGCTGGTCGCGGTCATGGGTAGCGAGCGACTGTTCGGCCTGGCCACGCTGGACATCAACAGCGGGCGTTTCACCACAATGGAACTGCGTGGCTGGGAAACCCTGCTGGGCGAGCTGGAACGCCTGGCACCAGCCGAACTGCTGATACCCGACGACTGGGAAAGCGACACCCCCATCGAGCGCCGCCGCGCGGTACGCCGCCGGGCACCCTGGGAGTTCGATCAGGACAGCGCCTTCAAGTCGCTCACCCAGCAGTTCGCCACCCGTGATCTGGTCGGCTTCGGCTGCAACGGGTTGACGCTGGGCCTGGGCGCTGCCGGCGCCCTGCTCTGCTACGCCAAGGAAACCCAGCGCACCGCCCTGCCGCACATCCGTGGCATCGTCCAGGAGCGCTTCGAGGACAGTGTCATCATCGACGGCGCCAGTCGCCGCAATCTGGAGATCGATTGCAATCTGAGCGGCGGCCGGGACAACACCCTGCTGGATGTGCTCGATCACAGTGCCACCGCCATGGGCAGCCGTCTGCTGGCACGTTGGCTGAACCGACCGCTGCGCAATCTCCCCACACTTGAGGCCCGGCAGAACAGCATTGCCGCCCTGCTGGATCAGCATGCCTACGAGTCGCTCGCCCCGCTGCTCAAGCGCATCGGCGACATCGAGCGCATTCTCGCCCGCGTTGCCCTGCGCTCCGCGCGCCCGCGCGATCTGGCACGGCTTCGCGACGCCCTGGCCGCCCTGCCCGATCTGCAGAGAGAACTCCAGCCGCTGGCCAACGGGCACCTGGCAATGCTGGCCGAACGCATAAGCACCTTCCCCGCACTGGCCGACCTGCTCGACCGTGCGGTCATCGACAATCCGCCCGCCGTGGTACGGGATGGCGGGGTGATCAAACCCGGCTTTGACGCCGAGCTCGATGATCTGCTGAACATCAGCGAAAACGCCGGGCAGTTCCTGATCGACCTGGAAACCCGCGAGCGCGAGCGCACCGGTCTGTCCACGCTCAAGGTCGGCTACAACCGCGTCCACGGCTACTTCATCGAGCTGTCCCGCGGGCAAGCCGAGCAGGCGCCGATCGACTACATCCGGCGGCAGACACTCAAGGGCGCCGAGCGCTTCATCACCCCTGAACTCAAGACATTTGAAGACAAGGCTCTGTCTGCCCGCAGCCGCGCTTTGGCGCGGGAAAAGATGCTCTACGACGAGCTGCTGGAACGCTTGAATGAGAATCTGGCCGAGCTGCAGGACAGCGCCGCCGGGTTGGCGGAGCTGGACGTGCTGGCGACCCTGGCCGAGCGCGCCGCGACACTGGATTACAGCCGTCCGCGCTTCGTCGAAGACAGCCAGCTGATCATCCACCAGGGCCGCCACCCGGTGGTCGAAAAGGTGCTCGACGGGCCTTTCGTGGCCAACGGTCTGTGCCTCGACGCAGAGACCCGCATGCTGGTCATCACCGGCCCCAACATGGGCGGTAAGTCGACCTATATGCGTCAAACCGCGCTGATCGCCCTGCTAGCCCACATCGGCAGTTACGTGCCGGCCGCCTCGGTTGAACTGTCCTGCCTGGACCGTATCTTCACCCGAATCGGGTCGAGCGACGATCTGGCGGGCGGACGATCGACCTTCATGGTCGAGATGAGCGAAACTGCCAACATCCTGCACAACGCCACGGACCGCAGCCTGGTACTCATGGACGAAGTTGGACGGGGAACCAGCACTTTCGATGGCCTCTCTCTGGCCTGGGCCGCGGCCGAGTACCTTGCACGCCTGCGCGCATTCTCCCTGTTCGCCACACACTACTTCGAGCTGACCAGCCTGGCTGACACTGATCCCGGGGTTGCCAACGTGCACCTCAACGCCACCGAACATAACGAACGTATCGTCTTTCTGCACACCGTGCTGCCCGGCCCGGCCAGCCAGAGCTACGGATTGCAGGTTGCGCAACTGGCGGGCGTGCCGCGCCCTGTCATCGAACGGGCCCGCGAACACTTGGCACAGCTCGAACGCCAGAGCCTGGACCAGCAGAGCGCTACCATCAGCAGGAGCCACCAGCCGGTACAGACCGATCTGTTCGCCAGCGCCCCACATCCACTGATCGAACAAATGCAGCGTCTCAGCCCGGATGACCTCACACCAAAGCAGGCGCTGGAGCTCCTGTACCAGTGGAAAAAGGAAGTCTACTGACGGCGATATTTTCGCAAATGATAGGCATTTTCATCAAAACGTCGGCATCACGCGGCGAACGCGCATTGTGCGTCGCCGCGCTGTCACACCCGGTAAAAGCTGCTAGACTACGCGCCATATTGCGTCACGCCCGATCCTGATGGAGCCCCCAAATGACTTTTGTTGTTACCGACAACTGCATCAAGTGCAAATATACCGATTGCGTTGAGGTCTGCCCTGTCGACTGCTTCTACGAAGGCCCGAACTTCCTGGTCATCCACCCGGACGAGTGTATCGACTGCGCCCTGTGCGAGCCCGAATGCCCGGCCAACGCCATCTTCTCCGAAGACGAGGTGCCGGAAGACCAGCAGGAGTTCACCGCACTGAACGCGGAACTCGCGGAGATCTGGCCGAACATCACCGAGAAAAAGGACGCCCTGCCGGATGCAGAAGACTGGGACGGCGTGCCGGACAAGCTGCAGTATCTGGAGCGCTGAGGCGCTGCAAACCGAAAAGCCGGCGATTGCCGGCTTTTTTGTGGGCAAAAAAAAGGGGCGGGATAGCCCGCCCACTCTTCTTTCCCTATGCGCTTTCCGTGCCCTAGGTCGTCCTGACCTTCATCCCTTGCTTCCCTGGCTCAGCGTCCTGCCGAGCAGCGCGTTCCGTCGCACTTGGGGCAATGATACCGCTCTCAGGAAAGCCGGCAAGGGGGTAGAAAAGCGACTTCCGTAAGACAGCGAAACACTTAATATCTTATTTATCAGAAACTTGGAAAATATCTACGGGGCGTTATGCTAGTACGCTGACATCACGCACCCGCTTTTGCTTACGACGCCTGTAGGCAATCTCCTACAAACCACCTCTGTCGCAGGCCAATAAAAAACCCGGCCGCTGGGGCCGGGTTCTCGGTGCCGAAGCGGGGTGGCTTACATCATGCCGCCCATGCCGCCCATGCCACCCATTCCGCCCATGTCAGGCATTGCCGGCTTCTCTTCCGGCAGCTCCGCGATCATGGCTTCGGTGGTGATCATCAGGCTGGCAACCGAAGCTGCGGCCTGCAGAGCGCTGCGAGTGACCTTGGCGGGATCCAGGATACCCATCTCGATCATGTCGCCGTACTCACCGGTAGCAGCGTTGTAGCCGAAGTTGCCCGAACCGGCCTTGACCTTGTCCAGAACCACGGAGGCTTCGTCACCAGCGTTGGTGACGATCTGGCGGAAAGGTGCTTCCACGGCGCGACGCAGCAGGTTGATGCCGACGGTCTGGTCGTCATTGTCGCCGGTCATGCCTTCGATGGCCTGCAGGGCGCGAACCAGTGCAACCCCACCACCAGGAACAACGCCCTCTTCCACTGCAGCACGGGTAGCGTGCAGGGCGTCTTCGACGCGGTGCTTCTTCTCTTTCATTTCGACTTCGGTAGCCGCACCGACCTTGATCACTGCAACGCCGCCAGCCAGCTTGGCCAGACGCTCCTGCAGCTTTTCCTTGTCGTAGTCGGAAGTGGTGTCTTCGACCTGCTTGCGGATCTGGGCAACGCGAGCTTCGATGTCGATCTGAGTGCCGGCGCCGTCGATGACGGTAGAGTTGTCCTTGTTGATCTGGACACGCTTGGCCTGACCCAGGTGCTCGAGGGTCGCGCTTTCCAGCGACAGACCCACCTCTTCGCTGATCACGGTACCGCCGGTGAGGATGGCGATGTCCTGCAGCATGGCCTTGCGACGATCACCGAAGCCAGGCGCCTTGACCGCAGCGACCTTGACGATGCCGCGCATGTTGTTGACGACCAGAGTGGCCAGCGCTTCGCCTTCGACGTCCTCGGCGATGATCATCAGCGGACGACCGGCCTTGGCAACGGCTTCCAGTACCGGCAGCATTTCGCGGATGTTGGAGATCTTCTTGTCGACCAGCAGGATGAACGGGTTGTCCAGTTCTGCGGACATGGTTTCCGGCTTGTTGACGAAGTAGGGAGACAGGTAGCCGCGGTCGAACTGCATGCCTTCAACGACGGACAGCTCGTTGTCCAGACCGGAACCTTCCTCAACAGTGATGACGCCTTCCTTGCCAACGCGGTCCATGGCTTCGGCGATGATCTTACCGATGGAATCGTCGGAGTTGGCAGAGATGGTGCCCACCTGAGCGATCGCCTTGGAGTCTGCACAGGGCTTGGACAGGTTCTTCAGTTCGGCAACGATGGCCGCGGTGGCCTTGTCGATGCCACGCTTGAGGTCCATCGGATTCATGCCGGCAGCGACCGACTTCAGACCTTCGGTAACGATGGCCTGGGCCAGAACGGTAGCGGTGGTGGTGCCGTCACCAGCGTCGTCATTGGCACGGGAGGCGACATCCTTGACCAGCTGGGCGCCCATGTTCTCGAACTTGTCCTTCAGCTCGATTTCCTTGGCGACGGAGACGCCGTCCTTGGTGATCATCGGCGCGCCGAAGCTGCGCTCGATCAGAACGTTGCGGCCCTTCGGCCCCAGGGTAGCCTTGACGGCGTCAGCCAGAATGTTCACACCAGCCAGCATCTTGTTGCGGCCGGTGATACCGAATTTAACTTCTTTAGCAGCCATGTTCGTGTTCCTTCAATGAATTCGTGGATATTCGCTGGAGTCGATCAGGCGCACGGCGCCTGGAGCCAGGCTCAGGACTCGAGCACACCGTAGATTTCGGATTCGCTCATGATCAGCAGCTCTTCGCCGTCGATCTTGATGGTGCTGCTCCCGGAATAGGGGCCGAAGACGATCTTGTCGCCTTCCTTGACAGCCAGCTGGCGTACGTCACCGTTGTCCAGCAGACGCCCGGTACCCACAGCTACCACGACGCCGGTGTTGGGCTTCTCTGCGGCGGAGCCAGGCAGAACGATGCCACCAGCGGTTTTGGTTTCTTCTTCGCTGCGACGAACCACTACGCGGTCGTGTAACGGACGAATCTTCATCGTGTTGAGTCTCCAATTAACATTGCAAAGGCCGGCATGCCGGCATCCCGAGTTGATAACAGGCCTTGCGGCCTGCAGGACGCCACTGACGGCGTCACTGTTCCGGGCAGGCCCCGATGAACGGTACCTGCCAAAACTGGTGTGTCCTTAATGGGGATAGCCAAGGGTATTTCAAGGGGTCGGACGGCAATTTTTTTACTGCCGATCGAGCGGCTTCCTGTCGCGTGATTCGTCCTGCGCCTGCCATTCACCCTCAATGACGTCATGATCACCGTTGCGGTACACGCGCGGACCATCCGCCTCGCCCTCGCGGGAGGCGCGGCGATGGGTCAGGGCCATCAGCAGGGCTGGCACTGCGAGCAGGTCGGTAAGGATGCCGGGAAAGACCAGCAATACCCCGGCGAGCACGCCCCACATGCCCGACTTGAGCACGGCGAAGGGCGAACCATTGCGCGCCATCTGTAGTTGCAACCGCTGGAGCATCCCCCACCCCTGGCGCTGGATGATGCCTACGCCAAGAATACCGCTGACCAGTACCCACAGCAGGGTGTAGCCAACGCCAATGGCCTGGCCAAGCAGGATCAGGCCGGCCAACTCCAACAGCGGCACGACCAGAAGCAATAGACGGATCATTCAGGCACCTTTTGCGCTATCAAACACCTTTCATGGGGACGCAGCCACCGGATTTCAAGCCGCGCAACTCTCTCCAATCCGAACCAAAACCACACCGGGTGGTTCATAAATTCGTCGTTCTGGTGCATTCTTGCCGCCCTGTATCACCAAGCCAAACCTGTTTCCTGGAGAGACACATGCAGATCAAAGACAGCGTCATCATCATCACCGGCGGCGGACAGGGACTGGGCCGCAGCATGGCCGAGTATCTGGCCGGCCGCGGCGCACGGCTCGCACTGGTCGACCTCAATCAGGAGCGGCTGGACGAAGCCGTTCAGGCCTGCACAGCGCATGGCACCCAGGCCCGCTCCTATATCTGCAACGTAGCCAATGAAGAGCAGGTAGTGCACACCGTCAACCAGATCGCTGAGGACTTCGGTGCCATCAACGGCCTGATCAACAACGCAGGCATTCTCCGTGACGGCCTGTTGATCAAGGCACGCGACGGCGAAATCCAGAAGATGAGCCTTGCCCAGTGGCAATCGGTGATCGATGTGAACCTTACCGGCGTCTTCCTCGGCACGAGGGAAGTAGCGGCCAAGATGATCGAGCTGGGCAATCAGGGCCTGATCATCAACATTTCGTCCATCTCCCGGGCAGGCAATATCGGCCAATCGAACTACTCGGCAGCCAAGGCCGGCGTCGCTGCGCTGACCGTCACCTGGGCCAAGGAGCTGTCGCGCTACGGCATTCGTGTGGCTGGCATCGCCCCAGGCTTCATCGAGACCGAAATGACCGGCAGCATGAAGCCCGAAGCACTGGAGAAGATGACCGCGGGCATTCCGCTCAAGCGCATGGGCAAGCCGGATGAGATCGCACACTCTGCGGCTTACCTGTTGGAGAATGATTACTATACCGGACGGATTCTCGAACTGGACGGTGGCCTGCGCCTGTAATCACCAACTGACACCGAAACCGATGCGGTAACGCGTGTCATTGACACTTGGGCCGTTCCGGCCGTTGATGTAATCCCACTGCGTCAACAGGCTGAGGGACGCCCAGGTGTTGAACATGTAGCGTACGCCCAGCTCGGCGTCGATGATGAAATTCACAGCCGGATCGTCCGGGATAAGCGTTTCTGCGTCGTGATAGAGCTCCACTCGTTTGCCGAAGTAGAACCGCCGATAGGCGTATTCCAGTCCCAGTGCATTGAAGGTACGCAGCGTCCCGTCGCGCTCCTCCAGCCGCAGATGATCGAGCCGCGCAGAGGTCTCGAAGCGGCCCAGCGTCGTATTCCACCACTCGTAACCGGGGCCCATACCCACCTGCGTGCGCCGTGCGACATCCCAGACATGGTCACGCTGGTAGTTCAGGCTGGTCTGCCAGAACCATTTCTCCCCAAAGAACCAGCCCAGGTCATACTCGCTCTGCCAGAGATGCCGATCTTTCACGTTGTCCCGATAATATCGTTCGAAGTTGCCCCCGAAGGTGTGCCGCCAACTGCCATGCCGGGCCCGCGTGTTGAAACGAAACGCGAGGTCCCTCTGCTTGACCGCCGCGTTGCGCACATCCATCGCGGCATCGGCATTGCCTTCCAGAACCCAGTCCTGGATGAAAGGCATGGGGACCATCATTTGTTCGATGGCATTTACGCGCAACAGAGCAGGTTCGGGTGCACCGTTTACCACCAGGACGTGCCCGGGAATCTCCGCCGGGCGAATCGCCAGGGCGCGCTCGGAGTGGTCGCGAGTCTTGACCAGCAGTGGCGCCGCACTCTCAAGGGTACGAATGCGATCTACATTGATGGTCACGGGCCCAGCAAATTCGGTACGAATGACCAGCCGCCCGCCGTCCAGCAACTCGATGGTTCCGGAAATGCGGTCTCCATTGTCGAGCCACACCGTATCGGCCATGGCGGGGCCAGCTATGAGGAGTAATAGCGCCAGCAGCAGAGGAGGCATTATGATCTCGCCCATTCAGTACAAAGGCGCCATTATCCATGACTGAGAAGCCAATGCCAGAGCGCCGGACCGGTGGCCCCGAGGATTCCCGCGGAGCGGGCCCTCGCGAGGCGTTCTTTGCCGCCCTTGCAGCCATCCCAGCAGGGCGGGTAACCAGTTATGGCGCCCTTGCCCGCTTGGCAGGCATGGGGCGTGGCGCGCGCCTGATCGGCCGCTGGCTCGGCAATCTGCCGAACGGAACGGACTTGCCCTGGCACCGTGTGGTAAATAGTCAGGGCCGCCTGTCACTGCCCGCAGGAAGCCCGGCGGACCAGGAACAACAACAGCGTTTGGCGCGCGAAGGTGTGGTCATCGATGACCGCCGCATCGATCTGCGCCGCTACGGCTGGCCGGACTGAGTCAGTCTCTATTTACCCAAGGAAAAAAATGACCGTTTCACAGGATACGCCCTCTACCGAGCCGGCCCGAGAAGGGCTGCGCGTCTACTTGAAGCCCCGCGTAATCGGCATGCTGTTTCTCGGCTTTTCTGCCGGCCTGCCCCTGCTGCTGGTCGGAGGCACCTTCAGCGCCTGGCTTCGCGATATCGGCGTCGATCTGGCGGCAATCGGCTTTCTCAGCTGGGTCGGCATGGCGTACTCGATCAAGGTGCTGTGGGCGCCGCTGATCGATCGCGCGCCCCTTCCTCTGCTGACTCGCTGGTTCGGACGTCGCCGTGCCTGGATGCTGCTGGCCCAATGCGTTATTGCCGGGGCCCTGGTTGGCATGGCGCTGACCGACCCACGGGAAAATCTGGAATTGGTCGCCATATTCGCGGTGCTGGCCGCCTTCGGTTCAGCGACTCAGGATGTAGCCATCGACGCATATCGAGTGGAAGCAGAAGCCAAACACCGCCAGGCAGCAATGGCGGCGACTTACGTGACCGGCTACAGAGTGGCGATTCTTGCCGCAGGCGCCGGTGCGCTGCATCTGGCCGCCCTTGACAGCTGGACCCTGGCGTACGGCTCGATGGCTGTGCTGATGGGAGTCGGCTTGATTACAACTCTGATCATTGCGGAGCCCTCGGTCGAGGTAACGGACACTACTCGCAGGCTGGAACAGCGAGTGGCCGACTATCTGGCGAAAACCAGCCACGACGGCTTGCGCAAACGCTTTACGGCCTGGTTCATCGGTGCGATGGTCTGCCCCTTCGCAGAGTTCTTCCAGCGCTACGGCAAGGTTGCCCTGCTCATTCTGGCGTTCATCGCGACCTTCCGTATCAGCGATATATTCATGGGGGTGATGGCCAATCCCTTCTATCTGGACCTGGGATTCAGCAAGGCGCAGATCGCCAATATCGCCGCTGCCTTCGGGCTGGGCATGACGCTACTGGGCGCCGCCTTGGGCGGTCTGCTGGTCGCGCGCTTCGGTATCGCACCGATTTTGCTGCTCACCGCCTTCATGGCGCCTGCGACAAACCTCGCCTTCGCCTGGCTCGCCTTTATAGGTCCCGAACCCTCAGGGCTGGTCATGGCGATCATCGCCGACAACATCACGGGCGGGCTCGCCATATCGGTATTCATCGCCTATCTGTCCAGTCTGACCAATACCGCCTATACCGCCACGCAATACGCCCTATTCAGCTCCCTCATGACGCTGCCGGGGCAGTTCGCTGCCGGCTTTACCGGGGTGCTGGCGGCGAATGT
>JAUVYN010000133.1 GCA_030603065.1 Pseudomonas sp.
TGAAGAAGTCTGCTCGGGGCGCACCGGTCACAACGAAGTGGTTCTGGTAGTCTTCGATCCCCAACAAATCCGCCTGGACGATCTGCTAAAAACCTTCTGGGAGGCGCACGATCCAACCCAGGGAATGCGCCAGGGCAACGATATCGGCACGCAGTATCGCTCGGGCATTTATTGCACGGACGCCGCGCAGCTTGCGGAGGCAGAGGCCAGCCGGGAGCGTTTTGCCCAGGCATTGTACGAAGCAGGCCGCTGTGAACCCACCACGGAAATTCTTCGGCTCGCGGCGTTCTATCACGCCGAGGAGTACCATCAGCAGTATCTGGATCGGGTGCCCCACGGCTACTGCGGGTTGGCCGGCACCGGTGTTTGTATGCCCGCCGCAGACCACTGAAGCGAGATATCCAGTCATCGGCGGCTCAGCGCCTGCAGACTCGCCCCGGTTAGTTCAGCGAAGCGCTTGAAGGCATCGAATTGAGCCTTGGCAAGCATTCGGCCTGAGACGCGCATGTCAGCATACAGAATGCCGACGGGTCGCGTACCGGCAATCAGCGGCGCAATGAAAAAGGGCCCTTCCCCAAACCAGCTACGTACTGCGCAGGTGACCAGCGGCTCCAACGTCCGGCACGCTGCACTGCCGATCCATAGCGGCTCCCTGCCCTGCAGTGCGTAGCTGAATATGTGCGGCTCATTGGCGACAGCAAGATCAAAGCTTTGCACCCAGGCCTGGGTACCTTTGCCAAGGGCGCGCTTGACCCGGAATCGGGTCTGCTTGTCCGCCAGCACTGCTAGCATGACGCGCTCCAGCCCAGCGCCCAGATGAAGCCCGTTCATGGCTGCGGATAGTGTGCTGTCAATATTTATCGGTGTCTTGGTCATCAGCGCCAGGCTTTGCAGAGACAGCTTCATCAGGTCGAGATTAGGCTGCAGCAACGGGTCCTGCACCGAAGCAAGTACGTGACGGGAGTCAGGCTCTTCAACGTGGAGCAGGTCGGACAGATCTAGCGGCTGCTCGTCCGGTCGGGGTATCCAGGCATTGAGATCACCATTGGAGCAGGTGCCGGCAACCTGCCGCGCCTCGTTGGTGCTGGCGACTATCTGTTGCATCGCTTCTTCGACGCCAACCCCCATGAGCTTTGAACACTCCAGCACCAGCGCTTGCATCTGCTCGCTGTGCCAGTCCTGCGCTGCCGTTTCGGCGATTTTCGCGCCAAGTGCTACGGCGCGGGCAGCCGGACCGCTGGCCTGATGGCTGGCCTGTACCAACTGCCCTATTTCACCCAGATTCCAATCCTTGAGCAATGCCAACGAAAGCTGGACGAAACTCGTTCCCAGATGCTCGCGGACCATCCTGTCGCGCTGACCAGAATCGCTGGTTTCATCGAGATGTCGTAACAACTCGTCCGCGGGACGCCCTGCATGACACCAGAACGTAAGCTCGCCAATATCGCGCAGAAGCGTGGCGATAAATATCTCTTCCTTCTCCGGCAATGCGCTGTAGTGCGCAAGATTGCGGGCCTGCATTGCGCCGTGAAACGCCCGCCCCAGCAGGCGTTGCAATTGTTCCCGTGGCGCGCCTTGCAGCAAGCCATCCAGCAGACTGACGGACAAGCCGATCATGCGAACCTGGTCGAAGCCGATGACTACTACTGCTCGCGAGATAGTCTTGACGACTTCACGGCCTGGGTTGCAGTAAACACTGTTGCTGACTCGAAGTACCCGTGAGGTAAGCGAGGTGTCCCGCAGGAGAACCTCTGTCAACTGGCGAACAGAGGCATTCTCTGACTGGGAAAGACGCAGCAGGTCGTGAACCACCACCGCCATGGCAGGAAGTTCGGCCTGATTGAGACGAGCCAGCCATTGCCTGAGCCCAAAGGTAGCTTCATTCACTGATCGTCCTCCATCAAAGCCAATCGCCACTATACTCTAAGCAGCGGTGAGACGGAGAATCGAGCAGAGCAATTCAGGCCCGGGTTTCGATGATCCGCACCCAGTCGGAGAGAATGTGCAGCTGGTCGCAGGCGAGCTTGAGACAAACCAGCAAAGGTACCGCCAACAGAACGCCGGCTGCTCCCCACAGCCAACCCCAAAGCAATAGCCAGACCATTATTACCAGCGGGTTGAGGCGCATATTGTGGCCGAGAACCATGGGGGTGACGAACTGCGCCTCGATCAGATTGATGAAGAAGTAAACAGCCACCGGCAGCAGGGCTACCGGTTCAGGTCCATATTGAACGAGCCCGGCCAGAGCCAGCATGGCCATGCTGAGGATCGGCCCGACGTAGGGGGCGAAATTTGCCAGCCCGACCACGGCCCCCCAAAGTGCAGCATCCTCCACCCCCAGCGCCCAAAGGGCCAGGCCAGTGACAATGCCGAGGCAGGCGTTGATCGCACTGACCGTGAGGATATAGCGCGACAGCTCCCGCTGAATGGTACGTACCAGGGCGATGGTCTGGCGCTTTTCCCGTCTGCTGGGAAAATGATCGACGAAAGCAGCGAACAGGTTCGGGCCGAAAACCAGCAGAAATATGATCAGAATGACGGTCGTCAGCAGTTGGGCGAGCACCAGCGGCGTCGCCCCGAGCATCGAGATGGCCAACTCCATACCGCCCTGCATCACCCGCTCGGCCATCTCGGCGCTGGCCGCTGGCTCCGGTGCCGGCGGCGCAGGTGGAGCCGGTTCCGGCTCGGGGTCGCTGCGAAACCAGCCAAAGAAGCGAAACCCCTGCTCCTCGGGCTCGGGCTGCGCCACCGGTATTTCCTCCACAACGTCTTCGCTTTGCAGTGCGTCAGTGAGGGCGGTCAGCTGGGACGTCAGCTGTTCGGAAAGCTCCGGGAGCCGTTTGGCCCACTTCTGTGCCGGCCCGGCCAACTCCACTGCGAGGATGGTGAACGGTCCAAGCAGTACTGTGAGCAACAGTACGGCAGACAGGGGACGAGGAATGTAGAGTCGCTTGAACAGCGCCACCAGCGGCCCCAGCAGCAGGGCGAACATCAGGGCGACGACCAGTGGGAGAAGGAGCGTTTTGGCGAAGTAAAGCGTGTAGATCAGTGCAAGCGCCAGCAGCACGACCAGCAGACTGGACGGCCGAGGCTGCGGAAGCGGGGTATCAGGCCGCTCTGTTTGCGCAGCGCCCGAAGATTCGGAGAACGGCTCCCTGCCGTTCTCTTGTATCATGCATCGACATCCGGTGGCGCCTCTCCGGCACCGGGCATCCATAGCTGGGCCAGTCGCCAGACCCGTGCCCCTTCCATGCCCAGCGAGAACAACCCGGCCCGCGCCATATGCCCCATCTGGCCAGCAACCAGCCCCATCACGAACCCACCACCTATCAGCCAGTAGGGAGATCGATTCTTCAGGGAGGCCACGTAATCGCGTCCGTCGAGCTTTAGCAGACTACGCTCCACTCCCAACCGCTCGTCGAGCTTGCGAATCTCTTCAACTAGATCCTTTCGCGCCATCTCGGAATGCCTCCTTGAAAGCCTGGATATGCCGTTTGGTGGCAGGCAGTGAAAGACTCTTGCTGTAACCCTTGATCATCATCAGCATCACCATGATCGGGATAACCTGCACGGCGAGAAAAACTGCGAGTCCGAGGGCGACCGAACCGCTCGGCACGTAGGCCAACCATGCCAGCAGAACAGAAAGACCGATCCAGGCGAGCAGCGCCAGCGGCAGCATGGCCAACCCGAGAATCGCTATGCGTTTGGCATCGGACATCGCCAAACGCAGCTCGGCCCAACCCAGCGACGCGAAGTCCTTGCCCGTTTCGGCCGCGTGCTTGCCCCACTCCAGCCAATCCTTCAGCTCATCCTGTACGTCCTTGTCCTGGGCGGATGGATCGACGGCTCCCGGAGCACCGGTTCCCATTCTGTTTTCGCCCGGGGTCTCGCTCATTTGGAGCTACTGCACAGCTTGGAAACGATAAAACCTGCAGCAAAGGCGATACCCAGCGCAGCCATCGGCTTCTCATGTATGAACGACGTCGCCTGATTACTCAGCTCCTGAGCCTTCGCCTTGCCCTTGTTCAGTTGTCCGTAGGCACCACCCTTGAGCTCGACTCCGGAGACCTCCGCCGCATGCAGGAAATGCGCCTTCGCTTCCATCAGCTTGTTGTAGGCGGACATCACCGCATCCTTGCCTGCATCGATTTCACGGCCGCTTTCGCCGGTCTTGACCGACTCCGCGTTCTGCTTGATGGTGTCCTCGCCTTTCTTGAGGGCGTCCTTCGCCTTGTCTACTGCCTGGTCGACATTGTTAGAACCTACCATGTGCTTACTCCTATTTGAGTCAGGAAATGGGCATCAGGCTGGTTAGCCTCACACACTCAAACTGACCATCTGCCGCACCCAGTGTTCCCCTGCAAGCCAAATGACGGGCTTGCAGTCGACTGCAAGCTCTTATCAGCGGTCATTCGCACCGGCGAAACGAGACTAGCGCGCAGCCTGATCTGTGCCAAACTCGAGTGGTTTCTTCCCCAGCGATCAGCCTCGTTACAAAGGTAGACCAATTATGCAGCACAGCCCTGAATTCGACCTCATAGTCTACGGCGCGACCGGCTATACCGGCCGCCTGGTGGCAGAGTATCTGGTCCAGCAATATGGCGACGACCCGACTCTCCGCTGGGCGATGGCGGGACGCAGCGCCGAGAAGCTCGCCGCGGTACGCGACGAGATCAAGGCACCTGAGAACCTCCCGCTGGTCGTTGCCGACACCAGCGATCCGGCCAGCCTGTACGCTATGGTCGAGCGCACTCGGGTGATCGTTACCACCGTCGGCCCTTACCAGCTGTACGGCTCCGAGCTGGTCGCCGCCTGTGCCGAGACCGGGACCGACTACGTCGATCTTTGTGGCGAACCGGCCTGGATGCGTCAGATGATCGATGCCCACGGCGAGACGGCAGCCCGGCATGGTGCCCGCATCGTCTTTTCCTGCGGATTCGACTCGATTCCCTTCGATCTAGGCGTGTTTTTCCTGCAACAGGCGGCCAAGGAGCGCTTCGGACACCCGTTGCCCCGGGTGAAGGGGCGGGTGCGCAAGATGAAAGGCACCTTCTCCGGAGGAACCGCAGCCAGCCTGAAGGCGACCATGGCGGCCGCGAAGGAAAACCCCGAGGTGTTGCGCCTGCTCAGCGATCCATTCGCACTGGCACCCGGCTTTCAGGGCCCGGCGCAACCGCCGGCCAACCGTCCGGAATACGATGAAAATCTGGGCAGCTGGGCTGCGCCCTTCATCATGGCGGCCATCAACACTCGCAACGTACACCGCTCCAACGCGCTGCTCGGGCACGCCTACGGCGAAGACTTCGTCTACGACGAGATGCTGCTGACCGGTCCCGGAGATCAGGGCAAGGCAATTGCCGAAGCCGTAGCTGGCGACCGTAGCCTGTCCAGCGACAAGGCCCCCAAACCGGGCGAAGGGCCAACGCCGGAAGAGCGAGAAAGTGGCTTCTACGACCTGCTGTTCATCGGCGAGGGCAACGGCCAGACGCTCAAGGTAGGGGTATCCGGCAAGCGCGACCCGGGCTACGGCTCGACCTCGCGGATGATTGCCGAAAGCGCACTTTGCCTGCTTCGCGACGCCACCGATACCCCCGGCGGGATCTGGACCACCGCACCAGCCATGGGCGAAAAACTGATCGCACGACTGACCGCCCACGCCGATCTGAGTTTCCGGCTGGAGGACTGAGCCTCAGGGGCCGCCGGCCAGCCAGTCGAGGCGGTATCCGCCGCCGGCCGACTGCGCCAGCCGATCGGCCAGCCAGGGCAGCACAGTTTCCAGTTCCTCCCAGAGCGGCCAGGGCGGGTTCACCAGAATAAGCCCCGAGCCGTTCAGTCCCAGCTGGTTGTCTGCGGGCCGCACGTTGAGTTCGGCCCGCAGAACCTTGGGCAGTCCGGCCTGCTCGAGCTGACGATAGAAATCCTTGAGCGCTCGCTGGTTCTTGATCGGATACCAGAGGGCAATCACCGTCTGCCGCATGCGCTGCACACCAAGCTGTACC
>JAUVYN010000163.1 GCA_030603065.1 Pseudomonas sp.
GCATTCGATATTGATACCGCCGATGCTCCCAGCCCGGGCCCGGCAGGTAGCGACACCGCTGACCTGATCCGGCGGACAGGCCGGGAAATTGATATTCATGGCGCAATCGGTAGGCCAGCCCTTTTCCAACAATGCGCGGACGATGCCGGGGCCGAACCGGCGGGCGGTATCCCAGTGCACCTCGCTGCCCTTGTGATAGGCCTGGGACAGGGCGATGGCCGGAATGCCCATCAGGGTCGCGGTGAGAGCCCCGCCAATGGTGCCGGAATAGGCGACCGAATCGCTGATATTAGCGCCGCTGTTCACGCCGGACAGTACCAGATCGGGCATTTCCGGCATCAGCTCGCCGACCGCGAGCAGAACGCAGTCGCTCGGAGTGCCGCTGACGCTCAGGCGGTTTTCGCCCATGTGATGGACGCGCAACGGGGAGTGGAGGGTAATGGACATGGAGACGCCGCTCTGATCTAGATCCGGCGCGATGATCCAGACCTCTTCGGCGATCTCTCTGGCGATCTCTTCCATGACGCTCATGCCGGGCCCGCGCCAACCATCATCGTTGGTCAGCAGGACGCGTTTGATTGGTTTGCTCATGGCTATGCTCGCTTTTGTCATAGTTCGAATGTTGATTCCGGCTCCGCATGGCGTAGCGCGGGAGCGCTACACCCCATAGGGCGTGTGCACTGACAGCTCGCGCCGCGCCTGAGGCACGTATTCCGGTTTGCCCAGTCACTTGCGCTGGGCGATTTCCCTGCCGATGTCGGCCAGCAGCCCGGCGCGCTTGCCCACTTCCAGTGCATCGGCGTTACTGGCATTGCCCTGCAGCGCGCGGTGGTACACACCCTGCACGATGGCCGCCAGACGGAACAGCGAAAACGCCAGGAAGAAATTCCAGTCCGGCACTTCGGTGCGCCCGGTGAACTCGCAATACCAGTCCAGCACCTGCTGTTCTTCCGGTATATTGCGTGCCTTGAGGTCAAGCCCCTGCATGCCGCGCATGCCTTCTGCACTGGCCGGCTGATGATAGGGGAGGCAGCAATAGGCCAGATCGGACAGCGGATGGCCAAGTGTCGCCAGCTCCCAGTCGAGTATCGCCACGACCTTCGGCTCGGTCGGGTGGAGGATCAGGTTGCCCATCCGGAAATCACCGTGGGCGATGGTGGTGAAGTCATCCTTGGGCGCATTTTCCGGCAGCCAGGCCATCAGCGCGTCCATTGACGGCATGTCGCCTGTGCGGCTGGCTTCGAATTGCCCGCTCCAGCGCTTGATCTGGCGAGGTACGTAGCCCTCGGCCTTCCCGTAGTTCTCCAAGCCCACCGCCCTCCAGTCCACGTTGTGCAGCTTGGCCATGGTCTGGATCATCGACTTGTGGATCGGCATACGCTGCTCGAAAGCCACGTCCGGCAGCAGCGGCTGTGAGTAAACGCGCCCCTCAACGTGATCCATGATGTAGAACGCGGTACCGATCACCTCCGGGTCTTCGCACAGCAGCTGAGCGGTGGGCACCGGAACGTCGGTCTGCCCCAGCGCGTTGATCACCTGAAACTCCCGCTCGACCATGTGCGCCGACGGCAGCAGTTTTCCCGGCGGTTTCTTGCGCAGCACGTAGCGTTTGCCGCCGATCTCCAGCAGGTAGGTCGGGTTGGACTGGCCGCCCTGGAACTGCTGAACCTTCATGCCACCCTCAGCGCCTGGCAGGCGGCCGGTCAAGTAGGCGGTCAGCTTGGCTTCGTCGAAGCGGTGTGCGGGTAACACGTCAATCAGGGTGGCTTCACTCATCTAGAAGGTCCTGTCTGTCTGTTTTTTGATCGATAGGAGGGTGCAGCACAAAATACCACGCCAGGACAAAGCCTGGCGTGATAGAAGGCGGGTGAATCCGGCACCATCAGGTGATGGTATCGCCGCCGTCCGCAACGATGGTCTGGCCGGTCACGTAGGCGCCCGCTGCGGATGCCAGGAACAGTGCCACGCCAGCGATATCCACCGGCTCGCCGACCCGGCGCAGGGGCAGCTTTTCTTCAACGCGCTTGAGGCGGTCCGGGTCGTCCAGCAGTGCCTGGGCAAAGTCGGTCCGGATCAGGCCGGGGGCGATGGAGTTGACGCGAATATTCTTCGGCCCCCATTCCAGCGACAGGTTGCGCGCCAGACCGGCCTCGGCCGCCTTGGACATGCCGTAGACGCCGATATTGGCGCTGGCGCGGATGCCCGCGATGCTCGACAGCAGCACAATGGACCCACCACCCTGCTTTACCATGTGCGGGATGGTCATGTTGCAGAGCCAGAAGGTGCCCTTCACATTGGTGCCCATGATCTTGTCGAAGGCTTCGTCGCTGACGTCGTGCGTTGGGCCGTAGACGGGGTTGGTGGCCGCGTTGCAGACCAGGATGTCGATGCGGCCCCAGGCTTCCAGAGTCTTGTCGACCAGGTTCTGCAGTTGCGCCTTGTCGCCTACATGGCAGGCGATCGGCAGGGCATCGAAGCCCTGCGCCTTGAGTTCATTTGCTACCTGCTCGCAGGCATCCGCCTTGCGGCTGGAGATGACGACCTTGGCCCCGGCCTTGGCGTACTCCTCGGCGATGGCCTTGCCGATACCCTTGGTGGAGCCGGTGATGATGGCGACCTTGCCGGTCAGGTCGAACAGTTTGCTCATGGTTTTGTTCTCGTCTTGAGTGTTCGTCTGGCTGGTTCCTGTAATGCGTTACTGCGCACATGTCGTTGTCGCTGCGGGTTGGGTGCCAGCGCCGTTCCTGACGGCCTGCCGGGGACACGCTGTGAATACATCCCTGTACGCTCGGCGATGCCCATCCAGGGCATCGACGGTCCCCGGCATTCCGCCCGAAACGTCGCAGTAGGCTGCCAGTTGTCTGGTAAAAAGCCCATGCGCTTCCACCCGCGCGTTCATGATTCTGCCGTCGCGACTCAAACAGCGAGCCAGAAGGGGGTAATCCATCAGCCCCACCGAGTCCTACCGCCAGTGCGCATCACCGTTCTCAGACCGTCCATGACCATGGATGGTCATGGCCGAGCCTACAGGGACGTACTTGCGGCGTGTCTGAGAAGGGTGGTGCGCGCAGGCGCATGCACGAAACCCAAAGCACCGAGCAAGCTCGCGAACCAGCACGGCGTAGCGCAGGAGCGCTACACCCCAACTGCGTGCATACTCTGCGAGGCAGTAGCTGGACCCGGCGCCGCATGGCGTAGCGCAGGAGCGCTACACCCCAGCGGGGTGCAACGCTGCCGGGGCGCTGTGCCTTTGGCCGGCTTACAGGTAGCGGCTCATCTCCAGCTTGGCGATGGCGTTCAGGTGCACCTCGTCCGGGCCGTCGGCCAGGCGCAGGGTGCGGGCCTTGGCATAGGCAGAGGCGAGGAAAGTGTCCTGGCACACGCCCTTGGCGCCGTGGATCTGGATGGCGCGGTCGATCACGTTGCAGAGCATGGTCGGTGCCACGGCCTTGATCATCGCGATCTGCTGGCGGGCGACCTTGTTGCCGAACTGGTCCATGCTGCGCGCAGCGTGCAGGGTCAGCAG